>JAQTTI010000008.1:0-16079 GCA_028710845.1 Candidatus Omnitrophota bacterium | reverse complement strand
AATGAATCATCATGAAAAGGAAAATTCTTAAGGGTTGTTCTGCCGCAAGCCAGCGCACTTAAGATCAGTGCTCGATGGGCTATGGATTTGTCGCCGGAAACCAGGATTTTACCGCGGGGGACGAACTTATCTTTGACTATTAAAGGCTTCACTTTGCCTTCGAAGTTATTTGGTCGTTTTCTTTTACGTAATCTTTTATTTCAATAGGAAAACCGGCTGCCGACATCGACTCGTGGACTTTTTCGATCTTTATACTGCCGATGGATTTTCCGCCGCTAACCACCGTAAACTCATCGCCTACTTTAACCCCGTCCTTACTGCCCAGGTTTACTACCACGAAATTAAATTCTTTATTTACTACCATTATTCTACCTTCCAGGCTTTTGGTTTTAGCGGATTTTTTAGCCGGCTTGGCCTGCTTTTCGGCTTTAGGAGGGTTATCGACAGTCACTACCGGTTCGTCATTATTTATCACAACAGTACCTAATTCTACGCTGTTTGCTTCTGCTTCCATATTCTTTAATTTTTCTTCAAGCTCTGTTTTTTGCTGCTTTATACTGCTTAATTCTTTCTTTATTTTTTTAGCATCTTCCTGCGCGCTTTTAAGCTGGTTTTCCAGGTCCTGCCGTACGGCTTTTTGCTGCTCAAGGTCAGATTTAAACTGCTCCAGCTGACTTAATGCTTCAGCATGGGCAATCTTCTCTTTATCAAATTCGTCGGTTAAATTACTCACTTTGGATTTGGATTCCTGGAGCCTGAGTTGCAATTCGGCAGCCATTTTTTTAGTATCGTTAAGCTTGCCCTCGGTAAGGGTCTGGCGTTTTTCTAAATCGCTTATCTGGCCCTGGAGGATAATGTTCTGGGCATGTTCTTTTTGGTATAAATAGAATAGTCCTCCGGCAGCAGCTAAAGAAACAAGGAATAATATAGTTAAAATAGGTAATAAAATTGCGCCTTTACGATTCATCTATCCTCCTATTATTTAATTTCTTACCCATTACTATAACATTGGTTAGGTAAAAATCAAGGGAATTATTTTATAGATTATTTTTTATGAACTCCTGGAATTCCTGAGGGATTTTACTGGTAAAGCGCATTGGTTGTTTTGTAGCCGGATGGATAAAACTAATCTCTTTTGCATGTAAGGCCAGACGGGGGAAATTTTTGTTCTTTCCGTATTTAGTGTCGCCGAGAATAGGATGGCCCAGATAAGCCAGATGCACCCTAAGCTGGTGGGTCCTGCCGGTATGGGGCTTTAATTCTAAAAAGCTGAAATTATTCCCCCGTTTTAAAGTGCGGTAATATGTTTTTGCGTACTTGGTGTTGCCGACATAACTGATAGCCATGTTCTTACGTTTAAGAGGATCACGGCCTATCGGCGCCTCGATCACATCCTCGTCGAATTCGACTTTACCGCAAACAATGGCGACATAGGTCTTCTCGATAGTATGCTGGGCAAATTGCCTGGCTAAATTTAAATGGCTGGAATTATTTTTGGCTATAACCAAAAGGCCGCTGGTTTCTTTATCCAGGCGATGGACTATCCCCGGTCGGTTTTTATTAACATCGCTCAATTCGACTGCCCGGCCGAGCAAAGCGTTGACTAAAGTATGCCCTGGGTTCCCGGGTGCAGGATGAACCACCAAATTAGTCGGCTTATTGATAACCAATAAATCCTGGTCTTCGTAAACAACATCTAAAGGTATTTCTTCAGGCAGGATCCCGGTTTTTTCTTTTTTGGGGATAATAACCTGGATATTATCGCCAAAGGCCACCTTATGATGGGGCTTATCCTGGATTTTAGAATTTACAAAAACCTTGCCCTCTTTGATTAATTTCTGCAGGATCGTCCGCGAAAATCCGAGAGAATTTTCTCCCGCATATTCGGATAAAAGCATATCCAGGCGCATTTTTGCCTGTTCGGCGGTTACCTGTATCAATAATTCATCCATTATTTTTTCTGATTATGGAAAATTTTAGCAAATATCACGAGGGAAGAAACAAACACTGCCAGGCACAACAATTGGAAAATAGTAAGCCCTAAATAAGCTTTCGGGCTGTCGGCGCGGAAAAATTCGATAAAAAACCTTTTTATTGAATAAAGAAACAGGTAGCTGGCCAGGATCTGACCCGGCAGATGCTTTTTATCCTGCAAAAACCTTAAAACAACAAAAATTAAAAGTAAGAGCAGCGACGAGTAAAGCTGGGTAGGTATCAGGATATCTTCATGAACAGGAAAAAATATCCCGAAATCTGAGTGCCTGCCGAAACAGCAGCCGTTTAAAAAACAACCGATCCTTCCGAGAGCCTGGCCTAATACGATAAAAGGAACTATTAAATCAAGGGTTTTAAGCAGATTCAGTTTGTTTTTTCTGATGAATATTACCGCCGTTATACTCCCTAATGTCAACCCTCCGAACCAGGCCATTCCACCTCGCTGGAGCATAACAATTTCCAGCGGATTGCGCAGATAAAAAGAAGCGTTATAAATTACATAAAACAGGCGGCTTCCGATAATCCCGGAGATAAAAATATAAAATAAAAGGTTAAAAATCTGGTCGGGGTCAAACTGTTCTTTTTTCGCCTGAAATAGAGAAAGATAGACGCATAAGAAAAAACCCAAAACCAACATCAGGCCGTATGAATAAATAGTAAATGATCCTATTTTACAGATCTCGGGATACATCTTTTTTGAATAGTATTTCCCAGGCCAGCAAAATCGCGGCGATGGTTATGGCAGAATCTGCCAGGTTAAAAACAGGCCAGACCTTAAAATCCAGAAAATCAATCACAAAACCGAAACGCAGGCGGTCGATTAAATTTCCGATCGCCCCGCCTAAAATAAGGCTTAAGGCAAGTTTAAAAATCAGCGAATTTTTCTTATCCCTTAAATTATAAAAAATGAGCACAATTGCAAAAATCGTAATCAAGATAAGAAAGAACAGCTGATTCTGGAAATTTCCAAAAGCGGCTCCCCGGTTGTGGACAAGTGTAAAATAAAAGAAATCCTTGATGATTGCAACAGGGGTATTTAAATGAAGGAGTTTTGTAGCTAAGAACTTTGTCGTTTGGTCTAAAACGACGATGCTTGTTACGATGATAAAAATCATCCCATTAGGTTAGAGCTATTATCTTTTTTCCCTCTTCTGCTGGCACTTAATGCAAAGGCGCGCCGAAGGCACTGCTTTCAACCTTATTTTCGTGATGGTGTTTTTGCAGTCATCGCAGATGCCAAAAGTGCCTTCCTCTATCCTTTTTATTGCATCATCCAACTCATAGAGTGATTTTCTCTCATCCGAAGCTAACCCCAAGGAAAACTCGCGGTCGTAGTTATCGGTAGCAACATCTGCCATATGGTAAGTATAGCCTGAAATATCCCCCGAAGCCTCTTTCTGGGATTTTCTTAATGTATCGTCGGCTATATGCTTAAGGTCGTCTAATATCTCTTCCTTCCTTTTTTGCACTATCTTTCTAAATTCCTTTAACTCTTTTTTGGTATATTTCTTCTTCACTTTTACTGCCCCCTTATGGCTGTCCGGCAATTGCCGCAAATCAAAGGATGTTGCGGATCTAGTCCTATATCAAGCGTGTAATTCCAGCAGCGCGCGCATTTGGCGCCTTCAGCTTTAGCAGCTTCTATTTTTATTTCCTCAACAAGATTATCTTCTTTTACTATCTCTACCTGTGAAACCTTAAAAATTTCACAGAGATCATCGGAAAGGCTGGATAAGAATGTATAACGTTCCTCAACTTTTGTCAATAGTTTTATTCTGGCATCAAAAGAACTGCCGATTTGGCCTTTGCCGCGCAACTCTTCCAGCGCCTTGGCTGCCAAAGGTATCTGCAAAATTACCTCGCCAAGACGTAAACGAACATTGTCCTCGGGTATAAAGTTAGCTTCCGGCCATTCTAAAAGATGCACGCTCGGAATTGATCTTAAGTTTTTGTCTTTAGGCAGATGTTGCCAGATTTCATCTGCAGTAAAAACTAGAATTGGGGCGATTGCGCGGACCAGCATATCCAATACTTCAAAAATAGCCGTCTGAACGGAACGCCTTGGTAAAGTTTTTGCCCCAAAAGTATATAAACGGCCTTTGACCATATCCAGGTAATACATCGAAAGCTGTTCATTGCAAAGATCGTAGATAGCTTTATACGCCTTATGGAACTCAAAAGAATCATAAGCAGTTTTAGCCTCGGATAATACTGATTTTGTTTCCTGGAGTATCCACTTATCTATTATTTTCAGGTCGGCATAACCTACTTTATCGGTCTGCGGGTTGAAATCATAAAGGTTGCTCAAGATAAATTTAGCCGTATTGCGTATTTTACGGTAAGACTCGGAAAGGCGGGTTAGAATCTCTTTTGAAATACGGATATCCTCGTTATAATCGCTTGAGGCTACCCACATCCTTAAGATATCGGCCCCATAATCCTTGATGATCTCAAAAGGGCTGATTACATTGCCCTGGGATTTAGACATCTTCCTTCCTTCACCGTCGACGACAAAACCGTGGGTAAGCACATTTTCAAAAGGCGGTTTAGCGTCAATTGCGATCCCGGGAATGATCGATGACTGAAACCATCCCCGGTGCTGGTCGCTGCCTTCCAAATATAATTGGGCAGGGACTCCGCCTAGTTCTTTTCTTTTTTTGAGGACTGCCTGGCTGCTTACCCCGGAATCAAACCAGACATCAAGGATATCCATCCCCCTGGTAAACGATTTTCCTTTTTTACATGCGGGGCAGGTCAATCCTTGAGGAATAAAATCTTCGATATTACGGCTAAACCAGCAATCAGAACCTTCGCTTATCGTAATTTGAGCGAATTTTTCAATTACATTTTTATCAAAAAACTCTTCTTTACATTCCTGACAGACCAGGGCCGGCACAGGCACACCCCAGTATCTCTGGCGGGAAAGGCACCAATCAGGCCGAAGTTCCACCATTGCCGAGATCCTTTCTCTTCCGGCCTCGGGAACCCAACGCACCTTTTCTTTTATGGCCTTTAAAACATTCTGGCGTAAATCTTTATGGTCGATTATCAAAAACCATTGTTTGGTGGCCCGGAAAATTATCGGGTTTTTGCAGCGCCAGCAATGCGGATAGGAATGCGATATCTTTTGTTCCAAAAGAAGCGCGTCTGTATTTATCAGTTTTTCGATAATAGCTTTATTGGCATCATATACATTTTGCCCGGCGAATTCTTTCGCCGATGAATCAAACTTTCCCCTGGGGTCAACCGGCATAACGATATCTAAACCGTATTTTAAACCGGTCTGGAAATCTTCGGCTCCGTGGCCGGGCGCAGTATGGACAAGCCCTGAGCCCTCCTCGGAAGAAACATAGTCCGCCAGAACTACTTTACCCGAACGCAGCCCAAAAGGGTGGGTATAGGTAATTTTTTCCAACTCTTTCCCTTTGAACTCTTTTAAAACCTCGTATTTTTCAATACCCATCTGTTCTAATATGGACAAACGGACATTGGCGATGATCAAGTTACCCTTGTTTGTCTTTAAATAAGAATAGCTGAATTCGGGATGCACTGCTACGGCAACATTGGCAATTAATGTCCAAGGTGTAGTCGTCCAAATTACAAGGTAGCTGTCTTTTAAAAAATCTTTTCCGGCATCAATTTTGAATTTGACAAATATCGAAGGCGAACTGCGGTTTTCATATTCAACCTCTGCCTCAGCTAAGGCAGTTTCGCATTTAAAACACCAATTAACCGGCTTTAGGCCGCGCTGGATAAACCCCTGATTGAACAGGTGGTTAAAAGAACTGATAATCGCCTCTTCATATTCGTGGCTTAAAGTTAAATAGGGATTTTCCCAATCTCCGAAGACCCCCAATCTTTTAAACTGGTCTCTTTGATTGGCTACATATTTCATCGCGTAATCATGGGCCTTCTTCCTGAACTCAAGCTGAGAGATCTGATGTTTAGCTATTTTTAATTCTTTGAATAACTGGTGCTCTATCGGAAGACCGTGGCAGTCCCATCCCGGGACATAAGGCGATTCATAGCCCTGCATGGTCTTGTATTTAATTACTATATCTTTTAGCGTCTTGTTCAAAGCATGGCCGATATGTATGTCCCCGTTTGCATAAGGCGGGCCGTCGTGCAGGACATACCTGCCTTTTTTAGCCGGCTTTTTTTTGATTAAGCCGTAAAGGCCGGAGTGGGCCCAATTTTCCAGCATTAAAGGCTCCCGCTTAGGCAGATCAGCCTTCATTGGAAATTCGGTCTTTGGTAAATTCAGGGTATTTTTGTATTCGGAATTATTCGACATATCTGCCTATTAAGATATCCAGATCCTTTTTTACTTTCGCAGGAATAAGCTTTTTATCGGTAACGATTGCAAATTTTAAAGCGTCCTTACATCCACAGGAGCGTTTTGAATCTATTTCTTTGATTACTTTGGAAATTATTTTCTTGGCATTTTCCACGTTTTTCCTAAGGTTGCTTATGACCATTTCCAAAGTCACGGATTCATGATCCGGGTGCCAACAGTCATAATCGGTAATACAGGCCAAGGTTGAGTAACATATTTCGGCCTCGCGGCTCAGCTTTGCCTCCGCTATATTGGTCATACCGATTATATCCATACCCCAACTCCGGTAAAGCTTGCTTTCAGCCAAAGTGGAAAATTGCGGGCCCTCCATATTAATATAAGTCCCCCGGTTATGCATATTTAAATTCAAAAACTTACCGGCTGAATAAATTGTCGCAGAAAGGTGAGGGCAGACCGGATGGCTAAAAACTATATGGCTTACAATTCCCCGGCTAAAGAAGGTCATATCCCTTCCGTAATTAGTCCGGTCGACAAACTGATCAACCACTACAAAATCAAGCGGCTTCATTTCTTCTCTTAAGCTTCCGCAGGCAGTGACCGAGATAAGCCTCTCTACGCCTAGTTTTTTCATGGCGAAAATATTTGCCCGGTAATTTATTTCGGTCGGAGAAATCCGGTGGCCGACCCCATGCCTGGGCAGGAAAACTATCTCTTTATCTTCAAGCTTGCCGATAACAAATTTATCCGAAGGTTTGCCGAAAGGGGTCTTAACCGAAACCTTATTTATAACTTCTAATCCCTCGATATTATAAAGACCGCTTCCGCCGATAATACCTATCTTTGGCATATTTTTAACTCCTTTGCCCCAGTTCGCCTGCGCGTTTATAGGCGCTTTTTACCGCTTCTTCCAGGGTACCCCCTGAGTTTAATACATCAAGGCCGGCCTGGGTTGTCCCGCCTTTAGAAGCAACCATTTTTATTACATCAGCACAGGATAAATTTCTTTCTACCAGCATCGAAATAATCCCATCGACCGCTCTCTCGGACAAAAATTCAGCTTCTTTCCTATCGAAACCAAGGCCGACGGCCGATTCAGTCAGCAGCTTAATGAACTCATCCCTCATTGCAGGAGCATTCTTTCTTTCTTTCATGTATTGACAGAAAAATGCCGGCCCGCTTCCTGAAATTGCCGTTGCCATATTAATCATATCTTCCTTATCCACCGCCAGGACAGAACCTAAATTACTGAAAATATCATATGCCAACTGCCAAGCCGGGTTTGCCCCTGTATTTAAAGATTCCTCGCCTTTAAAAATAACCGTGACTCCCTGGCCAATTTGAGCCGGCATATTGGGCATGACCCTGACAACCCTGGCATTATCTCCCAGCCGGCTTTTCATAAATTTTGTAGTAATACCGGCAGCTATGGTTATAAAAAATTTATTCTCCGCAAAGGGCTTGATTTCGGCCAGCAGCTCATCGAAATCCTGAGGCTTAATGGACAGAATAATCACTTCGGATTTTTTGACTAAGCTTTCTATGTCCGTAGATGCGTTATTTAAGGAAGAAATTTTATTTTTATCTTTGTCAAAAACGTTGACGGTATATTCATCCTTGATCCGCTCAGCAATAGCCTGCCCCATATTCCCGTAACCGATGATACCCACGCTCTTGGTCTTATCCATTAAATATCGCCCTTCCTATCCTTATAATATCGGCGCCTTCTTCGATTGCTACCTCGAAATCATCCGACATCCCCATTGAAAGGAGCCACCCGGGATTTATTTTATCGCGTAATTTCCTGGTTAAAGCAAAATATTTCCGGGTTTCCTCTATATTTTCGGCCAAGGGAGCGATGGTCATCAGCCCCTTGACTTTTAGATTACCTAATTTTGCGGCTTCAGTAGAAATTTCCTCAAGATCAACTGGTGAGACTCCGAATTTAGTTTCTTCCGGCGAAGTCTTTACTTCAATAAGAATCTCCTGGACCTTATTTACTTTAAGTGCCTGTTTATTGATTTCTTCGGCTAAATTCAGGCTATCAACAGAATGGATCAAATCAAATACCTTTACCGCCTCTTTTACCTTGTTTGTCTGAAGGTGTCCGATCATATGCCATTTTAAACCGGAAATCTGGTTAAATTTGAAAAGAGCTTCCTGAACCTTGTTTTCGCCGATATCTTTATAACCTAAACCGGCTAATTCAGAGATGGATTCGATTGGCTGGCCTTTAGTAACACAAACAATCGAAATCCGCTCAGGGTTTGAGCCGGTTTTTGAGCAAGACGCCCTAATCCTCTCCTTTACCCTTTCGATATTATCTTTAATCATAAATATAATATTATACACGATAACCCGCTTGGGTCAATCGGAATAAATGGGGTCAGAGCTAATTTTTTAGATAGCAGGTGATAAAAATTAGCTCTGACCCCATTTATTTAAAAATATTCTTGATAAACTTCTTTGAAGCGGTTTGCGGCTTTAATCAGCAGGTTTTTGGCAGGTTTGACCAGTTTCGGGGTACCTAAACTCTTATCTTCTAAATCTTCACAGATCATCCCCAGGCAGGTCAGGTAGGTAAGGTATTTTTGCCCGGATAGCTCGCTGTTTTCTTTTGCGATAGATGCAATCTCTGCGTTCTTTATCCTCCCCATCGAAACCGGGATCTTAATAACCTCTTCCATCATTTCAATAAAACCATCAGTAAGCAGGGTTCTGCCTGCCATAATAAAATGGTCAATCTCATGCAAAGCTCGCTTATTCTCCACTGCTTCCTTGATTTGAGATGCAATCAGGCGGCTGGAATTAGTAACCATCTGGGCGACCTGGCGCTGTTTGATAGGCTTATAGAATTCATCTTTCTTGACTAAAATTTCTTTATCTTCCTGAATATTGTCAGCTCCCCCAATAACTCCATAAGAACGCTTAATATCTTCCGCTAGTTCAAAATTAATCTTTAGTCCTTCGCAAAGATGCAAGGTCATACTATTTCCGCCTATGCTAAGGATCTGGATATTCTGAAGCAAACCGTCTTTAAAGGTAATCAGCTCGGTGACATCTCTTCCTATATCGCAGAATACGCTAACTCCTCGTCTTTCCTCCCTGCTGAAAACAACTTTACTGGTAGCCAGGCCGGAAAAAGAGAGCCTTCTTATTTCATAACCTGCCTGGCTTACTACCCGGCTTAAACTCTGCAGTGACGATAACCTGGCGCAGATCAGATATAAATCTACCTCCAGTTTATGGCTATATAAACCGATTGGGTTAATAACGTTAGATTTCGAATCGATAGAATAACTTGAGGGTATAACACTGATTATCTCCTCGTCTAAACTGGAACCCAGGATCCGCGCCTGCTCGTTTGCAGTGGCAATATCGGTTGCGGTGACGACTTTATTGCCGCGTTCGGCCAGCGGGATAATCGCATGGCTGTGTTTGGTTGAGATATCTTTGCCGGAAAAATTCGCATGGATATACTTTATTCTCAGCCCGGATTTATTTTTTAAGCTTTTTAAAATTTTAGTAATACAAATGACTAACTCGGTTGCATCAACTATCACTCCTTCTTTTACTCCCCGGGAAGGCAGGCAATCTAAAAAAATACTTTCAATTTTATTTTTCTTAAGCGTGGCAAGGCAAGCTGAGATCTTATCCGAACCGATGTCTACCGCGCAAATATGGCTGCTATTTAACATTATTCTCCTATACTAAAGCTTATTGTTTAATTTAATTAAAGGCTCCTTAAACCTCAAGTCTATATATTTTATATTGCCCCAATCTTTACGCGCCTGAATAATCAGTCCGCCTAAAATCATAATTTTTTGTTTGATATTACCCCGGCCTATGCGCACCTCAAACCCGAGTTCTCCCTCCTGCTTCAACGGTATAATATAGCCTGCAGCAGGCTTAGGCATCAGGATAAAAAATCCGGCGCTCTCAATGTTTTGGGCGTCGATTCTTTTTAATTCAAAACCCTTCAAAGACTTGTTATCTCTGACCTCCCGGATTATATCTAAAGCTAAATCAAGTTCGGCCCTTTTATACTTTACTCCCGGTTTTGGGGCGAAAATTTTTGTCTCAAGGCCGTAAATAATCGGTAGCCGATTTTCTTCTCCTGTTTCCAGGGAATAGAAAAATACCCCTTCTTCATCTACCGCAAAATTTTTATAAAACTTGACCAGGGCAACCGGTTGGCGTTTTAAAAAATCTACCACTACGGTATTCGGGAGCACCCTGGAAAACCTCACCTTACGGCAATCCGGACAGGCTAGAAAAACCCGGCGCGATTGCTGGTCTAAATCCAGGTTAAAAATATTTCTCCCTTTTAAATAATCAAGGTTTATATCGAAGTTCCTGACCACAACCTGTTTAACGCTGAAAAAATCCGAGGTAGTCAATACTTTCCAAATATATCCTATTAATAAAAAGATAGCAAGGAAAATAAGGATCAGGGGGAAAAATAATTTAAAAGGAAAATTATATCTTTTTCTTTTCATATGCCAGTTCTAAAAGTTTAAAACATAGCCTTTCAAAATTGATACCGACAATCTGGGCGGCTTTGGGTAAAAGGCTGGTCGAGGTCATCCCGGGAATGGTATTGACTTCCAATACATAAGGAATTTCGTCTTTACTTAAAATAATGTCAGTGCGCGAACAGCCGGAGCAGCCTAAAAGTTTATGAGCCCTTAATCCAGCTTCCTGGACTTCTTTAGCAACCCTGCCTTCAAGAGGAGCAGGAACAAGATATTGAGTCAGGCCGGACTGGTACTTAGCATTATAATCAAAAAATTTATTTTTGGGAATAATTTCAACCACCGGCAAGGCCTCTTCTCCTAAAACTCCGACCGTAAGCTCTCTGCCGTATATATATTCTTCGATAACTATGCGCTTATCGTATTTAAAAGCCAATTCAATTGCCGCGGGAAGCTGAAACTCTTTTTCAACCAGAGAAAGCCCGATGCTTGAGCCGTGGTTAGCAGGCTTAACAATCAAAGGAAACCCCAGCATATTCTTAAATACTCCGTTATAAGAAGAAATTTCCAGCACCTGAGACTGCGGGACCTTTAACCCTCCCCTTTTAAATATTGCCAGGGATTCGATTTTATCCATAGCCAGTCGGCTGGCGCATACTCCTGAGGCTGTGTAAGGCAGATTTATCTCTTCGAGGATTTCTTGGATCGCCCCGTCCTCCCCAAACCTGCCGTGAAGGGCGATAAAAGCACAGTCTAAATTTTGCCTTTTCAGCAAATCAATATTTTCATCTTTACCTTCATTGATAATATCGATGCCCACAGTATTTAGCCCCAAATCCGTAAGGGCCTGTAAAACTGCCTTACCGCTCTTTAAAGAAATTTCGCGTTCCGAAGACGGCCCTCCCATTAAAACACCGATTTTTCCAAAATTTCTTAGTTCCATAATTTTACCTCTTCCGCCAGTTCGATATTAAATCTGGATCTTACCTTTTTACGGATTAAATCCATAAGCCAGAGAACATCATTGGCCTTAGCATTGCCAAGATTAAGAATAAAATTTGCATGCACTTTGGAAATCATCGCCCCTGACTTTTTCTTTCCTTTTAACCCGCATAAATCAATTAACTTCCCCGCGGACCTGGCTGCCGAAGGATTCTTAAAAATACAGCCTGCGCTGGGCAAAAAATCATTCTGGGATTTTTTGCGCGCAAGCATGTGTTCTCTTATTTTGGCGTAAATTTTATCTTTATCTTTTCTGGCTAACTTCAGGCGAGCCCAAAGAACGATATATTTACCCAAATTCGATAAGCGATAAGAAAATTTCAGGTCGTCTTTATTAAGCAGCTTTTTTTTACCGTCGTAGCTTAAGACGCAAACCTGATCGACAAAATCACCAATCGAGCTGCCCCAGGCACCGGCATTACCAACTAAAGAACCGCCGACTGAACCCGGGATCCCGGCTAGAAATTCCAATCCACCTAAACCTTTTTCCCTGGCAAATAGAACCAGCCGGCTTAAGTTTATCCCGCTTCCGGCTACTATCGAGTTCTGTTTTTTATAAAGTTCCCTGAAAAATTTAGCGTCTATTTTTATTACTATTCCCTTCACGCCGTTATCGCTTATCAATATGTTAGTGCCCCCTCCCAGAATGTGTACAGGAATTTTCTTGACTTTAGCAAAAACTAAAATCTTTCGAAGCTCAGCAATGTTCTTCGGAGCAGTGAAAAATTCCGCTTCACCGCCTATCTTAAAACTGGTAAATTTTGCTAAATTAACTTTTTTATTTATTAGCTTAGTCAAGCTCTTTGGCCAATTCATCGGAAACCTTAACGATATCTCCTGCGCCTAAAGTAATTACGAGATCCCCGTCGCAAAGCAGATCCAGTATATGCTTTAGAATATTTTCCTTGGCTAAATAAACTACCTCTTTACCGGGTAGATTTTCTTTTATTTTATTTAATAAAACTTGGACGCTTACCCCTTCTATCGGGGATTCGCTGGCGGCATAAATATCGGTAAGGATCAGATAATCGGCCTGGCTGAAGGATTTAGCAAAATCATCTAAAAGCAGCTTGGTCCGGCTGTAGCGGTGCGGCTGGAACACGACGATCCTTCGTTTTGCTGCCAAATTAGAAACTGCCGCCAAAGTAGCTTTTATTTCCGATGGATGATGGCCGTAATCATCCATAACCAGGTATTTATTGTTCTTAAATTTGGTTTCCAGCCGACGCCCTGCGCCCTTGTATTCACTAAGGCTTCTGGAGATTTGTTTTAAATCTATCCCCAAATCTAACCCCAGCCCTATCACTGCCAGAGAATTGGAAATATTATGTCTTCCTCCCAAAGAAAGATGGAAATGGCTCAGGAATTTATTTTTAAAATAACAATCAAAATCAGATGATAATTTAGTAAACCTTTCCGCTGATTGCCCTTTTATAAATGAAATATTCTTTGCACAAATATCAGCACAGCCATCTAAACCAAAAGTAACCTTTCTGGCGCAATAAAGATTAACCAGTTTTAAGAGCACAGGATCATCGTAACAGGCAAAAATACAACCGTCCTTACGGGTCCGTTCCATGAATTCTTTAAAAGCAACCAGCTCATTCTCAAAACTATGGTAATAATCAAGATGTTCATGGTCGATATTGGTTATAATCGAATATTTCGGAGTATAGTTTAAGAAGGAGCCGTCCGACTCATCTGCTTCGGCAACAAAAAATTCACCCGAACCTAACCTTGCATTGGCATCGATATTATTAAGAATACCTCCTATCGCGACTGTAGGATTAAAGCCTGCTTCAAGGAGCATATATGAAACCAACGAAGTAGTAGTAGTTTTACCGTGACTTCCGCTTACGGTTATTACTTCCTTATCTTTCATAAGAAAAACCAAAGCTTCTGCTCTTTTTATGAGGGTTTTACCCATAATCTTAGCTTGTTTTAGTTCCGGGTTATCATCTTTGATTGCCGAAGAATAAACCACCACATCCTGATCGCAAATATTTCCTACTGAATGGCCGATAAATATTCTAGCACCTGAGCGCTTTAACTCTTCAGTCGAGCGGTTTTCCCTCAAATCTGAACCGCTGACCATAAAACCGCTTTTAAGCAGAAGGTGAGCGATTCCGCTCATCCCTATCCCGCCTATTCCTATGAGATGATAATGTTTTTTCATTGAGACTTTCCTTATTAAGAGCAAAAATCCAGGACTTCTTTGGCAAGCAAAGCGGCCGCATCAGGCCGGCCCTGGCCGAAATAGGCTTTTTGCATGGATTTCAATTTAGAAGGATTTTCGCTAAATTCAAGCAGTTGAGCGTTTATCTTTTCCACAGTCAGATCTTCATCCTTAATCACTATCGCAGCAGAAATTTCTTCCAAAACCCGGGCATTGGCTAACTGGTGCAAATAGGCAAAAGGATAAGGAACAAGTATCGCCGGACATGAAAATTTTTGCAGTTCAGCAATAGTAGTCGCCCCTGCCCTGCAAATCACAAAATCCGCCGCGCTATACGCATATTGCATCGAGGTCAAAAAATCAAAAATTCTATAACGCAATCCGCTGGATACGTATCTTGCTTTAAGCTCAATAAAATCCCGGCTTCCGCAGATATGGATTATCTGTAAATCATCTTTTTTCTTAAAATTATCAAAAGCCCTGAAAACAATATCATTTAATTTAAAGGATCCTTGCGAACCGCCGGTAACCAAAATATTGATTTTGCCTTCTTTAAAATCAAAAAAGTCCAGTGCATCTTTTTTATCGATCCTTTTTAATTCCGGACGTATTGGGTTGCCGACTATCTTAATTTTACCGGCCGCGCCTTTTAAATAGCTGTTTGTCTGGCTAAAAGATAAAGCGATTTTATCGGCTATCCCTGATAAGAGCCGATTTGCCCTGCCGGGGATGACATTTTGTTCGTGGATTATCGTATTTATTCTAAATAGCCAGGCCCAAAAAATCAAGGCTAAAGTATTCTGGCTTCCAAAACCGATAACAACATCTGGTTTAAATTTTATGATTATACGAAAACTTTCCCAGGCTGCCAGGAAAAAAAACCCTAAATTTATAATATTTCTTTTGTTTAGTTGTGGGGTTAAATTAGAGCTATGGATATACTCCACATTATCGCAATTAAGTGGAATCTTGTTTTCCCTGGCCTTTAAGGGCAGGACTAAAAGCATCTGGATATCCGGCGATTTTAAATAATCAATTAAGGCGGTAGCCGGAAAAATATGTCCGCCGCTTGAGCCGGTGGCAACTAGAAAGCGCATATTATGGATAATCTCCGGTACGGGCAATATTAATCAATATACCCAGGCTTACCATATCAAATATTAATGAAGAACCGCCATAGCTAATAAATGGCAGCGGCAGGCCTTTGGTCGGGAAAACCCCGCAGGATACACCGATGTTGATAATTGCCTTTAGGGAAATCATCAAAATTAAACCCAGGGCCAGAAAATACCCGAATTTATCCTGGGCATTCTTGATGACCTTAAGGCCTTGTTTAATAAACATCATGAACAATACGATTATACCAAGGGTACCGAGCAGGCCAAGCTCTTCGCCGATAATAGAAAATATAAAATCGGTGTGGGCTGCAGGAAGATAAAAAAGTTTTTGCTGGGAATGCCCGAGCCCCCTGCCAAAGAACCCCCCTGAACCAATAGCAACCTGTGATTGGATAATCTGAAAACCCGAACCTTTCGGGTCAAGCCAGGGATTTAGAAATGCCAGGACCCTTGCCCGGCGGTAAGGCACGCTAAAAATTAGAAGATAAAGCGCAGGTAAACTGCAAAGTATTAAGGTAAGAATATACCTGCCCCTTACGCCTGCGATATAAAGCATTAACAAAACCACGCTGCTTAAAGCAATAACCGTTCCCAGATCGGGTTGTAAAAGTATAAGCAGAACAGTTATGCCCAATACGCAAATCGGCGGGATAAAACCGTGGAGCAGCATTTTAATTTTATCGGCTTTACGGCAAATAAAATCAGAGATATAAATAATAACGGCTAAATTGGCAAATTCCGAAGGTTGGAAACTTATAAATTTATACCTGAACCACCGTCTTGCTCCGGAAACCTCGCGGCCTAAACCCGGTATAAGGACAAGCGCTAAAAGCACAAGGGCAACCCAAAGCATTACCCGCGAATATTTCCTGAGAACCCGGTAATCGACCACTAGCGCAAAAAAAGTAAACAATAACCCTATAAACAGAAATGCCAAATGCCTTTTTAAAAAATAAAAACCATCCCCGTATTTTTCCCAGGCATAAATACTCGAAGAACTATAGATCATGATTATTCCG
>JAQTTI010000007.1 GCA_028710845.1 Candidatus Omnitrophota bacterium | reverse complement strand
TTCTTTGCCTTGCAGCTGCTTTAAATTTACCAGGCCTGCGGATTTACCTTTTTCTCGATAAAAAGCGGCTTGTTGATGGGGATTTTCTCCATAACGAAGATCCTGGATTTTTTCAAAATTAAAAACCAATTCCTGATCAAAGTTTAATCCGGTTTCTTTAGCCTGCAGACCGCTCAAATATTTATATATTGCCGCATCATAAAGGCTGGTCAAACGGTAAGCTTCCATTCCTAACCGGCGCATTAAATCCGCGCCCAAGGAACCATCATTCTTTTTTAATTCAAGCAGGATTTCCGGGTAACTTTGGGGATTACAAACTACCGCCACCGAAGAAAAGTTTTTGGCTGCGCTTCTAAGCATAGAAGGGCCGCCGATATCGATATTTTCGATTATTTCTTTAAGTTCTACGCCGGGTTTTTTAACGGTTTCTTCAAAAGGGTATAAATTAACCACCACCATATCGATTGGTTCTATTTTATGTTCACTTAAAGTAGACATATGCTTAGGGTTATCCCTAAGCGCTAAAAGCCCGGCGTGGATTTTAGGATGCAGGGTTTTTACCCTGCCGTCTAAGATTTCGGGAAACCCGGTATAATCCGCAACCTCAGTCACTTCGATATTGTTCTTGCGCAGTAGTCCGGCGGTGCCGCCGGTTGAAATAATCTCGACCCCGAAATTCTTTAGCTCCCTGGCGAATTCGATTATCCCTGTTTTATCCGATAAACTTATTAAGGCTTTTTTTATTCTAATCATTTGTTGAAGCGGAAGTTTACTAAATCTGCCTCCTGCATTATATAATCTTTTTGTTCGAGGCGCATTTTTCCTTGCTGCTTGGCCTGCGTTTCACCGCCGGCGGCAATAAAATCGGCAAAGC
Organism: Candidatus Omnitrophota bacterium; assembly: GCA_028710845.1. Taxonomy (GTDB): domain Bacteria; phylum Omnitrophota; class Gorgyraeia; order Gygaellales; family Profunditerraquicolaceae; genus UBA6249. Next base: position 22,317 of record JAQTTI010000007.1, on the reverse strand, counting down.
TTATTATTTCTGCCCGGATAAAACCCTGCTGGATATCGGAATGGATTGCCCCGGCAGATTCCCAGGCATTTGTCCCTTTTTTAATCAGCCAAGCGCGGTTCTCTTTATCGCCGACAGTAAGAAAGGTTATAAAGCCGCTCTCGGATAAAACCCTGGCCATTAATCCTCCCATATTTTCCAACTCTTCTTCCTTTACGGCTACTATAGGTTTAATCGTAAAAAGGCCATAACCTGAGATAACTTCTTTATCCTCTGCGGTTAAACCGACTGAAGAGATAAATTCTTCTTTTTCCAGGGCGGCCTTCATTTTTTCCAGGATTATTTTTTCTTTATCTTGCGGGGATTTGCTTAAGCGGGTTTCGACAAAATCCAAATCATGCAGAATTAGGTCGGTCCTGGCATCTTGAGGAATTATTATCGCGTCTGCTTCTTCAGCTTGATCTTCGGCCACTAAATCCACCTGAGGATAGGTCTTTTTCTTGGCTTTAACTAATTTATCCGCCTGGTCAAGCTTATCATTTTTAACATTATGCTTTCCCAATACGGCCTGCGGTAATGAAAAGGCGCTGATTTTCATGTTAGTCCCCTAAAGGTGGCGTTTTTAAGTATAAAAACTAGTAAGATTATTCCAGGTAGGTATAAATCTTGCCTTTATAATTACGCAAAACATATTTACCCTTGGCCTGGGAAAGGATATAATTCGGCCCTATAGGTATCTTCCCGCCGCCGCCTGGACCGTCGATAACATAAGTTGGCACGGCATAACCGGACGTGTGCCCGCGTAATTTTTCGATAATATTTATCCCCACGGCAACGGGAGTGCGGAAATGCTGCGTACCCCTTACCGGATCACACTGGTAAATATAGTATGGCCTGACCCTGATCTGTAAAAGGTCATGGACCAGGCGCCTCATAATAAAAGGCCGGTCATTGATACCTTTAAGAAGAACAGTCTGGCTGCCTAAAGGCATCCCGCCTTCGGAAAGCATATCGCAGGCATTTTTACAACGTTTAGTAATCTCTTTCGGATGGTTAAAATGTATACTTAACCAGATGGGAGAATATTTTTTAAGCATGTTAACCAGGTTTTCGGTAATCCGCTGAGGCAAGGTTACCGGTACCCGCGTTCCTATCCTTAATAATTCGACATGCGAGATATCCCGGATTTTTGCCACCAAAGATTCTAAAGCTTCGTCCTCTAAAGTAAGCGGATCGCCTCCGGAAATTAAAACATCCCTGATTTTACGGTTAGATTTGATATATTCTATAGCCGCGTCAAATTTAGTTTCGGGATTACAATCTTTTTCTTCATGTTCGCCAACCAGCCGGCGGCGGGTGCAGTGACGGCAATACATCGCGCAATGGTCGGTAGCTAACAACAAAACCCTGTCCGGATAACGGTGGACCAGGTGAGGGGCAGGAGAATCCCTGTCTTCGGCGCAGGGATCGGCCATTTCATGAGGAGCAATAGAAAATTCATAATTAACCGGAACAGACTGCCTTCTGATCGGGCAATCCGGGTCTTCGGCATCCATAAGGCTGGCCCAATAAGGAGTAATTGCCATTGCTAACCTTCCTTTGGCCTTATCGATTCCTTTTTCTTCTTCAGGAGTAAGTTTTATAATCTGAGTTAATTCGTCTTTACTGCGGATCCTGTGCTTTAGCTGCCAATGCCAATCTTCCCAGTCAAGAGGGTTAACATCTTTATAAAGGGGAATCTGCTGATAATCTCGGGAACGTTTAGGCGGTTTTGGTACCGCTGGTATTGGTATTTCAATCTGAGCTTTTTGATTTTCTAAGCTTGCAGGATTATTCAATTCAGCCTTTTCCTTTCTGAGGCACTTATTAATATAGCCTCGATAAGATCTTCATATTTCATTCCCGCTGCATATGCCATTATCGGAAAATTTGATTCTTTAGGGTCTAAGCCCGGTAAAGGATTTATTTCCAAAACATAAGGCACATTAAATTTATCTAAACGTATATCGGTGCGCGAAATATCCAAACAACCGACAGCCCGGTGTGTACGCAAAGCTACATCTTTTACTTTTTCTTCCACTTCTCTATCCAGCCTGGCCGGGCAGTAAAATTGCGGGACTAATCCTAACTCGCTGTTTCCCTGGAATTCTTTCATTTTCCAGGAATAAAAATACTCGCCGCTTTCTTTGCAATTTGTAAAATCTATTTCTAAAATGGGGAGGACGCGGGTTTTTCCGTTTTCTAATATCCCTACGGTCAGCTCTTTACCTTCGATAAACTCCTCGACCAATGCTTCCTGCCGGTAAATATTTATGCATTCCTTCACCTTATTAAATAAGTCTTCTTTATTGTCGACCACATTCGTTTTATTGATGCCCTTGGCCGAGCCTTCGCAATTAGGTTTAACAATTAAGGGGAATTTTAAATCGGATTGCAATAACTCATTGCCCGTTGAAAAAAGCTGGAAAGCCGGGGTGGGGATATTTTCTGCTTTTAATATTCTCTTGGTCAGCGCCTTGTTTAAGGCCAGGGCAAGAGAAAAAGTATTTGACCCGGTGTAAGGGATATTTAAATAATCTAATACTGCCGGCACCTCGGATTCGCGAAAACGGCCGTGTTTGCCTTCGGCGATATTAAATACCAGGTCTACTCTGTTTTTCCTGAAATATGAAAACAGGGCCGGGTATTCGACGTCGATAGCATCGACGGAATGACCCTTTGTTTTAAGCGCTGAAATTACTGAATTTATCGTCTCTTCGGAGTCGTATTCCGAGAAATAATCCGCCGGCTTTAAGGGGTCTTTCTTTTTTAAATTATAGGTCAGTGCGACTTTCATTTAGTCTAGTCCGTTTCTTATAATTGCGCTATTTAAAATCTTTCCCACCATCTGCTCATAAGTAATCCCGATATTTTTAGCAATCAGCATAAAAACATCTTCGGTAGACAGGGAAGGAAGAGGATTAATCTCCAGGACATAAGGATTACCGTCTTTATCGACGCGAAAATCAACCCTGCCGAAATCCCGGCATTCAACGCTGCGGTAAACCTTTAAAGCAAAATCATCGAGTTTATTTTTTAATTCCTGGGAGATCTTGGCGGGACAAATGTACTCAAGCCGGTCAGAAGTTATCCGGGCAAAGGTATAAAATTTATCGTTTAATTTTAATTTCCCGTCGATTTTTATTTGAACTACCGGCATGATCTCCGGTTTTTCATTGCCTACTATTGCTACAGTAAATTCCTGCCCGGAGATAAACTCCTCGATTAAGGCCGGCTGTTTATATGTTTTAGTGATAAAATCTACCTGCTTTTTAAGGCCTTCGAAATTCTCTACCCGGGAATCTTCGCTTAAACCTTTAGAAGAACCTTCGAAACGCGGTTTAACAATCAAGGGAAATTTACAATGGTCCTGGTCGATAAGGGCCTCTACGGATGGGACTTCAAAAAATTTAGGAGTGGGGATTTTCTCGGCGATAAAAATCTTTTTGGCCATGACTTTATCCAAAGTAAGGCCCAAGGTCAAAGCGTCAGCGCCGACAAAAGGAATTCCTGCCATTTCGAGTAAAATAGGGACCTGGGATTCACGGTTACGCCCGCTTACCCCTTCGGAAATATTAAAAACAATGTCTACTCCCAAGTCACCGATCTTTTCCAATAAATTCGAGGCATTACCGATCTTCTTTACCTTAAACCCATTGGCGCTTATGGCTTCGGCGATAACATTTATCGTAGAAAGGGCATCGAATTCCGCATTAGCATCAAGCGGGTCCCCTTCTTTAAATTTATAATCTGTCTTCAGGTCGTAGGTTAGACCGACGGTTTTCATGGGTTTTAAAAATTTCCTATTAACCCCCTTATTCTTCCCTATACGAGTCAGACGGGGGTTAATTCGGCCAACAACTTACGTCACTTTGTTCCGTAAGTTGTGGCCTCATTAAAAAAATAAGGGCCCGGATTGCTTCTTTTGCCTTGAGCCCTTAAGGAATCTATCCAATTTTTTCCAACTTAGTTTATTAACCTCCAAAATTTTTGCCTGAACCTTGTATCTATGTTATTTTTTTACCACAATATACCTTTATTGTCAAGTATTTTTTGCTTAAAAAGAGGGTAATTTATTCCTATTTTTCTCGTCGGTAAATATTATTCCGGCTTCCTCCAAATCGCTCATTAATTGAGCGAAATTAACGAAGATTTTTGCCTTCATTCCCAATGAAGCCGCCGACTCCACCAGCTCCTGGCGATCGTCTGTATAAAATATCTCCTGAGCTCTAACTTTGAGCTCACCGATTACTTTTTTATAGATTTCTTTATCGGGTTTAATCAGGCCCATCTCAAAAGAAAGAAAAATTTTATCAAAGACGCCGAAGACGGGAAATTTTTCCTTTAAATATTCATAATGAAGCGTATTTATGTTTGACAATAAAGCTGTTTCATAGTTTGCGCGTAAAATGTTTATTAACCTGTAAACTGAGCGGTTTTTAGGGCTTAAGAAAAATATATCATTCCAAATCGGAATAAAGGAATTAAAGCTTAAATCTAGATCCAGCATCTCTTTTACCTTTAGATAGAAATTTTGCGGGCTAATTTTGCCTGCCTCAAAATCGATAGTTACCTGCGATTCAAAAAAAAGGTTATATATTTGCAGCGGGGTCCTTTTACAGAAAGAAGAAATCCTTTCGGCGGCTCTTAGGTGGTCGAAATCAACCAACACTTTTCCTAAATCAAAGAGGACGACCTTTATTTCACTCATTCTAATTTCCTTTATCTTTATTCTTCCGGAAAAGATCTAAGAACCTGTCTTCATATTCTTTATAAACATTCCACTTATCCAGTTCAACTTTCAGCTCATTCGCTTTTGAAATATTTACCTGGCTTTCTTCAAAAAGCTTCTCGATTTTTTCTTTTATTGAAACTGGCAGTTTTGTAAGCTGGCCCAGGGTTTTTTTAATCAGCTCGATCTCTTCCTCTCCTATAGGAGCCGGCTGGCCGCCTGAACCGAGCTTTAAATATTCCAGCAATTTGTTAATTTCATTTTCCATTGACTTGGCCTGCTCAAACAAAGGTTGCAGGTTTAACTGGATATTTAATATCCCGGCCAAAGCTTCAAGCACAACTGCCGAAGCCTTGGGGTTTTCAATCTGGATAGTGTAAAGCGGTATGTCTCCTAAAAGGCAAAACCCTTTAAGCCCGGAAAGTTTGGCTAGGCCGAGAAATAAACCGTTCATCCCGCTGATCTGCCCTTCCTCAAGAATATTAAAATTAAATTTCTTGAGACTTTCCTTTATTTTTTGGTCGGTTGCCACCAGCCAGACGGAGGATTTCTGAGTATGGTCGGTTGCCTGAGGCATGGATGCAAAACTTACCACCTGCTCCACCCCTAATTCCTTAGCCAGACCGATGATAATTTTCGAATAGCTGTCTGCCTTGGATAAATCCGGTTGGGCATTGCTTACAAAAATAACCAGGTCATGGTTTCCTGCGCGTTTTGCAGCAGTATTTTTCCAATAATAGAATTTCCCTTGAGGGAGTATTGGCACCTCCAATATCCCCGAGCTAATAACAGTCCCGGTTGAATAGTAAAAATCCTCCGGGATGATCCGGGCAAACTCTTTTGCTTTAAGCTCGCTAACTAAGTAATTTGCCGCGGTAGCGGCGACATCACCCATGCCGGGCCAGCCTACGATAAGATAAGGCGATTTTAATTTCGGTTTTCTGGAAATTATTAGCTGTTTCATTTTTTCTCCTTGAATTTTAATACTATCAGTCTTTAGAATTTATATTTTTTTAAAAATTCTACCAGCACCTGTGAACCTTTATATAAATTATCCAGCGACGCATATTCGTTGGCAATGTGGGCGCAGCCTTCAAAACCAAAACCGGTAGCAATAGCCGGAATCCCTTCTTTTTTAAAAAAAGTTATTACTGTTGCGCCTTCGGAACCGCTTACCCGCGGTTTAATCTTTAGCTGCTTCATCGCCTGCACTAAACTACTTACCAAGGGGTGGCTTGGGTCGATGTAATAAGGGTCTTGAACCCCCTGGATTTCAATTCTGAAATTCTTAGTATATTTGCTGATTGTTTTTTTTAAAAAATGCAATAGCTCTTTTTCGCTCGATCCGGGGAGAAACCTAAAATCCAGTTCAAACTCGCACCAGTCGCTTACTACATTTACCTTGTCCCCTCCCCTGATAGTCCCCACATTTACCGTCGGCTTTTTAAGGTATTTATTCTTAATCTGCGTTTTGCCTGCTTTTTTGAGTGCGACGATTATCTTGGCCGCTATATCAATTGCGTTGACCCCCAACCAGGGGTAAGCGCCATGGGCTTTTTTGCCTGAAATCTTTACTTTAAGATGCAGCAATCCTTTTTGGGTAATTACTATTTCAAAATCATCGGCATCAAGGACCAGGGCAACGTCGGCTTTCAGGATTTTCTTTTCGATCAGGGGGATTAAACCTAAGCTTGATCCGTTTTCTTCATCGGCAGTGGCGGCAAAAACCAGATTATAATCAAGCTTGATTCCGTCTTCGACCATCGAATTAATCGCCTCAAGGCCTGCTGCCAAATTGCCTTTACAATCCGTCGCCCCTAAACCGTAAATTTTATCACCGATGATTTCGGCCGTAAAAGGGTCCCTGTTCCAGCTTTTACCGGCGGGCACGGTATCAAGGTGCGGAGTCAGCAAAAGCGATTTTCTTTTATTTACTCCTTCCCATATCCCGATAATATTTTCCCTTTTAGGGCTGAATTCATATGAATTAACTCTAACGCCCAGGCTTTTAAGATACCTTCCTACAAACCCGGCGATCTTACTTTCGTTGCTTCCCGGATTCTGGGAATCAATAGAGATTAATTTTTTAATCGTGTTAATCAGGCGTTTTTTATTGACCATGTAGGGGGCATTCTTGGCATTTAGGATTTTTTTTATGGCAATAGTCCTTACCCAGCTTTACTAAAAGGGCATGGTACTCATTAAAAATCCCTGCATCCTTCTTAAGGTTACGCATAAAGATCTCCTGGACTCCTGGATAATCAGCGTCTTCTTTTACCAGCCCGTGCCTCAATAATATCCTCTTAGTATAGCTATCAACTACAAAAATAGGCTTGTTAAGGGCATAAAGCAAAATGGAATCGGCTGTTTCCCGGCCGATCCCGTTTACGGTAAGCAACTGTTTGCGCAAATTTTTGAGATTAACTTGTGAAATTTTTTTAATACTGAAATTATAATTATCAAAATAGAATTTCAGAAAATTTTTTAAGCGCTTGGCCTTTATATTATAGTATCCTGCGCTTTTAATTAAAAGGGCAAGTTTCTTAGGGGCCATCTTAAGAATTTTGTCAGGCTCAAGCAGTTTTTTATTTTTCAAAGAAAGGACAGCCTTTTCAACATTGGCCCAGCTGGTATTTTGGGTAAGAATCGCCCCGACCATGACTTCAAAAGGGCTGTCTGCCGGCCACCAATACTGCTTGCCAAAGAAGCTATAAAGCCTTTGGAAAAAACCATTTAATTTACGTTTCATTTTTTAAACTCTAAAGGATTAAAACCGGAAAAGGCAAAAAGGGCATAGGCTGTTCCTGAAACCGAGCCCGTATGGGAACCCTTAGGAGTCATCCAGCCGTGGCCGGTATCTACATACTCCTGGGTAGCGTAGGGAAGACAACCCTCTCCCTGGCCGGACGCAGAAGAGCTGGAAATAATCATCTTGCTTAACTGGTTTAAATAAACCTGGGCCTTATTTTTATAATTATTAGCTTTTTTGAGTTCGCCGCGTCTTTCATAAAAATCCTGCATAATTTTGTAGGAGACAATCATCTGGGCTGTCCACTCGGAAGATACTACTCCTCCCCTTGCACTATGGCGCTGGGGAGCAAAATCAAACCCTTTAATTTTTATTGCTTCTTTACTTTCCCGGATAAAATTAACTTCAACACCGCAGTTTTCTTCGACAAATTCCAGTATTTTATCAGGGTCCATACCTAATTCCCGGAGTTTTCCCGGGCCGATAGCGGCAATCGACCAGGCATAAGTATCGGTAGCAATAGTAGAATCGCCCTTGCCTCTTTTAACCGGTAAATCTTTATGGTCATAGGTATTTTCAACAATCCAATTAAGCGATTTTCCGGCAGCCCGGGTATAAACCGGTTTTCGCGTGACTTCGGCCAACATATTAAAAAAAGCATAAGCATCAAGATTATGCTCCGTTGAATACCATTCAACCTCAGGGCCTCCGCATATCCCGCCGCCTGCGTCTTTCTCCTGGCATTTAATTATCGTAGAAGCTATGCTTTCCGCAAGAGGCAGATAAGTTAAATCCTGGGTTTTATACATATACTGCATGGCCGCAATGCCCAACCAGATATTCGGCCCGCTGTGGATTATAAATTCTGCCGGGCCACCGTCGTTAACATAATAAGCATTGAGAAACCAGCCGTTTTCCCTTTTTGCTTCTTTGGCAAAAAAATCCAGGATTTTTTTCGCCCGCTGGCTATCTCCATTTAAGGTATAAGCCTGAATGGCCAGAGCTAGATCATAGGTAAAAGACCAATTGGCGATGTCTTTATCTCCCTCAAAGCTCATGATTAAACCAGTACGTTTATTCTGATGGATTTTAAGCCACTGATACATCTTGTCGAAATTTGCTTTTTGCAGGTCTTCGGTTTGCTCATCCAGCTGGGATAATTCTTTAGCGGCAATATTTTCGTCGGCTACGGCCAGGGCGAGCTTTTTTTCTAAATCCGTTTTCTCTTTCACCAGGCCGGCAATCAGGATATTAAGCTCCTGGAAACGGCTTAAATTCCCCTTTTCTATATTTTCTCTCTGGCTTTCGGCGGTTTGAATACGCTCCTCCAGGGTTTTTAATTTTGACTCGAAAGTTCTCCGCTCAATAACGACCTTTTCAATCTTTTTCCTGGCCAGGGCGGAATCTTTTAATACGACTGCCAGCTTTTCCACCAGCTCTTTGTTGCCTTTTGTCAGCTTGATATTGATATAGCTGTTAATGCCTATAATTAAAATCAGGATGGCCACCAGCGATAAAACCAATGGAGCAAACAGCTTCTTAAACCAGGCATAGCGCATTAATTTTTTATTCTGATGAGTCGATATCTGGTCATAGTTTAAGCCGATTAAATATTTGCGCTTGTCCCCCGCAAGATCCTTTGACCAGATAAAACTGGTTAAAGCCGATATGGGTTTCCTGCTTACCGGAACATCGATTTCAATGGAAAGTTTGAATTTTTTTTCATCAAGGGATTTAAGTAACTGAGGGCTGGGATTATTAACCGATAGACATATGCCGGCGGGGCTTACGTTATTAGTAAAACCTTGCAGCCAGTCGGATAAAAAAACCTTGCCATCTGTGGTCATAAGCCTGAATTGGACAGGAAATACCGTATCGATACGCAGGTATTTTCTATGTTCGGCCAGGGTTGTTTTTTTATTTTTTAAACTCATCTTAAGGCTATATTCTATAACAAATGAAAACTAATACAAGTTTAGTCTATTGGATTAAAAAACTAGATTCTAAAAGCGAAAAGCTCGCAGAAACGGACCGGGTCCATCCCTTTTTGCTGATAGATTTTCTTTAGCCTGGTAAAAACTTCCCAGCTTAACTCTACATCAGCCAGGGCCCGGTGCTGCTGCGCACACTTTATCTCAAGTTTATCGGCCACAAAACAAAGCGCGTAGCGTTGTAATCCAGGCATCAGCTTTCTGGCGATAGCCAAAACATCAAAAACAAAAATATTTTTGATTGCGGGAAAGCCGATTAATTTAAGCTCGTTATTTAAAAAACTTATGTCGAATTCGGCATTATAGGAACAAAGATAACTGTCTTTTATAAAATCCAAAAACCTTGGCATCACCGCGTCTATTATAGGTGCGTCTTTTAACATTTCGGGTGTAATTTTATTCACAGCGAATGCCCCCGGAGAGATTTGCCTGCCGGGATTAACAAGTTCGTCAAATACGGCTAAGCGCTGGCTTGCCTTAAACCTTAAAGCAGCCAACTCAACAATCCGATCGCCTTCAAGCGGTTTTAAACCGGTTGTCTCGGTATCAAAAACAGTAATCTCTATTTCGTCGACGTGTTCAGGCATCTCTAGTTGCTATATATGCCGCAATTTGCCGTACCGGTTTATAAGAAAGCTTGGTTTTTCTTAAATTATCTAGCCCTGAATCATCCATAATATTTATATATTTATAGCCCGATAAATTCTGGCTAAACTGCCGGAAGATAAACTGAGCCAGCCCCTTGACAGAAAGATCGGTTACTTCATAAAGAATGCAAAAAGTCTGACGGTTAAGTTTATAACCGAAAGTAAAACCTTTTATTTTCTTATCTACCAGTACCACTATCCCTTCAAACTTAAGCTTTTTATAGTCGCCGGATATATCTTTGATCATCCGCCGGTTATCTTCGAGCATGCCACAGTAAACATCGTCATTGTAAAAAGCTTTACGCTGGTCGATCCATCGGTTAAATAAACTTAACAGGCCAGGCGTATCCGATTGCCTGAGACTACGCCAGCTGTAACTATAATGTTTGATGAAATAATTATAGGAACAACGCTGAGATTTAAATTTATTGCCTTTTAGCCCGGCCAACTCTTCCCTTAAACATAAATAGTCCGGGTATTTTTCATGGCAAAGATAACCCAGTGCCCGGAAATATCCAACATCCTCCTCCTGTATATTTTCTATCCGGGAAATGTCCGGATTACTGTTTGATTTATCCATTATCGAAAAAACTTCTTTTAAAACTTGCGGCCGGCGTTCTTTTCCTAGAGGAGGCAAATACATGAATGAGCCGATATTATCCTTAAAAAATACACAAAGGCAGTTTTCGATTATCTCCCATCTAATGTCATAGAGGCTGCGCCAGATATAAATATTAGCGAAAGAAAATACGGCCAGTTCGGGATTCGACAAAGGCAGGTATTTATTAAATAGGGCCTGATCTTTTAAGGTTAATTTCCGCAACTTCTCTTACCTCTTCGTAGGCTTGGATAATCTGAGGGTTATCTTCAAATAGCTTAAGCATCTTGGGAGAATTAAGAAATCCCGTCAGATAAATAATATATTCCTTGGCTTCCTGATTATTTATCTTTTCGCAAACATAGGGGCAGTTTAAATCGACTGTCAGAAGCACTTTTCCTTTGCGTAAATTAAGCAAAAAAGGATATAGCTGGCATTCAAACGGCCGCATTTCATAAATTTGGCATTTGTTTTCAGATACGGCTAAATATGGGCAAACAAGGTCCGAACAACCAGAACAGGCTACCGGCTGGATATGCCGGTCGATTGAAATCGAAGCAACCGGTATTCCTTTTTTGTCCAATATTTTCTGGATCTCTTCATCCAATAAGCATGGGCTCCAGACAGACCCTGCCTCTTTAAACCTGCAGCAGCCTTTACATTTAATACAAAACTCTGAAGGCACGAATTGCTTGATCATTTAACCACACTGCCTAACTTTAATTTCTTTTCCGGGCTTAATACCGCCAACATATTTTCGTCTGAGCCGGCCAAAATCATTCCCTGGCTCTCAACTCCGCGTAAAATCACCGGATCAAGGTTATCGACTAAAACTACCTGTTTACCTAAAAGCTCTTCTTTCGTGTAATGATTCTTAATCCCGGCAACTACTTGTTTTTGACGGTCGCCTAAATCAAGTTTCAAAACCAATAATTTATCCGCATTCGGATGGTCGTTAACTTCTTTGATTTCGGCTATCCTTAACTCTAGCTTTCTAAAATCATCAATTGAAGCCATTATGATCCCTTTCTATGCCTGGCGCTTATAATGGTATTGCCCGAGCATAACCTAATTGGTTAAAATTTTAACTCAGCATAAAATTCAACCTGATAAGCATTATTGGCCTGGCCGTCTCCCCGAAGAAAAGGGCTGAATAAGCTTCCGCCTGTATCATCCCTTCTTTCTTTGTAAAATTTACCGGGGACAAAAATGCCGCCTAAAAATCCGACCATTAAATTCGGATTGACCTTATAATCCACGAATAAATCTGCCTCACAGCCTAAATCCCGGGAAAGATATTTTCCCTGACCGTCCAAAGTTGCGACGGGCCTGGTAAATGCGCTCAAATAATATCCATACAAACTTATACAAAGTTTTTCGGTTAGATTATAATCAAAACCCACTGAAGGCATGATTAAATTTTCAAAATCCCCGGAAGCAAAAGTATTCGGGCGCGGGACTCCGTAGTTTAAACCAAATCCTCCGCTCATCGCTACAATCGGCAGCATATCCACATTACTGCTGCTGACTGCATCGCTTAAATTCATATTCAAAGGCGACGCATAGCTAAAAGCGCGGTTCCGGCTGCCTTCATATTTAGTCAATCCGCTTTCGGCATCTTCCGGGGTAGCCTTATTTCCGGAACAGATTAAGAATTGTAGTTCCGGAATAAACTTGCCGAAGCTATAGTCAAACCCTGAGTAAACCATATAACCGGCATGGGTAATATTTTTATAGTCAGAGTCAAGGCTTTTGGCAAATCCGAAATTGCGGGCTGCTTCTAACTTTAAATTATAATTTGCACCGCGATACTCCCAGGCAGCTCCCGCCGTTCCTAAAAAATCCCTATCTACCGGCGCAGCAAAAATATTATCCCTTTTACCTTCTGAAGTATAATCTGCCAACATGCTGACATAAGGCCAAAAACTTATCTTTTCTAAATTTATTTTTATATCGGCAGCAAAAAGGTTGGCTGCGTTTGGTTCGTAATTTTGCCCTTGCGCCTCTTCCTGTTCGATATGCGGGCCTAGGTGGTTTTTATAAACCAGGTCGGGTTTGCAATAATAAAGACGCCAGAGGTAATCTTCGGTTTCCTTATAAAAAGTAAATCCGTAATTCTCGTAACTACCGTTAACCGAGAACCCATTGCCAACTTCGTAAATATATAAACCTGCCTTAAATCGTTTATTATCAAAGAGTTTGGAGTCTAGCCAAAACTCCTCAACCTGGGGCAGCAATTCCACACCGCGGTAACTTTCTATCCTGCCGCCTGAAGTCAATAAGGTATTGTGCACGAAAACCGGAGCGTCGTAATCATAAGGGCCATTGCGCTCCAGCTTGAAATAAAACTTACTCTCCTTTTCCTTAAAATCAACCGTAAGAGCAAAACTATAATCAATGCCAAAATAAGTAGAATGATCATCCTTATTATGGCTATCCAAGCCAACCACATTTTTAAGGGTTACTAAATCCGTGCGTAAATAAGTATCCAGGTTAAGAGCAAGTTGAGCATTGTTAAAAAGCTCCTGGCAATATCCGCAGGAAATAAAGCTTAGGATTAAGGCTGAGGGCAAACTAACGAGAAGGAATTTTCTCAGCATTAATATATATTAGCATTTACGGAAAAAAACTCAAGTTAAAGTAGATGGATTTATTGCCTTTTTTAAGCTATACTTTGTATAGGGATAGGTAGCTTCATTATTTGTTAAAAGGCGAGGTTCCGATGAATTTGGGATCTAAAAAAGGCTTTGCTTTACCGGAGATGCTTCTAGCCGCTTTAATCGCTGCTTTTGCTCTTTGCGGTATATTATTAACCTATATCGCCTGTATGGATTCTATTAAAATCTCAAAAAATGCAAGTATCGCCACCAACGCAGCGCTTGGCTTGGTTGAAGAAATCCGCAGCACTCCTTTTCCGCAAATTATCCCCAATTACGACCAGCTTAATTTTACAGTAAACGGTATTACCAACAGTATGGGAGTAGTTTATATAGATGATACAAACCCCGAATTTTTGCTGGTAACTGTCAGCGTCTGCTGGCAGCAAGGCAATAGATTTATCGGAGAAGACTTGAATTTAAACGGCGTACTTGATGCCGGAGAAGATGCCAACGGAAATAATATGATCGATTCAACTGTGAAGTTAGTCACCCAGGTGGCTAACCGGTAAAACATGAAAAAAGGACTTACTTTAATCGAAATTTTAGCTGCGATCCTGATTTTTTCTATCATTATGATAGCGATAGGCCTGACTGTAGTCGCAGGAAAAAATTCCTTATTTACAAGCGATACGCCAACCAAACTTCGCCAGAATCTGCTATTTTCAATTATGTCAATATCAAGAGAGCTGCGGGAAACTGCGCCGGCGCGGACTAATTTAGCAGCCGGAGCAAGCAGTAATTCTATAACCTTCCAGGTGCCTTTTGATAATAACGCCGACGGAGTAGTTGTAGATGCTGTCGGAAATATAGAATGGGGCGCTAATATTACTTATTCCCTTAATGCGGCCAACCAGTTAATCCGCACCCAGGGAGCTAATCTGTCGATTATTGCCTCCGATATTACCGGTTTGCAATTTAACCGGCCCATAGCTGAAGACAGGATCATTCAAGTCGATATTACGGCTCAAAGAACAGACGGCACAGGAAACTGGCAGGACTCTGAACAGGTGATTTTAAAAATGAGGAATTAGCTATGTTTAATCCTGTTAAAAAACTTAAAAATAAAAAAGGTTTCGCCCTGGTTACAACCTATATGGCGATAACCGTACTGTTGGCTTTTGCCGGGTTTGTGGTTGAAGTAAGTAATTCTCAAAATCGGACTGCCAATGTTTTTAAAAGGCAGGCTCAGGCAATTGGTATTGCTGAAGCAGGACTAGACCGGGCCCTTATCTGGATACGGGCTCAACCCATCCCTCCGGGAAGTTCGGTTAATCCCTGGGGCGGGCCTCAAAATATGGGAACACCTGCTATAGGCAGTTATAGCGTTACAATTACTGATCTGGGATCTCCCGGGGGCGTACCCAGCGTAAAGAGGTACCGCGTAACTTCTACCGGAACAGTCAGCGGGGTAACCCAAGTTTTAACTAATTACTTACAGACAGATAATTATGCCCGCTACATTTGGTTTACTGATAGCGAAAGCTATGGCGGCACGAATGTGTGGTTCTGGGACCAGGACCGTTTAAACGGCCCTACCCACACCAATGGGCATTTTAATATTAAAGGTAACCCTGTGTTCGCCGGAGAGGTCCGCTCAGTAGATAGTTACATAAGGTATTATAATAACGGCAGCAATATCAATTCGGCCAATTTAAGCAACTCGCCTTATGATCTGCCTGATTTTCAGAGCTCAGTAACTTTAGGGGCTGAATCAACCAATATGCCCACTCAGGCATTAAGCTTGAGAAGCGCATCAACCAGCGCCGGAGGATTAAGGCTAAGCGGGAATTCGACTGTTGTTTTAAACGCAAACGGCACAATGAATGTAACAAATTCGGCCAGGGGCTGGAATAACCACAACATGGCTTTGCCTACTAACGGAGCGCTTTTTGTAAATAACGGTAGCTTGACTATTTCCGGTACGCTTAATGGCAGGCTGACTGCCGGCTCAAGCCGCGATATTATTATACCTAGCAATGTACTATATGCTAATGACCCCCGCATAGACCCCACATCAACTGATACCTTGGGATTAATCTCGGAGGAAGATGTAATGATTACAAGCGGCGCTCCTCATAATTTAGAAATAGACGGATCAATCATGGCTTTAAATACATCTTTTATGTTAAATAACTGGTGGGTGGGGCCGGCAAAAGGAACTTTAACTGTTTTCGGCGGGATAATCCAGGATGAACGCGGGCCGGTAGGCACTTTTAGCGGCACAACCAAAGTTTCAGGTTATTCTAAAAACTACGAATACGACACGCGGCTATTAAACTCTCCTCCCCCGTTTGTTCCTACTACCGGAGATTACATAACCCTTTCTTGGGAGAACTAGAATGAAAATCAAAAAATTAATTATTCTCTCCACAATTTTTATAGCTATTATACTTATAACTTTTCTTATTACCAGCAACAATGATAATACTTTGCCGGAAGAACCTAGCTCGTTAAATGTACAAGTAGGAAAAATTACACCTTTACCGCCGCAAAACAACGAACCAATTCCTTTGCCTTTGGTTAAACGCTCAATTACCATCACCAAGGTTCCTGACAAACAACAGAAAAATGAAATCCCCCCGGCATTGCCTGAAAAAGGAATCGGGACAACAACCAGCAGTTCTTCCAGCTATAACCCTGCAAACATAGAGTCTTCCGAAAATAGCCCAAGAGCGGGCATTGTCAAAGAAGGGAAATTCCCCTCTCCAAAAGAAGTTAAAGAAATGAATTCGGCGGGAATAGTGATGTATTAAACTTTAGCCAAAAATTACTGGCGGGGCCGACGAGATTCGGACTCGCGATCTCCTCCGTGACAGGGAGGCGCTTTAAACCAGGCTAAGCTACGACCCCAAATGGGAAGCTAAATTCTAACCTAAAACTCAAACCTTTGCAACAGGTTTTTATTGCCAAAATGGTGGGCGATAGAGGACTTGAACCCCTGACCCTCTGAATGTAAATCAGATGCTCTAACCAACTGAGCTAATCGCCCTAAAATTACAGTATCTACCTTCGATTAGCGAATCCCCGGAGGGGATGAGCTAATCGCCCGGAATTTTATACTCCGGTAAGCTTACCGAGAATAATCAAAGTAAAAACCATCACAAAAAGAGCTACCGTTTCGATGATACCTAAAATCGCCAGGTAATTTCCGAATCCTTTTCCGGTTTCGCCCATAGCATCGCAGGCGCAGGCGGCGCATTTTCCTTGAAAATATGCCGATAAACCAATAGCCAGACCGGCAAAAGCCCCGACCCCCCAAAGATAGTGCCCTTTATTGGCCAATTCAATCATCTTGGTCATAACGATATTTCCATAGATGGTCTGGGTTAAAGGAGCGCCTACCAAGGCCACCAACAAAAATGAGGCGCTTTTGTTTTGGGTAAAATTTTTCTTCCATGCTCCGATTGCAGCCATGCCGGCTACTCCGGTACCTGCTGCCGAACCGCAGGCAGCTAAAGCCAGGACTAAAATCAAACCTAGATCTTTTAATTGCGGTAAAATCCCTGTTTCCATTTTAGCTCTCCTTATTTAACTTTTCGTTTTAGAAAATGGTTTATAGGCAAAACCTGACCAGGTGACATTAGCATGTCCGGAAAACTCAAGCACATTAAGCCTTACCCCGTGGACTAAAACCGACATCGGCCCGAGGATAATATTAAGCGCATGCCCCAAAACAACAACCAATGCTGCTGCCAGGAGAGTTAAAATATCCCCTTGCTTAATAATACCGGCGGCCATGCCATTAAAAGCATCGGCGATAGCTACCGTTGCCAAACCAACTGCAAACAAACGGATATAAGAAACCACGTCGGTGAAATTATTGACCAGGCTTAGCGCTATTGTCCCTAACCCCTCACCAATTGCCTTTAATATATTTTTTTGGGGGTTGGTAAAAAATAGAACTAATACCAGGCCCCCGATAATCAGCCAGTTGGCAAATGACGGAAAATTATCCCCCAGAATAAGGTTTTTGGCTAGAAAAAACGCCGCCCAGATAACACACATCCAGCCAATATCCGCCAAGGCATTTAAAGCCGGACTCTTCAGCACGGCTTTCCAGCCATGGGCTATTGATAAATGCAATGCGCCGACAAAGAAACAAAATGCCTGGATAAAATTAGTATTATTTAACGCCGGGACTAAAGGTCTAACCCCAAGTTTTGAAAGCCATTCTTGCCCGAAGAAGGTAGCTGTCAAAATCCCCCATATAATAGCGCATAAACTTAGGATGTAAAAGAGAAAAAAGGCGCTTTTGTCTTTTACCTTATTGCCGATTTTTTTGTATAACCAGAAATTAAGCAAAAAATAAATCAGTCCGTATCCGGCATCCCCAATAAGTATCCCGAAAAAAAGGCTGAAGAAAACTATAAAAAGAGGACTGATATCGATCTCATGGTAACCCGGAACAAGCTCCAGTAATTTTAAAAGCGGTTTTATCAGCGCAATCCACTTAGGGTTACGGGTCAGGGTAGGCACTAGATCATCTTCTTTGGGCTCAAGGGTTAGCATGCCCCAGCCATTAGACCTGGCCTGTTTGATTAATGCCTCTTCAGCCTCGATGGGAATATAACCTTTCAAATAGAGCAATTCACCGGCCTGTCCCATGCCGGTTAAAACAGAATAGAAATCTTTCTGGCTTAAAAAATTGTCTTCGGCTAAAATAAGTTTTTCTTGGAAAACCAGATGGGCGGCTATTTCATCCTCGACATCCTGCATAATCTTAGTGTCTTCTTTGAGCCTGCGCTTCATTTGCGACAAACTTAACTTTGGCAGTTCTATCTCTTTAAAACCAAGCTCGATATGCCCGAAACTGACAACCAAACAATTTAAAACCTGGCCGGCCCGGGAAATTTCCTTTAAAACTATCCCCCGGGGAAGGTTTTTAATCTGTTCTTTCGGTATCTGGTAAAATTTAAACTGTATATTTTTTTCCTGTAAAGTTCTTATTTGTTCTGGCTCAAAATCCCCCCAATTCTCCCAAAAATCTATAGCCAGGCTTAATGAAACCGCGTACTCCTTAAGCTGGCCGTATCTCTTTGATAAATCAATCAAGTGATGACAGACCGTTAACCAATCTTCCGATTTAACTGCTTTTTTGGGTAAAATTACCTTACGATTTATTCCCGAAAGGATCGAGCGGGCCTGCCCGATTAAATTTAATTTTTCATTTATTTCATTAAGCTCAATACCTTGCGGTAAGCTCTCATTTTCCACGTGCACAACCCCCAAAGAACGTAACCGCTCAAGCGCATCAATGCTTTGGCTGCCCTTAATCAATAAAAAGACTTTTTTCATCGGGACAATCATGCGGATACCTCTTCCAGGACAAGCTCCTCTATTTTTTTCTTGGCAATTTTACAACGTCCGACGGCATTAGCCATCTGGTCGCCGATATAAATCTTAATTAAACGGATATTTTCCTCGGCAGCCGGGATTTTTACTTTTTCAAAGAGATTAACTCTTTGAGTTGTTATCTGCAGTTCGCGGCGTAATATCGAAACGCCTTTTTCTCCAATCTCGATTGCCTTAATTAAAGAGATGGCGTCTTTAAAATGTTCGATTGCTAAATCAAGCCATAGAGGCATAACAAACAGGTCATAATCTGTTTCTTCAAATTCAACTGTTTCAAATACCGGAATATCTACCCCGGCGATATTTTTTAAGCGCAAACTTATTCTTTTAATTTTTAAAAATGACTTTAATCCGGTACCAATCGGATCCGCTAAAAGGCCTACCCAGGAGACGATCGATTGTTTTCTTTTTTCAAAGGCTTGTTTCTTGTCCGTAAGCTTCGAATTTTGCTGAAGAATCTCCAGCTGTAACTGCTGTTTCTTTAATTGCAGGGTGGGCAGGTAACGCTTGAATTGCTTTAAAGCGTCGCGCTGCCTTTTTAATTCGCCTTTGGTAAATTTAATTTTGGCCATTCATTAATAATGTTGAATATGTGATTATATTTTCTAACGGGCCCAGAATTTTTCGATAATTGATAATTTTATTCCGGTTTCTTCGGGGGTAAAACACTCGGCTAGAATCTTCCAGCCCAGATCCAGGCCTTCTTCCAGGGGAATATTAACTTTAAGCGACATCATCTTCTCTTCAAAAAGAGAGCCATATTTAAGTAATTTTTTATCCCAGTCGCTCATTTGAAAACCCATCGATTGTTTTTCCAGGGTTTCCCTGTAATTTGCAAAGAGCTGAATCATGGTATCCATAATCGCCCGGTGGTCTTGTCTAGTTTTTCCGTTAACCTGTTGTTTTAGCCGGCTCAAGGAACCAAAAGGCTCGATTACTTTATTTTTCAGGTAAAATTGCCCCTCGGTAATATATCCGGTGTTATCAGGGACCGGGTGGGTAACATCATCTCCGGGCATGGTTGTCGCCGCAAGAATAGTGATTGAACCCGCTCCTTCGAAATCAACGGCTTTTTCGTATCTGGCAGCCAACTGGCTGTAAAGATCACCGGGATACCCCCGATTAGAGGGCACCTGCTCCATGGTAATCGAGATTTCTTTTAAAGAATCCGCAAAGTTTGTCATATCGGTTAACAAAACCAAGACTCTTTTACCCTTTAGGGCGAAATCTTCCGCTACCGCTAAACTTATATCGGGAACAAGAAGGCATTCTACCGTAGGATCGCTTGCGGTATGGATAAAAAATATGCACCTTGAAAGCGCGCCGTGAGCATTTAAGTTTTCTTTAAAAAACAGGTAATCATCGTACTTTAGCCCCATACCGCCTAAAATAATAATATCGACTTCGGCCTGAATAGCAATTCTTGCCAAAAGTTCGTTATAAGGTTGGCCGGCGATTGAAAAAATAGGAAGTTTTTGGGATTCTACCAAAGAGTTAAAAATATCAATCATCGGAATCCCGGTGCGGATCATTTTATTGGGAACAACTCTTTTAACCGGATTAACCGCAGGCGAGCCTATATCGGTTAAATTTTCGGATAATGCCGGACCTCGGTCTAGAGGCAAACCGCTGCCGTTAAATATGCGGCCCAATAAATTATCGCCCGTCGAAATACGCATCGGATGGCCAAGAAACCTTACCTTGTCACCAGTTGAAATCCCCCGGCTACCGGCAAAAACCTGCAAAGATATTTTTTTAGAATCAATCCTGATCACTTGGGCTAAAGAGGTGCCGCGGCGGGTCGAAATTTCGGCAATATCCAAATAACCAACCCCTTCGGCTTCGACAACAATAACATCTCCTGCGATTTGAATGATATCAGTATAAACTTTTTGCATTATTTAAGCTTCCTCTTCTAGTTTTCTATCATTTAACATTTTCTTTATCTGCTCTTCTATATTTTTAAACTCGGGGCTCAGAAATTGCGCCGAGTTCCAGCTGCGCATAAGCTGGCGCAGGGTTTGGAAGAAACGCAGGGCTTTTGCCTTATCTTCTAGGCGGTATTTTGAGTCCAATATAGCGCAGATAAATTCTAATACATAAATCTGCCTTTCTTTAGGAGTAGCTTCGTCAACCGGATCAAAAGCATTTTGCTGCAGATAGACAAAATCAAAGAATTCACCCTTTAAATATTGAATATAATCTGCCAGCGATGTACCCTCTTCGCCGATAACTTTCATCATTTGAGAAATTTCATAACTGCGGTGTAAAATAGCCTGGCCTTTAGACTGATCTTCGGTTTTTACAAAACTATTGTATTTACTCCAGCTAATTAAAGGGTCTATCGCCGGATATTTTCTGGCATCGGAGCGTTCACGGGAAAGCCCATGAAAAGCGCCAACTACTTTAAGGGTGGCCTGGGTTACCGGTTCTTCGAAATTTCCGCCTGCCGGACTTATGGTACCTCCGATAGTTACCGAACCGTTTTGGCCACTATACAACCTTACAGCTCCTGCCCGCTCATAAAACGAAGCAATCCGCGATTCAAGGTACGCAGGAAAAGCTTCCTCCCCGGGAATTTCTTCCAGCCGGCCGCTCATTTCGCGCATGGCCTGGGCCCAACGGGAAGTTGAATCGGCTAATAATAAAATATTTAAACCCATCTGACGGTAATATTCGGCAATTGTAACTGCGGTATAAACGCTGGATTCGCGGGCAGCCACAGGCATTGAGCTAGTATTACAAATTATTACCGTGCGGTCCATAAGCGGTTTATTTGTACGCGGGTCATTTAATTCCGGGAAGGTTTTTAATGTTTCAACCACTTCTCCGGCTCGTTCACCGCAGGCAGCGATGATAACTATATCCACTTCTGCATGCTTACTGGTCAGCTGTTGCAAAACCGTTTTTCCTGCTCCAAAGGGGCCGGGAATGCAATAGGTGCCGCCAAGGGCAACCGGAAAAAGAGAATCGATCAACCGAATTTTAGTTACCAATGGCTGGTGCGGTATAAATTTTTCCGCATAAGCCCGGATAGGTAATTTTACCGGCCAAATCTGCTGCAGAAAAACATCGTGAGTGCGGCCTTCGCTGTCTTTAAGTTTAGCTATAGGCTGCTTTAAATTATACCGGCCGGATGCGGCTATACTTATTACTTCCAGGCTTCCGCTAAGAGCAAAAGGCGCCATAATATAATGTTTAAAAATTTTTTCGGGTACGTATCCCAGCCAACTGCCCGCTAAAACCTTATCTCCGGTTTTTGCCAAAGGAGTAAAATCCCATTGGGTCTCATCTCCTAAGGCTTCAAGATACACTCCCCTCTTAAGAAAAGCTCCGCATTTTGTTGCCAAAGCTGGAAGCGGGTTCTCAAGGCCGTCGAAAATCTGGCCTAATAACCCCGGCCCTAATTCTACAGAAAGAAGTTCATTGCTAAACTCTACAACTTCTCCGGATTTTATCCCTTGGGTGCTTTCATAAACCTGCATTTCAGCCAGCTTGCCTCGCACACGGATAACTTCAGCCTTAATCCGTTCCTGCCCATGGATAATATAGGCCACTTCATTCTGAATA
>JAQTTI010000068.1 GCA_028710845.1 Candidatus Omnitrophota bacterium | reverse complement strand
CTTGGGTCGCAAAACTTCCGATAGACTTGATCAACTTTATATCTATGCCTAAACCGTATCCCTGATAAGCAATTGTAGAATCCAGGAACCTGTCGCAAACGATTATCTCCCCTTTATCTAATCCCGGCTTAATAATCTCCTCGACCACCTGGGCCCGGGCGGCCATATAAAGCAAAGTTTCTGCTTCCGGACAAATCTCACTCTTGGGATTAAGTAATATCTCTCTGATTGATTCGCTTAAAACAACTCCGCCCGGTTCGCGCAAATAGGCTGCCTTTAGGCCCTTTAATTTGAGATAATCAAAAAGCAGTTTTGACTGTGTGCTCTTACCACAGCCTTCAGAGCCTTCAAATGTAATAAACTTACCTTTCATAATTTTTTACGCCAAGAAGTTTTGCCGTCCTTGCTATCTTCCAGAATAATCCCTTCCTCTTCTAATTTTTTCCTTATCTGATCTGCTAAAGCAAATTTTCCTTGTTTACGCGCAGAATTTCTTGCTTCAATCTTACTTGTAATTTCTTCAACATTATCAAACTGTAGTTTTTGAACTGAAAGGCCTAAAATCGCTGATAAATCTTCCAAGACCTTTTCAGATGTTTTAACAAAAACGGCATTATCCATATTCTTATAAGTTAAATTTACTAGATCAAAAATAGCTGATAAAGCTTGTGGAGTATTAAAATCATCGTCCATAGCTTTGACAAACTCATTCTTTATCTCATTGATCTCTGTAATTTCGCTGCTAATAGAAACGTTAGAATAAGCTATATCACGGGCCTTAAAAACAAAATTTGCAATCCTATCCAAAGCCTGCCTTGATTCTTCAATCTTTTTGTCGTTATAATCTATCGGGTGCGAATAATGTGCGGATAAAAAGAACATTTTCAGGATATTTACGTCTCTATACTTCTCTATAAAATCCTTAATGGTAATAAAATTCCCTAATGATTTGGACATTTTCTGTCCGCTGATCGTAAGTAAGCCGTGATGGATCCAGTATTTGGCGAATTGCTTGCTGGTCAGCGCCTCGGCCTGGGCGATTTCGTTCTCATGATGGGGAAAAATCAAATCTCTTCCGCCGGCATGAATGTCTAACGTATCGGTTTTTAGGAATTTCTGCGACATTACCGAACACTCGATATGCCATCCGGGCCTTCCTTTTCCCCAGGGGCTATCCCAGGAAGGTTCGGCTTCTTTCGATTTTTTCCATAATGCAAAATCTAAAGAATCCTGTTTTAGTTCCGAAGGGCCGATTCTGACCCCGGTTTCCATCTGGTCTATGCTTTGCCCGGATAACTTACCATAAGCGGGGAATTTTCTCACATTAAAATATACATCTCCTCCTGCCTCATAAGCATATCCCTTATTAATTAATTTTTGTATATACTCTACCATCTCGGCAATATTCTCGGTTGCCCTTGGTTCGAAATCGGCTTTTTCTATGCCTAACGCTTTTAAATCCTCATAATATCTGCCGATATATCTCTTCACCAGTTCCTGCCATTCAATCTTAAGCTCATTGGCCCGGTTGATGATTTTATCGTCGACATCGGTAATGTTACGCACAAATTTAACTTCAAAGCCGCTGTATTGCAAATACCTCCTGATTATATCAAAAACATAAAGGCTGCGGGCATGGCCAATATGGCTATCATCATAAACAGTCACGCCGCAAGTATAGATATTTACTTTTGGATTGGCTAAAGGGACAAACTCTTCTTTTTTTCTGGTGAGGGAGTTATATATATGAATAGGCATGCGGAAAGCACCTTATTTCTTTTCTAGATTTTTAATTCTTTCCTCTAACTCGTCAATTGACTGCTTGATCGGATCCAGTACCTGAGCATGGTCAAGCGATATATCCATTTTCTTGCCATCCTGCCTAGTGATCCTCCCGGGTATACCGACTACAGTCGAATTCGGCGGGACATCCTTGATAACTACGGCATTTGCGCCGATATAAGAATTGTCACCGATAGTAATATTGCCCAGGACTTTGGCGCCTCCTCCTACTACCACATTATTTCCTAAAGTAGGGTGCCGTTTTCCTTTAAACAGCCCTGTTCCGCCCAAGGTTACCCCCTGGTAAAGCAATACGTCATCGCCGATAATAGCAGTTTCGCCGATAACCACCCCCAAGCCATGGTCTATAAAAAACCTTTTTCCGATTTTTGCTCCCGGATGGATCTCAATGCCGGTAAAAAACCTGGCCAGTTGGGACAAAAAACGGGCCAGAAAATATAAACGAATAATATATAACCCATGGGCAATGCGGTAAAAAACCAAAGCATGTATGCCGGGATAAAGCAAAATTACCTCGATAAAGCTTTTAGCCGCAGGATCCCTTTTCTGCGCCGCCTTAATATCAGGGCAGAAAAATAGGCAAAGTAAAAACAGCTTAATTAAAAATAGACCCAATAAAATAAATAATATGTTGATAATGATTTGGCCCATAAATTTATTCCTTCCCGGTTAAAGAAACTATCGCGTAAGAAGCAATGGCCTCCTTGTTGCCTATAAAACCCAGGCCTTCATTGGTTTTTGCTTTGACGCTTACGGCATCTTCCCCCAAATCAAGCAAAGCGCAGATTTGTTCTTTTATCTGTTTTTTAAAGGGGGTCAGCTTGGGCTCCTGGGCAATAACAATAAGGTCAAGGTTGTTAATATGATAGCCTTTTTGATCTATAAGCTCTTTTACTTTTTTTAAGAGCCCGGAGCTTTCAATTCCCTGATACTGCGGGTCAGTGTCCGGAAAATGCTCACCGATATCGCCCAAAGCCAGGGCGCCCAATAAAGCATCGCATATCGCATGGAGCAGAGCATCGCCGTCGGAATGGCCGAGAAGCCCTTTAATATAAGGAATCTCAACTGCCCCTAGAAACAATTTTCTGCCTTCGGTCAGACGGTGGATATCGTAACCAATTCCTACCCTGTATTGCATTTTTAGCTTCCTTTGGCAATTAATTGTGCAAACAATAGGTCCACTTTAGTCGTAATCTTGATATTTTCGTATCTTCCGGTTACAATCCTAACTTTTTTATCCAACTTTTCTACCAGGGATGCGTCATCGGTAAAATCATTTTTGGAAAACTTCTTATAAGCTTCTAATAAAAGCTCTTTTTTAAAAACTTGCGGGGTTTGAATTTCCCACAAGCAACTTCTATCCATTGTTTGGATAACTGCCCGCCTGCGGGCTTTTTTTATCGTGGCTTTAACCGGTACCCCTAAAATAGCCGCGCCGGTTCTTTTTGCTTCTTTGATTACTTTAGTTATAGATTCTCTGTCAATAAATGGGCGCGCCGAATCATGTATCAATACCCAATCGCTTTGCGAACTGACCTGCTTTAGGCCGTTAAATACCGAATCCTGCCTGCGGGCGCCTCCTAAAACAAAAACTCTGACTTTTTTTAAATAAGCTTTTTTTACGGCGGCGATTATCTGTTTTTTGTTATCTCGGCTTACAACCGTAATAATCTCGTCTATTTCGGGATGGCTGTTAAAAATGCCAAGCGAATAGTTTATCAGAGGTTTTCTATTTATTTTAACCAGGGCCTTAGAAGTCTTTGTTTCAAGCCGTGCTCCCCGGCCGGCTGCTAAAATTATCGCGCTAAGCATTATTTCTCAAGCTTGGTAAAAATCATTCTTCCGGCCTGGGTTTGCAGGACGCTGGTAACAGCTACTTTCACATCCTGGCCGATTAACCTGCGGGCATCTTCAACTACCACCATTGTTCCGTCATCAAGGTAACCGACTGCCTGATTATGCTCTTTACCTTCCTTAATCAGCTTTATATGCATCTCTTCGCCGGGAAATACCACCGGTTTTAAAGCATTTGCCAGTTCGTTTATATTCAAAACTTTGATCCCCTGAATGCTGGCCACCCGGTTTAAATTAAAATCTACGGTTAAAATTTTGGCTTCAAGTAATTTAGCCAGTAGAACTAATTTAGCGTCTACTTCGCTTGTTTCGGTAAAATCCTGCTCATGGATAGTAATATCTATGCCCGGTTCGTTCTGGATAATATTTAAAATCTCCAGCCCCCGCCTTCCCCTCTGGCGTTTAATCGGGTCCGTCGAATCTGCAATCTGCTGTAATTCCCTAAGCACAAATTTGGGGATGATCAGTTTCCCGCCTAAGAACCTTGTTTTGCATATATCGACAATCCTGCCGTCGATAATAACGCTCGTATCCAGAAGAATTACATCCTGGGACTGGTCCTGTCTTCTTAAACGCACATAAGGAATGATAAT
Source organism: Candidatus Omnitrophota bacterium (assembly GCA_028710845.1). Lineage (GTDB taxonomy): Bacteria > Omnitrophota > Gorgyraeia > Gygaellales > Profunditerraquicolaceae > UBA6249. The sequence goes on along the minus strand of JAQTTI010000068.1, from coordinate 1,441 downwards.
ATTGAATTCGTCCTTACCTCTTAACGCCATAACCATGCCCAGATAACAAAAGATCAAAGTCAATCCGACCCTGATCCTGGAAAGAGTTTCCTGATCGATAGGGGCCAAACTAAAAGCATCGCTGACCAGTTTGGCCATAATCAGGCCGAGGATAAGGCCGAACACAGCGCTGGATAACCCGCTTACCGAAACTTTGCGTAAACCGGCTTCGATAAAGATCATAACCAAAGCGACTCCCGCGCCGATCAATAAACCGGTGAAACCTGAATTAGCCTGGTAACCTATAACCATGCCGCCCAAGATAAATAAAAGACGCACTAATAATAAATTCATTATTTTGCCTCCTTACCTACACCTGACTGTTTAATTGATAGCCCGAAGATGATGTCTAAAGCTTCTTTTAAGGTAGAAACGGGAATAATTTCCATGCCTGATTCTTTGAATTTTAAATTTTTAACGCTGTTTCTGGGCAATATACAATGTTTAAATCCTAACTTTTGGGCCTCATTGATCCGGGTAAGGGCCTGAGAAATACTGCGGATCTCACCGCTTAAACCAACCTCCCCTAAAACGACTGCCTGAGGCATTACTATCTGTTCGCGAAAACTTGAGGCGATTACCGAACATACCGCCAGGTCTGCCGCCGGGTCTTCTATTTTTATCCCGCCGGTAACGTTAACGAATATATCCTCTGTTTCAAGAGCCAGGCCCATCCTTTTTTCTAAAACCGCGACCAGAAGAGAAAGCCGGTTAAAATCGAACCCCTGCGCCCGCCGGCGGGCATAACCAAAAGAACTTCTGGAAACCAAAGACTGAATTTCGACTAAAAGGGGCCTGGTGCCTTCTAAAATAGAGGTTACGATTGTGCCCGAAACATTATTCGGCTTCTCGGAAAGAAATATTTCCGATGGATTCTTTACCTCAGTCAGCCCTTCCGGGCCCATTTCGAATACGCCGATCTCATTTGTCGAACCAAACCTGTTTTTAACCGCCCGAAGTATTCTGTAAATGGCAAACCGGTCGCCTTCGAAATATAAGACTGTATCGACTATGTGCTCCAAAACACGCGGGCCGGCCAGGGTTCCTTCTTTAGTAACATGCCCGATAATAAAGATCGATGTCCCCGTTGTCTTGGCTAACTGGGTAAGGATCCCGGCGCATTCCCTGACCTGGCTTACGCTTCCGGGAGAGGAACTTATTCCGGGATCAAAAATAACCTGGATTGAATCGATAATAACTACCTGGGGCTTTAATTTTTTTATATATTCGACAATTAAAGATAAATCCGTCTGGTTGACTATATAAAGATTGTCCGATCCGCCTTCACCCAGTCTTTTTGCGCGAAGCTTAGTCTGGGCAACGCTTTCCTCGCCGCTTACATAAAGAACGCAGATCCCTTGTTTAGTCAGGTGGTTTGAAACCTGTAAAGAGATCGTTGATT
>JAQTTI010000067.1 GCA_028710845.1 Candidatus Omnitrophota bacterium | reverse complement strand
AATCTGCAGACCTTAAAAGCAAACCTTGGCTCAAGTGGAGCTAGCGGCCGCGCAGCCAGATTAATCCTCGAATTCCTAAAAAATTAGAATAATTTAAATCTGATAATGGGTGGCTGGGGTGTTTTAGCAGCGCGTCAGCCGCAAGAAAATACCCCAGACAGGACCCATTATCCTAATTACTAATTATGAATTTTTGGCTAGCTCGATACGTTCGTCAATTGGCGGGTGGTCGAAAAAGAAAAACTTGATCAAGGGATGAGGATTCCTATCGGCGAGGTTTTGGCCGGCCAGTTTTTCCATAAGAGAAATAAATGCTTCTTTTGAACCGGTTACTTTTAGCGCCAGGCGATCTGCTTGTCTTTCAAATACCCGGCTGATAAAAGCTTCCAATGGCTGGGTAATAATTCCAAATAACGTAAAATATAAGAAAACCAGCGGTAAGCTTGCCGGCTGGCTCAAAGAATTTAATTTAAATGCCTCAAGATAATAACCATTAGTTCTAAAAATCAAATAAAATAGACCCAGGGTTATTAATGAATTTAACCCGATCATTTGAATAATATGCTTAAGCCGGTAGTGGGCAAATTCATGAGCCAAAATTACTTCAACTTCATCATGGGTATATTTACCCTTTAAGGTATCGGCTAAAAGCACCCTCTTAGTTTTCCCCATTCCGGTAAAAGCAGCATTTGCCTTTAAGGTTTTTTTGCTAAAATCAATTTCAAAAACATCCAGTACCTTTACTTTCATTTTTTCTGCCAAGCCAAGTATCTTTATGCGCAAAACCTCGTCATCTAATTTTTTGTATTTAAAAAACAGGGGGATTATTAAAATCGGGGTGAGTTTAGCCAAAACAATACTGAAAAATATCCAAAAGATAGCCACCTCAAACCACCATTGTTCAAACCTGCTTAACAGCCAGTAAAAGGTTAAAATCAGTATTAGGGATATGATAAAACTTAAAGCAGCGGCTTTTATCTGGTCCTTTATCCAGGCACTTAAGGTTTGTTTGGTCAGATTAAATTTATGTTCCAAAACAAAACCCGAATAAAAAGCAATCGGCAGGCTTAAAAGACCGTAAAAGAATAAAATAATCAAAAGATATACCGCTGCCAGCAGGTAACCTTCAATCCCCAAGCTCCTGACGAAACTCTCTAATCGCAAAGAAAACCCTGATCCTAGAAAAATCAGAATCAGGGCTATGTTATAGAAAATACTTACGATGCTTAAAGCGTATTTTTGATTTGAATAACTTTTAGCGCTCACCTGGCATTATTTCTTGGCTGTTTTAGGAAGCGGGGCAACATTGACAAACGAACGCACTCTTCCATGACTAGTCTTCTTACGGGTAAAATAAACCTTCCCCGGACAAAGAGCAAACAAAGTACCCGGCCCGCGGACATTTACCCCTGCCTTATAAGTATCGACTCCCCTTACCAGAATTTCGCCTGTCTTAACTAACTTTCCACCGCTGGTTTTTATTGCCTTATCTTTTTTTGGTGTAGAAAAACCGCCTGTCATTGTAATTCCTCCTTAAGTTTTATTCGAAAATCAAATGATTCAAGGTCTATCGACTACCCTAATTGAAGGTCAATAGTATCACAATTCCCTCAATTAAGCAATACCTCTTCATCCTTGTCGGGGATATAAACATCCAGCCCCTTTTCAGCCAGAACCCCGGCCAAAACCTGCGCCTGTTCCAGCTCTCCGTGGACCAGGAATATACGCTTTAAAGGCAGGCACCCTGAAACATACTCAACTAATTCCCTCTGGTCGGCATGCCCGGAAAAAGCGTTGATTACTACGACTTCGGCATTAAGCTCATACTCTATCCCGAATATTTTTACGATGGGTTGTTTTTCGACTATTTTCCTGCCTAAGGTATCTTGAGCCATATATCCTACTACCAAGACCATATTCCTGGTATCGGCGATATTATTCTGAAGATGATGCAATATCCTGCCCGATTCGCACATGCCGCTGCCGGCGATAATTATCATCGGCCTTTTATCGGTGTTTAAAGCCTTGGATTCTTTCTGGTCCCTAATGAACCGCAAGTTTAAAAGCTCAAAAGGATTATCCCCCCTGTCAAATGCCCGGCGGGTTTTCTCATTTAAAAAACTCAAATGATATTGGAATAAATCGGTAATACTTGTGGCTAAGGGGCTATCGACATAAATAGGCACGGAAGGAATTAACTTTTCTTTCAGTAGTTCGTTTAAGTAATAGATCAATTCCTGGGTGCGCTCAAGGGTAAAAGAAGGAATAAGTACCTTGCCTCTACGTAACAGCGCGCGCGAGATTGCTTCCCTTAGTTTTGATTGCGCCTCTTCGATCGGCCGATGCTGTCTTGCACCGTAAGTAGATTCTAAAATCAGGTAATCCAGCCCCTTGGGAATGACCGGATCATCCAAAAGAGGCAGGTTTTTCCTGCCCAAATCGACAGCATATCCCAAACGCAGATTTTTTTCGGGGGTCTTAATATCTAAAATGGTTATCCCTGAGCCTAAAATATGGCCGGCATCTACAATCGTCGCATAGATATCTTTAGCGATGCAAAACTTCTGGTTATAAGAAATCGAACGGAATATCTTAGTTGCCCGGGAAGCTTCTTTGGCCGTATACAGGGGCTTTCTTAAGGGCAGGTTCATCCTCCGGTTTATTTTATTTAAGTAGCGCACATCTTCTTCCTGGATCTTCCCGGAGTCAATAAGCATAAGGTCGGCCAAGTCTTTGGTCGCCGAAGTAGTATAAATTTTGCACCTTAAGCCCTGTTTTATCAGATTGGGGATATTTCCGCAGTGGTCGATGTGGGCATGGGACAGAACCATTGCTTTGATTGTACGGGGATTATAATTAAAGGTTGTATTTATTTTATAAAATGCGTCGCGGTGGCCCTGGAAGAGACCGGCATCCAGCAGTACTTCGGTATTTCCGGCAGAAATCAAGTGGCTTGAGCCGGTAACAGTCCTTACTCCCCCCAAAAATTTTATCTTTACCGGCATAAAGTCCTTTTAAGTTACAAAAAGATTCCTAGAGGAAAATTTTCCGTCAGTGGTAAGGTTAACTCCCAACCTCTTTAGGCCTACCTCATCTCCGGGAGTAGGAATATGCGTCATATGCATTTCACAGTCTTTAAGTTCACCCAATTTTTTCATCGCCAGCTCCGCGGTATGATTGGTTGCGGCGCTTATAGATAAAGCAATCAGGCACTCTTCTAAATCCAGGCTTTCAGAATCTGCGCTTAATATATCTTCTTTCAATTTGGCAATCTGGTTTATGACGTGCGGGCTTAATAAAAGAATCTCATCTGGAATGCGCGCCAGGACTTTAACCGCATTCATTACCAGGCTTGATGCTGCATGCATGAGTTTGGAATTCTTTCCGGTAATCACCTGGCCGTCATGCAACTCGATTGCCGCACCACAATATATCCCGTCGTTACCCTTATCTGCGCCCTCCGCCTCTTCTGCGGTTTTTCTGGCAACCCCTACAACCAAGCGATCGGTAACTTTTATACCCATTTCTTCCATGAGTAAAATCACCCTGTCCACTGTTTCTTTTTTCTCAACCCCCAAAAGATATTCGCTGTTATACCTGAAATACCTGCGGATAAGTTCTTGTTTAGCCGCCTCCTGCACTATCTTGTCATCGATAATTCCAAAACCGGCGCGGTTGACCCCCATATCAGTAGGAGAATTATACATAGGAAGCTTATTGTCCTGCTCAAAAATTTTGCTTAATATCAGCTTAAGGATAGGAAAACTTTCTACATCACGGTTGTAATTTATAGAGGTTCTATTGTATTTATTAAGGTGAAACGGATCTACCAAGTTAAAATCCTGGATATCTGCTGTAGCTGCTTCATAAGCAACATTAACCGGATGTTTTAGGGGCAGATTCCATATCGGGAAGGTTTCGAATTTTGCGTAACCGGCATTAATGCCCCGTTTATGCTCAAGAAACAGCTGAGAAAGACAGGTAGAAAGCTTACCGCTATTGGGCCCCGGAGCAGTAACCACTACGATAGGATTTCTGGTTTCAATATAATCATTCTTGCCAAAACCTTTGTCGCTGACAATAGTATTAACATCGGCAGGATACCCTTCGATAGGATAATGGAGGTAGACCTTAACCCCGCGGCGTTCAAGTTTATTTTTAAAAATTAAAGCTGACGGCTGATTGGCAAAACGGGTTATTACAACCGCTAAAATATCAAGCCCCCATTTCCTGAGGTCATCGATCAATTTAAAAGTTGCCGCGTCATAGGTAATACCGAAATCTCCGCGGACCCTGCCCTTCTCAATATCCGCAGCATATATGGAAAGCACGATATCTAATTTATCCTTTAAACTTTGCAAAAGCCTTATTTTTACATTAGGATCGTAGCCGGGAAGGACGCGGGCGGCGTGAAAGTCAAAACAAAGCTTGCCTCCAAACTCTAAATAAAGTTTATTGTCAAACTTTCTTACCCTGTCCAGGATAGCAGCGGTTTGTTCTTTAAGATATTTTTCGTTATCGAAGCCTATTTTTCTAATCATAGTTTGCACAAATATTAGGCATATTATATTACAGCCTACATTCTTTGTAAAGCTATTGATAAAATGGGGTCAGAGCTAATTTATCATACACCTTATATATAGATAAATTAGCTCTGACCCCATTTTATCAGTTAAGTTTCGTAGGTTGAATAAAAATAAGGAGTGCGGGCTTTGAATTCAGCGGCGCAGGTATCGACTAGTTTATAACTGGCCATAATACTATAAGACTGCCTCAAATCACTTACCTCTTTTTCATCTAAAGATAAAAGTTTACCTAATTGCCTGTCGCTAAAACCGTATTCTTTGGCTTTCTGTAGCAGCTCTTTAGAAATATTTTTTCTGTTTTGCAGTATTTGTTTTTCACATTCAATGATTTCTTTAATATTATGCAAAAACCAGCGGTCTATTTTAGTTAAATCATAAATTTTTTCCAAATCTACTCGCGCCCGAAAAGCATCGCCGATATAAAAAATTCTTTCGGCATTAGGCTGTTTTAATTTTCGATAAATAGTATCCAAAATTACTTTAGTAGTTTTGACGTCCGGCGGATTGAAGATGACGCTTTCTAAGCCGAATCTTTTTATCTCTAAAGAACGCAAGCCTTTCTGCAGGGATTCTTTGAATGTGCGGCCGATGGACATAGCCTCTCCGACGGATTTCATGGAAATCCCCAATGTATTATCGGCTAAGGGGAATTTTTCGAAAGTAAAACGCGGTATCTTAACTACGCAGTAATCGATCGCCGGTTCAAAACAAGCTGGAGTAGTAAGGGTAATATCATTCGGAATTTCATCGAGCGTATAACCTACTGCTAACTTAGCCGCTATCTTTGCAATCGGAAAACCGGTTGCCTTAGAAGACAGGGCCGAACTGCGGGATACCCGGGGATTCATTTCGATGACTACCATCCTGCCTGTTTTAGGATTAACAGCAAATTGGATATTCGAACCGCCGGTTTCTACCCCTATTTCCCGGATACAGGCTATAGCCGCGTCACGCATCTTTTGATATTCCCTATCGGTTAAAGTCTGAATCGGTGCTACTGTGATGCTGTCTCCTGTATGTATACCCATTGGGTCAAGGTTTTCAATAGTACAAATAACCACTACATTGTCTTTTATATCGCGCATGACTTCTAACTCAAATTCTTTCCAGCCAATTACCGACTCCTCGACTAAAATCTCTTTAATCATGCTTGACTCTAAACCCCGCTTGGCCAGGGATTTAAATTCTTCCATA
>JAQTTI010000066.1 GCA_028710845.1 Candidatus Omnitrophota bacterium | reverse complement strand
AAAGCCCGGCTTATCCAAAGAGAAAGGCTTCAAGAATCCGGATTGTTCTATAATGCCCAGATGCAGGGCAGATTAATTAAAAAATACTGCCTGCTGAATCAGGGAGCGAGAAATCTGATCCGTTTGGCAATTTCAGAATTAAACCTTTCGGCAAGAGCATATGATAAAATCCTGAAGATCGCCCGGACCATAGCGGATTTAAAACAAGAGGAGATTATTTCAGAGGAGCACGTGGCCGAAGCTGTTCAATACCGCAGTTTGGATAAACACCTTAATTAAAAACCGAAACTATTTCCTTTGCAATCGGGAAACGGGGATAAAACAAGATGACAAAAACGAGGATGTTAATTAAAAACGCCTGCTACCATATTTATGCAAGAGGGAATCAAAAACAAACAATTTTTACTGTAAATGAAGATTTCGAATTTTATCTACAGCAATTGAAACGTTATAAAAGAGAACATTCTTTTCATTTATACGGTTATTGCTTAATGCCTAATCATATCCATTTAATGGGAAAATCAATGGAACCTGAAAGATTATCGAAATTTATGCAATGTTTACAACGGTCTTACGCTTCCTATTATAATGAGAAATATAACAAGGTCGGCCATGTTTGGCAGGGTAAATTCAAAGTAAAATTAATCACGGAAGATAAATATGCTCTGGATTGTATTCATTATATAGAAACAAATCCCGTAAGAGCAAAATTAGTAAACAATCCTAAAGATTACTCTTACTGCAGCTATTCAGAAAGAAGCTTTGGAAGCAATAATAAAATTTTGAATGAATTTCTGCTATGACTGACCCTGTTTCCCGATTAGAAGGGAAACAGTTTCGATTCGAGGTTAGCGGGTGGAGACTTCAATTTCCGCGCTGGCGCTAGAGGAACTTCCTCTGTCATCTGTAACAGTAAGGGTGGCAATAAATTTACGCTGGCCATAATTAGTGCTCCAGTAGGTATTTTCGGGGTTTTTCTGGGTCGAGCTGTCTCCGTCGCCGAAATCCCAATGATAAGAAACGATTTTACCGGATTGCACATGTGACTGCTGAGCGGAAAATTTTACTTTTAGCGGAGAATAACCTTTAAGCGGCTTAGCGCTAATTACCGCAACCGGCTGTTCTGGCTGTATCTGGATAGGTAAGGTTTTTTCGACTTTGACCGCCGGCTGGGCAGGAATTTCTACAGGAGCGCTAGGGACAGTTTTTTCTATTGCTTCTGAGGTTACAGGTGGATTTTCTCCGGCTGCTTCCTGAGTAATCTGGGCTTCTTTGGGCTCCTCTGCAGGTAAAACTGGCGGCTCGGTTTTTATAACCGGAGCTTCTGCCGGTTTTTCCTGGCCGCTTTCTTTTGCCAAATCATTATCTATATAGTTTTTAAGTTTTTCTTTTAAGTTATTCAAGTTAGCTTTTTCAAGCTCCTCTTTCTCCTCTTCCAATTTATCTGTTCTTTCTTTATATGCCGGGTTATGGTTATAACGGTAATCCGAAATCGCTGTAAAAGGCCAACGCAATACCCCTCCCACAAAATCGACGAGCATAGCCGGAAAATTCCAGAAATTCTGCTTCCATTTCGACTCTATCAAGCCCATCTTTTTATAATAATATTCTACCGAAGCCCGGCGCCGATTAAACCTTTCCTTTGCGGTTTCCAGGCCTGGAAGCGATTTATCGGGCCCCACAGTATATTCGATAATTGGTTTATCATCATAGCTGACCAAATATCCTTCGGATTTATCCTGAGATTTCTGAAATTTATAAGTAGCACAGCCGGCTAAAATAAACGCAAAACATAACAGGATTAAAATCTTTTTTAAAAACATTTTTTCCTTTCTTATAGTTTCATCAAAGCTAATGCTTCCGAACGGGTCTTTTCATCCTCTTTAAAAATCCCCCGCACAGCGCTAGTTACCGTCATCGTGCCCGGTTTTTTTATTCCACGCATAGACATACAAAGATGTTCTGCCTCAATGACTACCATAACACCCAAAGGTCTTAATTTATTCATTACTATCTCGGCAATCTGGGTGGTTAATCTTTCCTGAACCTGGGGCCGGCGGGCCAATATATCTACAACCCGGGCCAGCTTGCTTAAACCGGTCACCCTGCCGTTTTTGGGGATATAGGCAACATTGGCCTTTCCTAAAAACGGCAGAAGATGGTGTTCACATACAGAATACAAAGGAATCCCCCTCAAGAGGATAATTTCATGGTGCTTTTGTTCAAGGATTACTTCTAATTCCTTCTCGGGGTCCTGACCTATTCCGGAGAATATCTCTTCATACATCTGGGCTACCCGCCTAGGAGTCTGAAGCAGGTCCTTTCTTTTTGAGTTTTCGCCGATTGCTTCAAGTATCTGACGTACGGCTTTTTCTATTTTTTTAGTGTCCATTTTTCCTTTTTAGGAGAAGAATAAAGAGTGGGATTATTATCTAATGAAAACTGCCTTTCCGCAACAGTTTTTTAAATGCCCCCGGAAGGTAAAACATAATTATTAGCCACTTGACTATTCTTACTAAATATTGTAAGATTTATCGATGTCAAAAAAACGGATATTAGTCGCTGATGATCAAGATGAAATCCTTTCCCTACTAAAAGACTCCCTTTCTAATGCCGGATTCGATGTCGCCCTTTGCAAAGAATCAAAAGATATCATTCATTTAATCAAAACATTCCATCCCGACTTGATTTTACTGGACCTGCTTATGCCAGAACTGGGAGGATTCGAAATCTGCGAAATTTTAAATAGCGATACGCTAACCCGGGGTATACCTATAATTATAATCTCAGGTTTTGGCGACCTGGTCGGTGTCAAAAAAGCCTATAACTTAGGCGTGGTTGGTTATTTTGTCAAACCTTTCGCCCTGGATGACCTAACCAAGGAGATAAATAAAGCCATCGCCAACAAAGAGCAGGCCCTTTAAGCTATTTTCCTATACAAAAATCGGCAAAAATCCTATCCAATAGATCCTCCGAAAAACTTTTCCCCAATATCTTGTCCAAAAACGAGCAGGCTTCTTTTAAATTCTGAGCCGTAAGTTCCAGGGGAATCTTTCTTTCGAAAGATCTTTGGGCTTCGATAATCAATTTTCTGGCATTCTTAAGCCCCTGGATATGCCGCAGATTGCTGACTATCGCCGATTCCGCTGCTTGAGGCTTACCTTTCAGGACAACCTCGTAGAGGGCATCTTCGAGGGTATCGATATTTTTTCCTGTCTTTGCGCAAAGCCGGATCACTTTGGGGAAAGCTGCGGAAACCTGGTATTCTTCTATCCGGTTCTTTAAATCGATCTTATTTATTACCGCAATCGCATTTTTATTTTTTATTTCGCCGATTAACTTCTTATCTTCCTTATCCAACTTTTTATTTGCATCAAATATAATGATCACCAGGTCAGCTGATTTGATATAATCCCTTGAACGTTTAACGGCTTCTTTTTCGATTAAATCGCGCGGCTTAAGAATCCCGGCAGTATCGGTAATTCTTACCGGTATCCCCCTGATATCGATTAGCTCTTCGATAGTGTCGCGGGTAGTCCCGGCAAGAGGGGTAACTATTGAGCGTTCTTTTTTAAGCAAGGCATTTAAGAGCGAAGATTTTCCGACATTCGGTTTTCCGCAAATAACCGTAAGGATTCCTTCGCGTAGTATTCTTCCGACTGGAGCATTATCAAGCAATTTATTTATCTCTAAAGCTACAGAATTAATATTATCCGCAAGCGCCGAGCCATCTTGATCTATCCCTTCTTCGGGAAAATCTATACTTGCTTCCAGAATAACCAGAATATCTATTAATTTTGCCCGGATTTTGTTTATTTCCTTAGAAAGGCGTCCGCTTAATTGCCCTAGGCTTACTTTTAGGGCGGAATCAGTTTTGGCGCAAATAACATCGATAACCGCCTCGGCCTGGGCCAGGTCAATCCTGCCGTTTAAAAAGGCCCGTTTGGTAAATTCACCGGGCTCAGCGAGCCGGGCCCCTTGCTTTAAGGTTAAATCTAAAACTTCGGTTAAGGCCACCAATCCGCCATGGCAGTTTATTTCAACCACATCCTGGCGGGTATATGATCTTGGCTTACGCATAACCGAAAGGATAACCTCATCGATAATTTTTTCTTTATCAACAATATGCCCATAATGCATCGCGTAGCTTTTAAAATCACCCGCTTTTTCTTTTCTAGGTCCGGCAAATATCCTGCTGGCTATCAAAATGGCTTGTGGCCCGCTTAAACGCACGATACCGATACCGCCTTGGCCTTGAGCGGTTGAAATCGCCGATATCGTATCGTTTAAATTATATTCAAGCATCTCTAAACTCTCCTACTACAAACAGGCTTCCGGTTACAAGAATAAGATCATTTTTTTGAGCTAATCTGGCAGATAAAAGTTTAGCTTCTTTTACGCCTCTGGTCAAATACAGTTTTCTTTTAAAATAACCCGCCAGTTTTTCGCAAGAAGCTGCCCTCGGTGTTAAGGCCTGGGTTAAAATGATTTCATCCGCTAAGGGCCCCAGTGTCCTGGTAATGCCTTTAATATCTTTGTCTGAGCAGATTCCCAGAACTAAAATAACTTTACGGTATTTGAAATTTTCTATTATGGCTCTTTTTATTGCCTGAGCCGAAGCCAAATTTTGAGCGCCGTCTAAAACAATCAAAGGATCTTTTTTGATTATTTCACACCTTCCCGGCCAGCGGGTAGCTTTAATTCCCCGCCTGATTAATTTAGGATTTATTTTTATCCCGCTGCCGGCCAGGGCCTCAATCGCCCCCCAGGCCAATGCGGCGTTAATCAATTGATGCTTTCCGATTAAACCCGTTTTTAGCTGGCGGAGTTTTATGTTCCTGCCGGCCAGGCGCAATTTAGCACCCGCATTCCTGCATTTATCCCGGATTACCCTTAAGGCTTCTTTTTTTTGAGGAGCACAGATTACTATCTTACCATTTTTAATAATCCCGGCTTTCTGCTCGGCGATCTTGGCCAGGGTTTTCCCTAATTTTTGGGTGTGCTCATAACTAATCGGGGTTATAACCTGGACTAATGAATCAACCGTATTAGTAGCATCCAACCTTCCGCCCATACCGGTTTCCAGGACTGCCAAATCGATTCTTTTCCGTTTAAAATAAAGGAAAGCCAAGGCCGTATAAACTTCAAAGAAGGTTAACGAACCGTATTTCGACCAACGGTTATACTCATCAATCCGCGGCTTTAGTTCTTCAATTAAAGAAACTATTTCTTTTTTTGAAATCATCCCTTCGAATTCACTTGTTCTTTTCCGGCTTCTGGCTTTAGGCCTGAGGATCCTGATCCTTTCCCGGAAATCTTTCAAATGCGGAGAAGTATACAAGCCGGCCGTAAAACCTGCCTCCCTTAGGATATAAGTTATGAATGCCGAGGTCGAACCTTTGCCTTTTGAGCCGGCAACATGAATAACCCGCAGCGATTTTTGGGGATTACCGATTAGGTCAAGAAAATTTTGGATACGCTTGAGCTTTATTCTTTTTTTATAGGGATAGTTGGTATTTTTTTCGAAATCAATAAGGGAGTTTAAATATTTCAGAACCTGGGGATAAATCATGCATATTAGTGCTTAAAATGCCTGAAGGACGTGGTAACCATGGCAATTTTATATTTATTACAGGCTGCGATGATTTCATTATCGGCGATCGAGCCTCCGGGCTGGATTATCGCCCGAGCTCCTGCCTTGTGAGCCCAAGTAATCGCATCCGGTTTGGGGAAAAATGCGTCTGAAGCTAAACAACAATTTTTAGAGTGTTTTCCGGCTTTATTTTTTGCAAT
>JAQTTI010000065.1 GCA_028710845.1 Candidatus Omnitrophota bacterium | reverse complement strand
AGGGATCGAAATGGAAGCCAATAAACCTAATTGGTTCGATTCACTAAACGGCCTGCCTGCCCTTTTTGGCTCATCAATCTGCGAAACCTTTGAATTAAAACGCCTATTACAAATTATCAAGGATGCGCTGGCAAAATCAAACCTTAATTCAATTGAAATACCCGAAGAGATTGCTGATTTTATTACAAAGCTTAGCGATATTTTCAAAGACGATGAATTAACTTATTGGGATAAAAGCAATACGATCAAGGAAGAGTACCGGAAAAATACGAGGCTTGGTTTCTCAGGCAAGTCATCGGATTTTTCTGTGGCCAGGTTGATTTCTTTTACGGATGCCGCCTTAGAAAAAGTTGGGCAGGGTTTAAATAAAGCCCTGAATAAACAGTCTACCTATAATTCATATTTTATTAATGAAGTCAGCGAATATGAAAAAACTTCCCCTCACCATATAAGGCCTAAAAAATTTTTACAAAAACCACTCCCCCTCTTCCTTGAAGGCCAAATGCATGCCTTAAGGACGAACGATGAAAAAAATATTTTAAACCTCCACAAGGCTATTAAAAAGAGCCCGCTTTTTGATAAAAAATTGAAGATGTACAAAGTGACCGCTTCCTTGGCCGGTATGCCGGCCGAAATAGGGCGCTGCCAGATATTTACTCCCGGGTGGCTGGAAAACGAATCGATCTGGCTGCATATGGAATATAAGTATATCCTTGAGCTGCTTAAAAGAGGGCTGGTTGCTGAATTTTACGAGGAATTTAGAAACGTTCTTGTTCCTTTTCAGGATCCTCAGATTTACGGGCGAAGCGTTCTGGAAAATTCATCTTTTATAGCCAGCAGCGCTTTTGCCGATAAAAGATTGCACGGTAACGGCTTTGTGGCCAGGCTCTCCGGCTCAACCGCAGAATTTCTGCAGATCTGGCTTATAATGAACTTAGGTAGGCAGCCATTTTCTCTGGATAAAAATGGCCGGCTCTGCCTTACTTTTGCCCCTAAACTGGCAGGTTGGCTATTCGATAAAAAAGGCAGGTATTCTTTTAATTTCTTAGGTAAAATACCATTGACTTACCATAATCCCAAAAAGAAAGATACCTTTGGTGAAAAGGGAGTAAAAATAAAAAAGATAATAATTAAGGAAAAGGGAGCTTCGGAAGAAATAGACTCCGCCACTCTAAGCCAGCCTTATGCTCAAAAAATAAGGTCACGCCAAATTGAAAGAATCGATATTTATCTGGAATAAATAATTAGCCTATCTGTTCGCTTAATTTTTCGGAGGCTGTTAGCCGGACCTTCAAGGTATGAATGAAAGTAACCAGCAGGATTTGACCTTTGTTTACGGCAATAATACTTCCTTTTATTTTGCAGAAAAAACGCTCCTTTTTCTCTTTGGTATTTATCTCTTTTAAAACATATAAGTAAGGTTTAGGCCTTTCTACTGAAGCATCATCCACCGGCTTTACAATATAAGCAAAATGGCGGTGGACTACGCTGTGGATTCCCTCCTTATCCGATGTCTCCGAGGTAGCGATGATCTTCCGTCCCCTGTCAAGTGAAGTCAGATTTTTATAAAGTAAATTACGCATTTTTCATCCTTATATAGGCCGGATTGCCTTATTTAGGCAATCCGGCTTCCCCTCTTGCTAAGTAGCTGGTGGGGAGATTATTGCAAACAAAGTATGCAGCCAAAAAAAGGCCAAATCAATAGGATTTGGCCTTAAAAAGTAAACGTTTGCTTATGATTAATTATTAGGTTTTTTTCTAAAATAAAGGCGGGATTCCTGGCCTTTGGCTATTCTTAGGATGTTTGCCTTATGGCGGATAACGACAAAAGCGCTTAGCAGTAAACTTAAGGCTATAACCGGTCCGGATTGCTTGAATAAAATACAGAAAACAGGAAGAAAGAGAGCTGCCAGAATTGATGCCAGAGATACCATTCTTGAAATTATAAAAACAATAAACCAGATAAGAATTACGTATATCAATGCGACGTTTAAACCGGCTATTTTTGCGGCCAGCGCAATCAATACGCCAAAGGAGGTGGCAATGCCCTTACCTCCTTTAAATTGTAAAAAAATAGTCCAGTTATGTCCGCAAATACAGCTTATCCCCATCAGAATAAGTAAACTTTCTGATGAAAATAAAACAGGCTTATTTATAAAATAACTTCCCAAAAACATTACGGCGATAAAACCTTTTAAAATGTCCAGAAACAGCACGCTGATCCCGGGCCCCTTGCCTAAAATGCGCATGGCATTAGTCGCCCCGACATTACCGGAACCTACCTTGCGGATGTCGACGCCTTTAAGGATTTTTCCAAAAAGGTAGGCGGTAGGAATACTGCCAAGCAGATAACTAGCTAATAATGCGGCGATTGTCCAGGCCATATAAAATTTTAAACCCTCTCTTTACGTAGTCTATTCCGGAAATAACCGTGAAAATTACAGCCGGCCACCAGATAAACGAAGACAGGTTCCATTGCAAAAGTACGGATATTACCGAAAGCATCTGAAATATTGTAGTAAGTTTTCCCCATTTTGTAGGATGTACATCTATAGCCTGCTTAACCATATAAATCACTATTGCACCGATAATTATAATTACATCCCTTGAAATCACAATGAAGGTAACCCATAGCGGAAATTCAAATTCCAGCCTGCTTATGGGCGATAAAAATATAAAAGAGCTCATCAATAGAAGCTTGTCTCCCAAAGGATCAAGAATTAAACCGGCCTTGGATTGTAATTTGGCTTTTCTGGCAATAAAACCGTCTAAACCATCCGAAATCACGCCTAAAATGAATATAACCAGGGCGGCAATCCTTAGGTATTCGGTCTGAGGAGAATAATATAAAAGGCAGGCAATAAAAAAGGGGACGCTCAAGATTCTAAAGGTAGAAATCTTATTTGCTATATTCATCCTTTACCCCCTTTTTTTTAGCGAAAAGATTATATGGCTTATTTAATTATCCTTATCCGAGGTAGCGGCCAATAAATGATCATTGCCTGGCCAAGCAGATCATCTTTAGTAACAAAACCCCAAAAACGGCTGTCTTTTGAAGAAGCGGAGTTATCTCCTAAAACAAAATAGCTGTCCTTTGGCACAACTATTTTTTGCCCGGCAAGGGCCAGCTCCCCTTTATTAAAATAATAGATCTGATTGAAAATCGGTTCGGTTACAGGCTTGTCATTTATATAAATTGACCCGCCTTTTATTTCTATTGTCTCGCCCGGAAGCCCGACTAACCTTTTGATAAAATCTTTCTTTCTATCTTCAGGGTAGATAAATACAATCACATCTCCCCTTTTAGGTTCCCTGACAGCAGGCAGGCGTAGTTTGGTAAAAGGGACTTTGGGGCCATAAATAAATTTGTTTACAAGTATGAGGTCGCCTTCGATTAAGGTCATCCTCATTGAACCGGTAGGAATCTTAAAAGCTTGCACTACAAAAGAACGGATAACCATAGCTAAAAAAAAGGCAACTATAATGGATTCGATCCAATCGCGCAAAGCAAACTGATTGTGTAATCTATTATAAACATAACTCCATTTTTCAAGCAATGACGCCAGAGCCGGCCTATCCTTGTTATTGGCCAAAATTAATTCGGTTAGGATTATAATTTTATGCGCTTCTTTAAATAATAACTTAACCTTTTTTTTGCCGGCAAAAACTGTCCTGCTTAACCGGCCGGATTCTTTGTAGTCTTTCAAAAAAGCACTGGATAGGTCTAGAAATTCTTTCCGGGAAGAAGTATTATATTCTATTTCCGGCAAACTATTTAAAACGTTGGCCGTTTCTTTTGTAAAAGTCCTGACTAACTCATCCAGGCTTACTTTACTATACTGCCGGTGCAATTCATTTAATTTATTTCTTTTGATCATATTTTTAGAACCTCCAGAAACGCCTCCTGCGGAATTTCCACTTTTCCGAATTGCTTTAATCGCCTCTTTCCTTTTTTCTGGGTTTCCCAAAGCTTACGTTTACGAGTAATATCTCCTCCCGAACATTTGCTGGTAGTATGTTTTCCCACCGGCCGGACCTTTTCAGAAGCCAGAATCTGGTTACCCACTGTGGCTTGGATAGAAACTTCAAATAACTGGCGGGGGATTAACTCTTTTAACTTTGAAACAAGGGCATGGGCCCTGGACGTAGCTTTATCCTTAAACATCAGCGAGGAAAAAGCATCGCAAATCTGGCTGTTTATAAGTATATCGAGTTTGACTAGCTTTGTGGGAAGGTAATCCTTTACCTCGTAATCCATGGAGCCATAGCCGCGGGTGATTGATTTCATCCGGTCATAGAAATCAACTATAATTTCCGACAGAGGAACCTGAAAAATTACCTTTACCCGGTCTTCGCCCAGATATTCGTTGGCAATAAAAATCCCCCTGCGGGATTTGGTAAAATCACAAACCGCTTCTATTGAATCAACGGGCACTATCATCAGCAGGTTGGCAAACGGTTCTTGGGCCTCTTCGATATCCTGGGGCAAGCAGAGCTTGGCCGGTGTATCGACTTCAATCAACTCTCCTGATTTAGTTTTTATACGATAAACGACATTAGGAACTGTAAGGATTAGATTAAGGTTATATTCCCTCTCTAACCGCTCCTGGACAATTTCCATATGAAGAAGCCCTAAAAAACCACAGCGAAAACCTGTACCAAAAGATTGCGAATTTTCCGGCTCAAAAACGAAAGAGGCATCGGATAGTTTTAACTTATCCATTGCATCCCTTAATTCAGGGAAATCGGCGGGATTTACCGGATAGATCCCGCAAAAAACCAAAGGTTTTAATTTGCGGTAACCCGGTAAAGCCTGGGCGCAGGGGTTTTTCGGGTCGGTGATAGTATCGCCGATAACCACCTCACGCGGGTCCCGCATATTAGCCGTAAAGTATCCAACTTCGCCGCAAGTAAGCGTATCCACAGGAAAGTATTTCAGGTCTTTAAAAACACCCAATTCTTCTATTTTATAAGTTTTACCGCTGTGAAACATTTTTAATTGCGTTTTAGGCGTAATTTCCCCGTCTATAATTTTAAGAAAAACTACCACTCCTTTAAAAGCATCAAAACGGCAATCAAAAATCAAAGCTTTGAGCGGGCCTTCGGCTTTTCCTCCCGGAGCAGGGATAGTCTCAACGATCCTGTCTAAGATCTCAATTACCCCTTTTCCTTCTTTGGCCGAAGCCAGAATAATCTCCTCGTCTTTAAAACCTAATACAGTTTCTACCTGTGTTTTAACTCTGGGCACATCAGCGGAAATCAGATCAACTTTATTGATCACCGGGATTACATGAAGATTATTTTCTAAAGCCAGATAATAATTTCCTACGGTTTGAGCTTCAATTCCCTGCCCGGCATCGACTACTAAAACTGCTCCTTCACAGGCAGCTAGTGATTTGGATACTTCATACGTAAAATCAACATGCCCGGGCGTATCGATTAAGTTTAAAATATATTCTTTATTATACTTTTTTGAAAAATAATTAAGCCTGACCATCGAGGCCTTAATAGTGATGCCTCTTTCTTTCTCAAGATCCATATCATCGAGCAGCTGGTCGCCTTTATGCCGGGAATCGACCGCACCGGTAATTTCCAGTATTCTATCAGCCAAAGTAGATTTGCCATGGTCGATATGGGCTATAATCGAAAAATTTCTGAGTAAATTCCTGTCCATTATTTTATATTTTCCAGCATTTTATCTACTACCTGCTCAATGCCAAGATTAGTTGTATCTATATATATTGCATCGTCTGCCTGACGCAAGGGGGAGGTTTGCCTGGTAGAATCGATTCTATCTCTATTAGCTAAATCTTTAGCAACATCTTCTTCGGACACTTTCTGCTTTAATCCTTTTAATTCTTTA
>JAQTTI010000064.1 GCA_028710845.1 Candidatus Omnitrophota bacterium | reverse complement strand
GGTATGCTTAATTATCCATCCTGGTAAATAAAACTCTCAGGATATTTTCATTTAGCTTATAAGTATTGCGGAGTTCTTTTATTGCTCCTGACGGAGCATTAAAAGCTGCCAGGTAATAAACGCCTTCGATAAATTTCTTGATCGGAAAACACATCTTACGCCTTTCAGCCCAGACTCCTGACTGAGTAATAGCGCCGCCGTTCTTGGTAACAGCGTCATCGATCTGTTTAAATAGCGTTTTTTTGTCTTCGTCAGATAAATCAGGCTTGACAATTATCATTGCTTCGTACTTATTCATTACTTTTATCTCCTTCTTTCGAATTGCAGAACTTCTTGTTGTAAATATTCATGGTTTCGGTTACGCCTTTTTCTGCCCAAAACCGGCAGCATTCTACCGCTTTTTCAACTGCTTCTTTTACTTGACCCTTTTCACTTCTGGTAAAACCCGATAAAACAAAATCGGTGATTTCTCTGCCCTTATTAGGCCTGCTTATTCCGATCCGCAGACGGTTAAAATCCTGTGTTCCGATCTGTTCGATAATAGATTTTAACCCCCGATGTCCTCCGCTGGAACCCGCTGGCCTGATTTTTATCCTGCCAAGCTCTAAATCCAGATCATCGCAGACAACCAGCAGTTTTTCCGGAGGGATCTTGAATTTTTTAAGCAAAGCTTTGACTGCCGAGCCGCTTAAATTCATAAACGTCTGCGGCATAGCCAAAACCAGGTCTTCCTCAAAAATTTTTCCCTTGGCTACCAGGGAAGAAGCCGAAAACTCCCGCTTAAAAACAATTTTCAAAGAAACTGCCAAAGATTTTAAAACCGTAAAACCGATATTGTGCCGGTTACCCGCATAAATTAAGCCGGGATTACCCAAGCCGACAATTAGTTTCATTTCTTTTCTTTTTCTTTAGCCTCTTGAGCTGGGGCAGCTTCTCCGGGAACTTCCTTCTTTTCCTTGATTACTTCAGGCTCCTGTTTTTCTTCTCCTTCGACAGCTTCAACAGGCGCTTCTTCCTTCATCGGAGCGATAATGTGTAAAACAATAGCCCCCGGTTCATTTAAGGGCTTAACGCCGGAGGGAAAAGTCATATCCTTAACATGAATAGCTTCACCCATTTTAAGCGCGCTGACATCAACTTCTATGTTTTTAGGGATATTGGTGGGCAAACATTCGACTTCAATCTCCCAAAGTAAATGTTCGAGTGACCCGCCTTCCTGCTTGACTCCAACAGCCTCGCCCTTTACTTCAACCGGCACATTGACCTTGATTGATTCGGTCAGGGAAATCTCGTTAAAATCTATATGGATAATATCTTCATGCACCGGGTCATATTGTATTTCTTTTACAATACACGGCCTTCCCGCTGCTTTTTTATCGTCCTTGATCTTTAATTTTATAATCGTACTTTCCAGACGGTGCTGATGCACCAGTTTTAAAAGGGCGCTGCGGGAAATTTTCAGGGATAATGCGTCTTTACCATGAAAATAAACTACGCTGGGTAAAAAACCGCTGTCCCTTAGGTCTTTTGCCTTGGCCCTTCCTGATCCTTCTCTTATTTCTGCTTCCAAAAGTATCTCTTCCATATTACTTCTTACCTTTCTCTCCTAATCAAATAGGCAGCTAACCGATTCCTCGTTGTGTATTCTTTTTATTGCTTCGGCCAAAAGTGTGGCCACCGAAAGTACCTGGACTTTCGGGTTCTTTTTTTCCGGCGGCAGCGGAACGCTGTCGGAAATAAATAATTTCTCAAGCCCCTTACACTGGTCAATCCGCTCAATTGCCGGGCCGGAAAGTATACCGTGAGTGATCGCGGCATAAATTGTTTCAGCCCGGGATTTCTTTAACGCATCCACGGCCTCGACAAGCGAGCTGCCGGTTGCGATCAAATCATCGACAATAATTACGTTTTTACCTTCAACCTCGCCCATTATATGCATTGCCTCGGCCTTTTCGGGTGAAATCCTGCGCTTATCGATTATAGCCAGGCCCGAAGAAAAACGTTTGGCGTAGGCCCTGGCCATTTTTATGCTTCCTACATCCGGCGAAACTGCAACTAAATTTTTTAGATTCATTTTAGATATATAATCGACAAAAACACCCACCGAAAACAGGTGGTCTACCGGTATATCAAAAAATCCCTGGATCTGTCCGGCATGCAGGTCCATTGTTAAAATCCTGTTCGTGCCGGCGACAGTCAAAAGGTTAGCGACTAATTTCGCCGTAATCGGCACCCGCGGCTGGTCTTTTCTGTCCTGGCGGGCGTAACCAAAATAGGGAATAACCGCAGTAATCCTTGAGGCGGATGCCCGGCGCAAAGCATCGATCATAATTAATAATTCCATCAGGCTGTCATTTGAAGGAGGGCAAGTCGGCTGGATTATAAAAACATCTTTGCCGCGGACATTTTCGTTTATCTTGACCCTGATCTCTCCCTCGCTAAAACGTCCTACAAAAGCATCCTGCAGGCGGCATTTTAAATCTTTACAAATATCTTTAGCTAACTGAAGGTTCGCATTACCGCTAAATATTGCTAACTTATCCATTCCGTCTCCCCTTCTTTAATATTCTCGCCGGAACCCCCACCGCAACCGCATTATCCGGGATATTTTTAGTTATTACCGAACCTGCGCCGGTAACAGCAGACTTTCCTATCCTCGCCGGAGCCACGATTATGGTATCCGAACCGATCTTAACATTATCTTTAATTACGGTATTGTTCTTGTTGACACCATCAAAATTAGCCGTAACCGTGCCTGCTCCGATATTTACGTTTGAACCTACAAAACTATCTCCGATATAGGAAAAATGTTTTACGAATGTTTTGGATCCGATCTTGGCACGCACCATTTCGATGAAATTGCCGGCTGTGACATCGTCTTTAAGCTCGACATTATCCCTCAGGTGCGCAAAGGGGCCCACTGAGCAACGCTTTCCAATTCTAACACCTCTTTCAATCACTGTAAAGGGATAAATCACCGTGTCGACGCCGATTTTCGTGCCGAAACTAATAAACGTAGATTCGGGGTCTAAGATGGTCACTCCGTTATTCATGAATTTTTCGTTGATATTTTTTTTGACAATGGCATTTGCGCTGGCTAGTTCGGCCCTGGTATTGATCCCCAGCACCTCCTTGGCATCTTCGGCTTTTATCCCGTCAACCAACCGATTTCTTTTAGCTAAGATTTCAATTATATCGGTTAAATAATATTCTTTTTTACGGTTGTTCGGGCGGATATATTTTAAATTACTTTCTAATGTTTCTTTTTTAAACACCATTATCCCGGTATTGATTTCTTTGATCTCTTTCTGCGCCTCATCAGCGTCCTTTTCTTCGACGATGCTTGAGATGCTGAAATATTTGTCGCGCTGGATCCTGCCGTAACCGGAAGGCTTTTTCAAATAAGCGGTGAGCAATGTCGCATCGATCTCGTTTTCCAGATGATAGTCGAGCAGTTTTTTAATCGTCTCTTTTTTTAAAAGCGGAGTATCCCCATAAAGGACAAGTACGGTGCCTTTAAAACTTTTTAAGGCGCTTAACCCGGTTTTTACTGCCTCGGCGGTGCCGATAAGCTTTTTCTGGATGGCAATTTTAACGCCGCTGGGAATTATCTTACGGACCAGCTCTTGTTTATGCCCTAAAACCGCGACTACCTGTTTCGGTTTCAGGCTCTTTACCAGGTCTAATACATACCCAAGCATCGGCCTTGCGCATATCGGGTGCAAAACTTTAGGCAGGTCCGATTTCATCCTGGTGCTTTTACCTGCGGCTAAAATGATTACTGCTAACTCTTTTTTCATATTTAAGTTTGTTTGTGTTAAATGCCCCCTATAAACCGTAATGCATTTGGGTCGAAAGCTGGGACGCATGGATTCGAACCATGATAGCCAGACCCAAATTCTGGTGTCCTACCATTGGACGACGTCCCAAGAGATTTAATTCATTAAAGCTGGGAAAGGCCGCTGAAAAACCATTTCTTTAATAAATCGGCGTACTTGCACTTTCTTAGCCAACCTAACATAGCTACTTCCTGGGACCTGCGGCGAATAATCCAGATTCCTTAATGCCCTAAATACAGATCTATTCAAAGATTCACATTTATTACAAAACTGTATATATTCAACATAACTTTTTTTGTTTAAACCATAGTGTCCATCGGTTTCGAATAACCCTTTCAAGCATTTTTTGAGGTACCCCTTTTCCCTAAAAATCCATTCTGGAATCGCTACTGAATTTTTTATTTTGTTGCCTGAAGGCATCCCCAATGTCTTATCAATGTCTTGAAGATATAGGTAGATATCTATACAATTAGCTTTTGATCTTTTTATCAGGCTTGGCTTTTTATTAAAAATCCCTTCAACCAGCCATCTGATATGTTCAATATATTTCTTATGCCTGCTATTACAACTTATTACCAAACGTTGACATCTACTGAATTTCGATATATTACCGTCGCCTAAAACTATACCAATAAGTTCGGCTAGCTCTTTAGAATGTTTCGATTCAGTTCTTCTTTGCTTTCTTTCCACATATAATGAATTAAAAGAAGTCCTACCAGATGAAACATTTTTTATCTTGTCAAAAGAAATACCCAAAATTCCTGATAATTCTCTAAGAGAACTTGCTTTATGATTTTTAAGCAAATTTTGCACTCTCTTGTCCATAAAAAATTATCTTGGAATTAACTTTTGACTACAGAAACTTTATCTTTCTCTCTGGCGTAAGTTTCAAGAACTTTTCTCTGCAAACTTTCCCTAAACGACTGCGTTATAGGATGGGCAATATCCTTATGCTCGGCTTGAATCGCTGCTGTTTCTAGCTGCTGCATACCGGCTTCAACCGGTAAGGGTGCCGCGCATTGGTTGCAATATTTACTGCGTAATTCATTCTTAAAAGCGCATTTCGGACAGGCATGCTTTACTTTACGGGAAGGCATGGCGATAAATAAGCCGGATGCACCCTCGATTACCTTGATATCCCTGACTACAAAAACATTGTCAAAAGTAACCGTGGCATACGCCTTTAATTTTTTATCCGAGGAATCTTTTAATATTACCCTTACTTCGGTTATCTCCATAAAAGCCTCCCCTGCCTTCTGAACATAGGTAATTTAAACAGCCCGGGTTACAAAAACCTGCCAAGATTTATGTTCCTTGGAAAGCCGGCTGCTTAAATTTTTAGCCTGGTTGTAAGAATCACAGAGCGAAAAAACAGAGCTACCGCTCCCAGACATCATTATTTTTTCTAAACCTATGCTAGAAAATGCTTTTTTAACCTGTTTAATTCCAGGATAAAGGCTTTCGGCGACAATCTCTAAATCATTAAAAAGGCAGTCTGGATCAAATCCCTGGCCTTTTTTCGATAACTCAGAAGTTAACATTTTAACATTACAGGTTAGCCTTGTCAATCGGGAAAAATTATCAAATCTTTGATAGATCAGGGGGGTAGAAACCTTGATTTTCGGGTAAATCAGGACAAAATAAAGATCAAGCTTCTTTAACGGAATAATCGGCTTGATTTTTTCGCCCCTTCCTCCGGCTTCGGCGAATTTCGTATTATAAATAAAGAAGGCGACGTCACTGCCTATTTTTGCCCCTAATCTGGCCAATTTTTCAGCCGGTAAATCAAGCTTCCAATAGCGATTTAGGCTCGACAGAACGCAGGCGGCATTGCTTGAACCGCCGCCTAAACCTGCGCCTACGGGTATACGTTTATTGATTACGATATCAATGCCATGATTTAAATTAAAATCCCGCTTTAAAAGCTCTGCCGCCTGCCAACAAAGATTGGTCTTGTCGCCAGGCACCTGAGAGTCATCGCATCTTATTTTGATCAGGCCGTCATTCCTGCCTTTGAATTTAATAGTATCTGCCAGATCAATGCGGCAGAATAAAGTACTTAAATTATGGAATTTATCTTTGCGCTTATTTAAAACCTTTAAGTATA
>JAQTTI010000063.1 GCA_028710845.1 Candidatus Omnitrophota bacterium | reverse complement strand
GCTGGCAAATTACCCAGATAATCTAAACCTGTCTCTTTGACCTGCTCCTCCCGGATATCTTTATTAAAGCGATTAACTAAAAGATAGCTTTTTTTAACTTCAAATTTCAACTCATTTACCAGCTCGATTACTTTTTTGGCTGACCTTAATCCGACAACCGAAGAATCCGAAACAACTATCAAAGTATCAGCTAAGCGGCTTGTCCGCCTGGAAAGGTGTTCTAAGCCTGCCTCATTATCAATTATAATATAATCATAGTCTTTAACCAGACCGGCCATAACCGACCTTAAAATATTATTTACGTAACAATAACATCCTGGGCCTTCGGGTTTACCCATACTCAACAGATCGAATCCGTCTTCTTCCTGGATAGCGGTTTGCACTTTTAGCTGGATAAACCGGTCTTTAGTCATACCCGGTGGGACCTTTTCGCCTATTCCGTCTAAAATCTCACCGATGTTTGACCGGTTTTCTACCCCTAAACTCTGGGCCAGATTGCTGTTAGGATCAGCATCAATAGCGATAACCGAACCTAATTTTTTTTCTTTGATTAGGCGGACAATAACGGCTGCAATCGTTGTTTTTCCCGTGCCGCCCTTACCTGCCATTGCGATAATCTTACCCATTGAATTTCACCGTCGGAAATTTTTCCAGGTCTGTATGCGGAAAAAATAATGACTGGCTGTATTCATCCATATATCCGGGATCAACGGATAATTCAAAGTAGGTAATTTTTGCTGCCAGGTTATCCGCCATTGCCATTGCTTGAGTCGATAAAAGTATCTCCCTTGAACCGGCCAGGGAACTGTTGCCAATAAAAATAAACTTTGAGCGGTCAATATCAGGCAGGAGCCCGATCTTAATGGCTTTCCCGATGTCCAAATAAGTGCCGAATCCTCCGGCGATATAAATCTTTTTGACAACGGAAAAATCCATCCCCAAATGTTTGACTAATATCGAGGCTGCAGCATAAATTGCGCCTTTGGAACGTTTAAGGTTTTCGATATCCGCTTCGTTGATTACAATATCTTTGCCGTCTTGAGTCTCTTCTTTAAAACAAACTATAAATTCCATCCCCGAGTCCGATTGGCGTACCCTTTTATCCTGTACTTTTATTTTACCGGACCGGTCAATAATTCCGGTATCTAGCATTTCGCTTAATAGGTCAATATAACCGGAACCGCATATTCCCCTCGGTTTTACCCCGGCTATAGTAGAATATTTAACGCTTAAATCATCCTTTTTTATGCTTATTTTCTGGATCGCCCCGCTAGATGCGCGCATACCGCTGGTTACTCCGCTTCCTTCAAAAGCCGGGCCAGCTGATGCGGCACAGGCAACCAGAAATTCTTTATTACCCAATACAATTTCGCCGTTGGTGCCGATATCAATCAGTATCGACGGCTCTTCTTTTTGGTATATTCCGCTTGATAAAACTCCGGCGGTAGTATCTCCCCCCACATAACTTGAGACCCCAGGCACACAACTTAACAGCCCCCTTGAATTAATATTAATATCCACTTCGGCAGCCCGCAAAACCGGTAAAAAATTCGCCGTGGGAACATACGGTTCTTTGCGGATGTGGGCAGGATCCATATTTAGTAATAAATGGGTCATCGTAGTATTTCCGGAACAAACAATACAGTTTACGTCATTAAGGTCGACTTTATGTTCCTGAGCTAATTCTTTGATAATCTCGTTCATTGTGCTGGAAACGGCTTTATGCAGTTGCGATAGCCCTTCGGGTTTAGCGGCATGGACTATACGCGTAATTACATCGCTTCCGAAAGCTGCTTGTTGATTATAGGCTGCTTTTGTGCCCAGGATTTTTTTCGAATTAAGGTTTACCAGCTGGCCCGAAATCGTGGTTGTGCCGATATCAAAACAAAGCCCGTAATTTTTTTTAGTCGTATCCCCCGGTTCGATTAAAACAATTTCAACGGTATTATTTCTTTTGCCAAGAGTAACAGTTACTTTCCAATCATAATCACGTAAAAGCTGGCCCAGTTGGCGGATATTAAATAAACCGGTCTGGATTACGGGAAATTCCTCATATTTACGCAGCGCCCGGTAAAGCCTTTCCAGGTCGCTGATACTATCATTTAAAGTAGGCTTAGAAAGTTCCAGGTAAAGCTTTGAAGAAAAAGGAGAATGCTTAAATACCTTGTCTTCGAAATTCGAATTTTGCGGCCAGATATCCTCAACCTTTGAATATAAACCGCTTAGGCGTTCTTCCAGCTCTTCGGGCGTTAATTTATCAAAGTGCAGCCGGGAACTATCCGGAATAGTAACTTCTAAATCCCCCTGGATACTGGTAAGACAGGCAAGATAAACGTTATCTTTTCTTTCTAAAATACTGATCAAACCGTTGGGCTGGCTGGTTACCTGGCCGCGGTTCACTTTAACTTTACACTTTCCACAGATTCCGTCACCACCGCAGGTGGAATTGATATAAATTCCCGCTGAGACGGCAGCAGAAAGTATAGTTTTATCTTTTTCAGCTAAGACGCTTAAATTTTCAGGTAAAAAAGTTACTTTGAATTTCTGCATGTTATTTACCTAATTGAGGTTTTTTAAAAATGCGGGCAAACCTGCGGCTTCTTTAGGGCCTACGATTATTTTGTATCCGGATTGGTCTTCCAGGTCACCGCTCATCATCGCCACATATCCGGGAATGATTAAATTTTTATGTTTGACAATTTCCTTCACCCCGCTTGTTTCCAGCGATTTAGTAATAGTTTCGGCATTAAATTTTTCAGCTGCCCAGGCAGTAAGCACCGACATCCCCTGGGTATCGACGCTTAAAATATAGGAAGGTATCTTGCTTGCTTCGACTTCTCCTAATACAGTAAAATAACTGAGTGAAAAATTAGTAGTGACCAAAAGCGGTGATTTTTCGTTAACCTTTCCAATCGGATAAAGCTTAGGGTCTATCTGCAGCGGCTTCTGCGGGTCAGTATATATATTTTGCCTCAGAGTCAAAATTGACAACAACTCCCAGCTTTCTATTCCCTTGATTAAAATCATTCCCGCATATTTAGCTATATATGCGGTTGCTTCTATGGCTTCATCAAAAGGGTCAGCGTTATCGACAATAGCCAGAGTCGGATAACCCAATGACCGGTTTGTTTTTTTAAGGGCCTGCCTGCGAATCTGGGTTAAATCCCAAATTTTTTCAGTAACTGGTTTTAATCCGGTATCTAAAATTAGGTTCTTTACTCCCAGAGCATTGAGTTCTTTGGTAAGCCGGGAAAGAATATCGAAATCCCGGCCGAGCACAACCAAAGGTAATTCATATTCCTTGGCGATTAAACCAACTTCTTTATAGTTGGCTTCATTTGCGCAATAAATAAGCGGAGCCCGGCCTTTAGAGATTTCTGCCGCCCCTTTTAGTGCCGTTAGGTCTTCGGAAATTAAGGCTATCTGTTTTTTTGTATGGGCTAAAACTATACCTACGGCTTCAATAAATCTTTTTGGATCCTTATTTTGTTTTAAGGCAATCAGGTTGACATTAAGCGTCTGGCCAACTCGGACAAACTCGAGTTGCTCGATTTTATCAACCTTTGATTTTATCTGGGCATCGGTCAGGTTATCATCAATAATAAAACCGATACCGGGGGGATTACGGAATTTTTCCTCGTGCCTGAACATCACCGTTTCATTGCCAATTTCAAATTTTGTTTCATTCGCTCCCAGCACAATCGGTCTTACCGGGGGTAGCGCCTGAGATTCTAAAATAGCCTTGGCTTCTTCCGAAATAAATGGACATTTTTCTATCGGCACTGCTTTTTTAGCCAGCTGCATGGCAAAAGCAAGGCAAGTCGGAAGGCCGCATTTCCGGCAGTTTGATTTTTGCAGTAATTTATAAATGTCTAAACCAGATAAAGCCATAGTTAGCTCCTGTTAATTAAACTAGCGAAATATCCAGCGCCAAAACCATTATCGATATTTACTACGGTTACCCCGGGCGAACAGCCGTTAAGCATAGTCAATAAAGCAGCTAGGCCTTGGAAACTTGAACCATACCCGCAGCTGGTCGGAACGGCAATAATCGGCGCCTTAACTAAACCGCTGACCAGGCTCGGCAATGCCCCCTCCATCCCCGCCACGACGATAATCGTTTTAGCTTTTTTTAATTTATCTATATTGTTCATCAGGCGGTGAACGCCGGCAACGCCTACATCGTATAACTTTTCAACCCGGTTACCCATAACTTCCAGGGTCTGGACCGCCTCCTCGGCTATCGGCACATCGCTTGTGCCTGCGCAGATAACTAAAACCATCCCTTTCGATAAGGATTTCGGCTCAGCTAAATGATATCCGATTTTTGCCAAGGGGTTGTATTTTAAAACAGGAATTATTTTCTTAAGCGAAGAGTAAGTGGTCTTATCTAATTTGGTCAGCAAAAGGTCTTCTTTTAACTTAAAGGCCTTTTTTATAATTATTTTAAGGTGCCCCAAATCTTTACCCGGACAATAGATCACCTCGGTAAAACCTTTACGTTTTTTTCTGTCGGTATCAAATTTAGCAAAACCAAGGTCGCAGAATCCCAATCCTTGTGACATTTCTACAAACCCCGGATCAGTAAATAACCCAATATTATTATCAGGGTAATGGAAAAAATGTAGAAATCATTAAAATAGAAAAAGTCATGGATTCTGCTTTTTACTCCGGCAGGCTGTTCTTTGACAGCTTTGGAATGCAGATGGCCGTGATTCTTTTTATACTGGTCAACCTGTTCTTTTTTAAACCTTAAGTATACGCCGCCGACTTTATAGCCGGGGATTACACCCGCTTCGGCTAGGTCCAAAACATCTTTTTCAGAAACGCCAAGTAGGCTAGCGACATCTCTTACGGTAAGCATTTTTTCTTCGATCATAATTTATTATTTCGCTATTTTTCCGGAAGCGACCCAGGCGTCAATCGCCTTTCGCTCAAACTTCCATTCATTATTCTCTTTATTCGCCGGGACTTTACCGGAGCTCGCCCATTCCATTATTGAGCTTAATTCGACTTCTAAATATTTTGCCAACTGTTCTGAATTTAAAAAATCATGAAGCATTGTACATTGTCCTTGAAAAACCG
This sequence comes from Candidatus Omnitrophota bacterium, assembly GCA_028710845.1. Taxonomy (GTDB): domain Bacteria; phylum Omnitrophota; class Gorgyraeia; order Gygaellales; family Profunditerraquicolaceae; genus UBA6249. Next base: position 877 of record JAQTTI010000063.1, on the reverse strand, counting down.
CCCCTTCGGCCACATTTAGTTTGGCAGGATAGATATGCCCTTCAACAACGGCCTGGGGTAAAAGCGTAAGGCGTTCTTTGGCCGTAACCTTGCCTCTGACCCGGCCTCCGATAATAATATTATCGCCCATGATATCGGCATTAATTACTGCTGTCGACCCAATAGTCAGGTTCCCGCGGATATCAAGATTACCTTCAAATTTTCCATTAATACGGAGGTTAACCGGATCCTTAAAACTTAAAGTCCCCTGCATTGCGGCATCGACATCAATGACTTTTTCTTCTAAATTCTTTTTAAATGCCATTTTTACCCTCCTTTGTAATCGATCCCTCTACATGGCGAAAAACACCTAAAACAATCAACACTAAAATTGTGGCATAAATTGCCACTTTATTAAAACCTACTCCAACAGCAAGGCCGATTGCTGCTGCCACCCAAAGGCTTGCAGCTGTGGTCAATCCCCTTACGCCGTCGGAAGAACGGATAATGGTCCCTGCTCCTAAAAATCCGATTCCGGTAACCACCCCGGAAGCTATCCGGACCGGATCCAGTGAAACTACATCTTTATATATATCAAAAACATATAGAGATGTCAACATGATAAGAGCCGAACCCAAAGCCACTAAAATATGCGTGCGCAGGCCGGCATCCCTTTTATGAACCTGGCGCTCTAGGCCGATTAAACCGCTTAAGAATAAGGTAAGCAATAATCGCTTGATTATTTCAATATCAGTTGGCATTGGGCCTCCTTTTAATTGGAAACTATGTTCAAATCTAAATTGCTCCTCCTGCCCTTTTTATAAAGATATCCGCCTAAGGCAGCTACCATTGCAGCATTATCCATACATAAATTAATATCCGGATAGTAACAATTGAT
>JAQTTI010000062.1 GCA_028710845.1 Candidatus Omnitrophota bacterium | reverse complement strand
CTGGGGGCGAAAATTTTTCATAAAAATGCCGGAGTTCGCCAATTAATCGAAGTGCTTAAAAACAACCAGGCAATCGGAATGACCATAGACCAGGGGGGTAAAGCCGGCCAAATTGTTAAATTTTTTGGTAAAGAAGCATCTATGGCTACGGGGGCGGTAAAGCTGGCGTTGAAATACGATTGTGCGATAGTGCCAGTTTTTTATACCCGTTTAAGGGGACCGCATACCAAGGTAATCCTTGATCAGGTTTATACTGTTTCCAGAAGCGCTGACCCTGAAAACGACGTAAGAGAAAATTTACAGAAATTAATCAATATTTATGAAAAATATCTCCGGCAATATCCGCAGGAATATTTCTGGTCCTATAAGATATGGAAATATGGTCGAGAAAAAGATATCCTTATTTTATCGGATTCAAGAACCGGGCACCTGCGTCAATCCGAGGCGGTGGCCAGGTTAATTGATGAAAAATACAAAATCAACGGTTTTAAAGCAAATATATTTATTAAAGAAGTCAAGTTTCGGTCCGAGATAACCAGATTTATTTTTTATCTGGGCAAGACTATCGGTTTTTTGCGCTATGCGTTGACCAAGGGGTCCTGGGAGGAGATTTTAAGTTTAAAGCCGGATGTAGTAATTTCCGCCGGGAGTTCAGTAAGCGCGGTAAATTATCTTTTATCAAGCCAAAACGGGGCGAAATCAATCTGTTTGATGAAGCCCGGCGCAGGCAGTTTAGCTAAATTCGACCTGGCGATAATCCCCCAACATGACAGACCAGAGGGGCGTGGTTTGGCTTCCTTTTGCCAAAGCCGCAGGCCGGCCAGTAAAAAGAACGTGGTTGTGACTGAAGGCGCGCTTAATTTAATTGGGCCGGATTACTTAAAAGAAAAATCCGAAAGGTTAGTGCAGTCAGGCCTCTTAAAGGGTAAATTACTGAAGCCTTGTATCGGTTTGTTGATCGGAGGGCCAGCCAAAGGTTTTTCCATTAAGCCGGATATAATCGAAGCACTTTGCCGGGAAATAAAAAAATCCGCCCTGGGTTTAAACGCGAGCATTTTGATTTCTACTTCCCGGCGCACACCTCTTGAAATCGAAGCACGGATTAAGACAGAATTCGCCGGATACCCCAACTGTAATTTACTGGTAATTGCCAATGAAAATAATAATCCCGATGTAGCCGGCGGAATTTTCGGTTTAAGTGATATAATAATCAGTTCTCCGGACAGTATTTCAATGATATCGGAAGCAGTCAGCGCAAAAAAATATGTGGTAGTATTTAAAAATGATTTTTTAAGCCCAAAACATAAACTTTTTTTAAAACTCTACCAGGAAAAAAAATATATCTATTTAAAACAAATCGACGAATTATCTCAAACCTTAAACGATATCTGGCAAAACAAACCCAAGGTTAATTTTACGGATGATAATTCAAAGGTAGCCGAGGCATTAAGCAAAATATTATGAAAATACTGCAAGTTGTACCTGAACTAAATGTGGGAGGGGTTGAGACCGGCACATTGGACCTATCAAAATATCTGGTCCGGCTGGGCCATAAATCAGTGGTTGTTTCTTCCGGCGGATCATTAACCAAGGAGTTAGAGGCAAAAGGCGCCAAACACTACGCCCTGCCGGTAAATAAAAAATCTGTTATTTCGATCCTCAAATTAATTCCCATCCTAACCGAGATAATAAAAAAAGAAGAGATCGATATCGTGCATGCCCGCTCAAGGGTGCCTGCCTGGATCGCTTATTTTGCCTGCCGAAGGACTAAGGCGGTATTTATCTCGACCTGCCACGGTTATTATAAAAAACACTTTTTTAGCATTGTGATGGGCTGGGCAAAAAAGGTGATTGTGTTAAGTAATGTCATCGCCAGGCACATGATCGAGGATTTTTCCGTCCCCCATGATCGGATCAAGCTTGTGCCGCGCAGCGTGGATTTAGAAAAGTTCAAATATCTTGACCCGAAGGAAAAAAGAAAAGAAACTTTTAATGTAGGGATAATCGGCAGGATTACTCCATTAAAAGGCCACTTACATTTTATCAAGGCGATGGCCCGGATCTCTAGAGTGATACCGCGTTTGAAAATCTGGATTGTAGGAGATGCTTCATCTTCCAAAGAGGCATACAAAGAAGAAGTTCAGGTTTTGGTGCGCAGGCTAGGGCTTTGGCATTGCACGGAATTTTTGGGCACCCAGCGGGATATTCCGGGAATTTTGGCCCATTTGGACCTGGTTGTTCTAGCGACAACTACCCATGAAGCATTCGGAAGGGTAATAGTCGAGGCCCAGGCTTCAGGCGTCCCGGTGGTAGCTACTAAAGTCGGAGGCGTAATAGATATCATCGAAGACGGTAAGAACGGGCTGCTTGTGCCGCCTGCAGACCCGAAAAGTATGAGCGATGCAATAATGCGTATTTTTAAGGATACCGATTTAGCAAAAGAATTGGCCGAGAATGCTTACAATAAGGTTAAAGAAAAATATAATGTAGAATTAATGGTCAAAAACACATTGGATGTTTACCGTGAAGCTCTGAGTAATTTTAATATCCTGATAATCAAGCTTAGTTCGCTGGGAGATATCATACTCTCTACGGCTGCTTTGAGGGCAATCAGGGAAAAATACCCGCGGCAAAACTACAAAATCAGCCTTTTGACAGGAGAAGAATCTAAAGATGTACTTTTAAGGTGCCCTTATATAGATGAGCTATTGGTCTGTGACCTGAAAAATAAAGATAAGGGCCTGCAAGGGTTATGGAAGATAGGCAGTATTTTACGCAAAAAATATTTCGATACGATCATTGATCTGCAGAACAGCCGGGCCAGCCACATATTAGCTTATCTTAGCGGTTCATTAAACCGCTATGGTTATAAAAACAAGAAGCTTTCGTTTTTGCTCAATTATACTATTAAAGATGAAAAACCGCTGATCGATCCGGTAGCGCATCAATTCAAGGTTTTAAAGATGCTGGGCATCGACCTTTTGGATAACCGCTTGGAGCTTTGGCCTTCTCCCGAAGACCTAAAGGCAGTCGATGAACTTTTAAATGCCCAGTGGCTTAGCCAAACCCAGAAAATAGTGGGAATAAATATCAGCGCTTCAAAAAGATGGAGTACTAAAACCTGGCCGCTGGAATACCTGGTTGATTTATGCGAGGAGCTAGGATTAAAAGACATCCGGGTTGTAATTACCGGAACAAACGAAGATGTTCCTTTTGCCAACACACTTATAAATTCCCTGAAGAATACCAAAGTTATTAATGCCTGCGGTAAAACCAGCGTTAACGAGCTTGCAGTTTTAATCAAGAAATGCGACGTTTTTGTTTCGGCGGATTCGTCGCCTTTACATATTGCTTCGGCCGCGGGAACGCCTTTTGTCGCCCTATTCGGGCCGACTGATCCACGCCGGCACCTGCCGCCGGGTAAAAACCAGATTGTAATCAATAAGAATTTAAAATGCAGCCCTTGTTATAAAAGTAAATGCCGTCCGAAGCGCTGCATGATGCAAATCGATCCGCAAGAAGTGTTGGAAGCCGTCGAAAAGTTACTTAAATAAGGTGTAAGGGTGAATATCCTTTTTATTGCCAATCACGTTAATGTCGGAGGAATTTCAAGCTACCTTTTTACTTTGGCCTCAGGCTTAAGGGAAAAAGGCCATAATGTTTATCTGGCATCAGCTGCAGGCACGCTTACCGATCAATTTAAAGCGGCCGGGATAATACATATCCCGGTTAGCTTAAATACTAAAAAAGAGGTCAGCCCGAAAATATTATTAAGTTTTTTTAAACTAAAAAAAATAATCAAAGAAAAGAATATTGATTTAGTCCACACCAACAGCCGCACTACTCAGGTACTGGGTAATCTGTTAAGCCGTTACGGAAAAATCCCGCATATTTTTACCTGTCATGGTTTTTTTAAACCGAAACTATCGCGCAGGCTTTTCCCTTGCTGGGGCGAATATGTGATTGCTATAAGCCGGGAAGTAAAAGAACATTTGATCCGGGACCTCAAGCTTGATGAGGGAAAGATAGCGGTTATAAATAACGGGGTTGATATTAAAAAATTCGGCGATTTCTCTCAAAGAGAAACTATGCGTAAAAAACTTAGAATAGGAAGCGAGCCTTTAATCGGAATTATCGCCAGGCTTTCTGATGTAAAAGGGCATATCTATTTGATCCGGGCAGTGTACCGGGTGATAAAAACTTTTATTCCCGTAAAATTACTTATTGTCGGAGAAGGCAAAACTAAAGATAGCTTGGTTAAAGAAGTAGAGAATTTAGGCATAAAAGATAACGTTATTTTTATACCGGAAGCGCAAGAAACCAAAGATGTGCTTTCGGCCATGGATATTTTTGTGATGCCTTCGTTACAGGAGGGGTTAGGCCTGGCCCTTATGGAAGCTATGGCCCAGGGATTGGCCGTTATCGGCTCGGAAGTAGGCGGGATAAAAACTTTGATTAATGACAAGGTTAATGGTTTATTAGTTTCGCCTTCCAGCGTCCAGGAGCTAGTTGATGCGATTATCCTGTTGCTTAGGGGCGATAACCTGCGCCGTAAATTAGGGGCAAGCGCGCGCGTGTTTATTACGGAGAATTTTTCAAGGGAAGGCATGGTAAATAAAACCGAAGATATATATAAAAATGCCTTAGAAGGTAAAAATCAATGAGCCAAGGTTTATTCACAAGCCGTATATTGATATTCAATGTTAACTGGTTAGGCGATGTTTTATTTTCAAGCCCGACGATAAGAAATATCCGCCGTAATTATCCCGATAGTTACATCGCCTGCGTTATTCCCAGCCGTTGTTACCAGATATTAAAAGGAAATCCTTATCTTGATGAGGTGATTATATTCGATGAGAAGGATAGGCATAAGGGGATGCTGGCCAAGTTAAAGTTCGTTACCCTTTTGAAAGGTAAAGGGTTTGATACGGTATTTTTATTGCATCGTTCTTTTAGCCGGGCTCTTATTTGCAGGTTGGCCGGAATAAAAAACAGGATCGGCCATATCACCAAAAAAAGGAAATTCCTTTTGACCAAAAAGATCAACCCGCCAAAGAAAGATTCCCTGCACCGCATAGATTATTATCTTGATATAATCGAAAAGGCAGGGTTAAGAGTGGAAGACAGGTATCTGGATTTCTTTTTTTCCCAGAATGACGAGGAAGCAGTCGATAAATTTTTTGAAAAACATTCCTTAAGCGCAGATAATTTTACGGTTGCGCTCAATACAGGCGGCAATTGGCTTCCTAAGCGCTGGCCTAAAAACTATTGGGCGCAATTGGCCGATCAATTGATTACCAAGTTAGGAGCCAAAGTTATTATTACCGGCAGCGCTTCAGACCTGGTTTTAGCCGGGCAGATTAAATCCCAGATGAGGGAAAAGCCAATAATAGCCTGCGGGGTTTTTAATCTTAAGCAATTGGGCGCTTTAGCTGCCAGGGTAAACCTGTTTATTTCCGCCGATACCGGGCCTTTGCACATCGCCTGTGCCGTAAAAGCAAAAAAAATTATCGCTATCTTCGGGCCGACATCTAAAGAAATAACCGGCCCGTTTCCCTTGACCAATACCGTTATTTTACAAAAAGATGCAGGCTGTCAAATACCTTGTTATAAAGTAAATTGTCAAGACAACCGTTGTATGAACGCAGTCACCCCGGAAGAAGTTTTTGCCGTAGCCCAAAAATTAATTAAGCCATGAAGATTCTTTTTATAACTTTAAGTAATATCGGAGATTGTATTTTGACCTTGCCGGTATTAGACGCTTTGCGTCAAAAATACCCTGAAGGCAAGATCACTTGTGTTGTCCCGGCTCGTCCGGCTGAAATTTTTAAAAATAATCCGGCTGTCGATAAAGTAGTAATTTTTGACAAAAAAACAAGCTTATGGAATAAAATTACGCTGTTTAGTTCTTTATCGAAAGAAAAATTCGATCTGGTTATTGATTTACGCAACAGTTTTTTCGGAGCATTCCTGCCGGCTAAAGAAAGAAGTTCTCCGTTTCGTTTTATTCCCAGAGAATTAAAGCACAGC
>JAQTTI010000061.1 GCA_028710845.1 Candidatus Omnitrophota bacterium | reverse complement strand
GTTAACCAGATTATCAGCGAAGCCATCAAGATGCGGGCAACCGATATTCATATTGAAATATATGTAAACAAGGTGGTTTTGCGTTATCGTATCGACGGGGTCTTGCGAGAGATGAAGATGCCGCAGGACGCTTTTTATATCGAACCGGCAATAGTCTCCAGGATTAAGATTATGTGCCATCTGGATGTAGTTGAACACCGCGTTCCCCAGGACGGCCGGGCCAAGGTGCGCCTGCTCGACGGACAGGAAGTAGACTTAAGGGTTTCTATACTTCAGGGATATTTCGGCGAGAATGTGGTTATCCGCATCCTGCCCTCTCAGGTATTATTGGATTTGGATAAAATAGGCTTTAGCCCGGAAGACTTAAAAATAATCGAACATCTTATTCAAAAGCCGCACGGGATTATTTTGATTACCGGCCCCACCGGAAGCGGAAAAACTACTACTCTTTATACCTGCCTTAGCCGCCTAAACCGTAAAGAAGTCAAGATAATCAGCATTGAAGACCCGGTCGAATACGCTATCGAAGGAATAACCCAGATCCATGTAAATCCAAAAGTGGGCCTTACTTTTGCCAGCGCTTTAAGAAGCGTTTTAAGGCATGATCCGGATATCATGATGGTTGGTGAAATCCGCGATTCTGAAACCGCGGATTTAGCTATCCGCTCATCGCTTACCGGCCATTTAGTCTTTTCAACTTTACATACTAATGATTCAGCCAGCGGTATTGCCCGGCTTATGGATATGGGGATTGAGCCGTATCTATTGGCTTCTTCGATAGAAGTAATCATTGCCCAAAGGCTAGTCAGGCTTTTATGCTCCGTATGCAAAGGAAAAGGCTGCGAGTTTTGTTCCGAAACCGGTTTTAAAGGCAGAAGGCCGATATATGAAATCATGCTTATTGACGATGATATTCGCAATATGATCACCGAGCACAAAGGCTCTAGGGAAATAAAAGCCTTGGCTTTGAAAAAAGGCATGCGTACGCTTATGGATAGCGGCATGCTTTTGGTAGAGCAGGGTTTGACTACTAAAGAAGAAATTATGCGCGTGGTTGAGTTAGAATAAGGCGAAAAAAATGGAATTTAAATATAAGGCCAAAAAAAATCTGAATGAAGTGGTTGAAGGCAAGATCGAAATGGGCAACATCGAGTCTGTCTTAGAGGATTTGCAAAGAAAAGGCCTGGTCCCGATTTCAATCGAGCCGGTAAAAGGCCAGCATGCCCAAGCTGTTTCGAATAACCAGGGCCAGGATGCAATCAATCTGCCGACAGGCAAATGGGGGACCAAACAGCTCATTTTATTTACCCAGAAACTTTATAACCTGATTAATTCGCGGGTTGAATTATTAAGCGCATTGAGGCTTCTGGAAAAAGACTGCAAAAACCGGACGGAAAAATTATTGATAGGAGACATTATAAGAAATATTAAAGACGGGCTTTCTTTCTCCGGCTGCCTTAGCCGTTATAAACAATATTTTCCTCCCCTTTATATCAATATAATCCATACCGGAGAAACTACCGGTAAGCTTAAAGATTCCCTTTCCCAGCTTTTGGATTACCTCCGCCGGTTTGATGACTTAAAGAATAAGGTAAAACAGGCCTTAGCCTACCCTATTTTTATGACTATTGTCGGAATCGGCACAATATTTGTAATGCTGACATTTGTTTTACCGCGCCTGGCAGGGATGTTTGATGATTTCCAGGCCCAGCTTCCCTTACCGACGCTGGTACTGCTTAATATTTCGAATTTCCTTAAAGCCAATTGGTTATATGTAATCGTTTTTTTAGTTGTTCTTATTTTATTCCTTAAACGTAAAATCGGCGGGGAAACTTTTCTCGGCCGTTTGAAATACTATATTCCGATAGCTAAAAATATTATTTATAAACAGTCAGTGGCCAATTTTTCCAGAAGCCTGTCGATTCTTTTAAAGAGCGGCGTAAATCTTCTAAGCGCTCTTTCCGACGCAGGCCCGATTATGGGCAACCCTATCCATGTCGCTCAACTTGAACTGGTGCGCAAAGATATCAGCGAGGGGATGCCTTTTTCCGATTCTTTATCAAAATTTAAAATTTTCCCCGATTTTTTTATTTCGATGGTCCGCGTAGGAGAAGAAGGGGGGAGGTTAGACAGCGTCTTAAGCGATATATCCGAATCTTACGAGAAAGAAATCGAATCTGATTTAAAAACAGTAAGCTCCCTCATCGAACCGGCGATAATTCTGTCTTTAGGGCTGGTCATCGGCTTCATGGTCATAGCCATGCTGCTTCCGATATTCGACATGAATAGCCTGGTCGCCCAAGGTTAATAATAGGATAATAATATGAAGACAAAAGTAGTTATAGAGCTTTCTGATTTTCTGCTTAAAGTCAGCGTCGGTAAAAAGCTGGCTGTCCAGTCGCTTCCCGGCACGGATGCCGACATTATCTCCGAATATTTAGGCAAAATATTAAAACAAAATAAATGCAGCAAGGATATCGACTTATATGTAGTGCTTAACCGTAATAAAATAACCGTCCGCCGCGTAGACCTGCCTTCCCAGGACCCGAAAGAGATTGAGCAAATGCTCGGGCTTTACCTAATGCGCCAGATACCTTACCACAAAGAAGAAGTTTGCTGGGCCTACCAGAATTTAGGATTTGACGGGATAAGTTCAAGCCATATAATCCTGGCAGTTGCCCTGAAAAACATTTTTAAAAATATAGTCAGCGCTTTTATTTCGGTCAACATCCTGCCTGAATCAATGCTGATGAGTTCCCAGGGGCTGCTGCATTACGTCGAGGATGCCTGCCGGGATAAATCCGCGCTGCAAAATTCATATATGATCCTTGATATTGATACCAATTACAGCGATCTGGTATTGGTTCACAATAAAAAATTAGGCTCAAGCGTGGTGATCGCCCAGGGCGCTGCCCAATTGAAAACCGACCAGGAAAAAGAAAGGTTTACCATCGAATTAAAACAGGCGCTTTCTGCGCTATCCAATGAAATACCCAATGCCAAATGCGAAAAGCTGTTTTTGACCGGTGCCAGCAATCAATACCTTATTCTTGTTGAAGGCGTCCTGGCCAAAGATTTTAATTTAAAGGCTCAGTATTTGACCAGCAAAGAATATGATAATCTTGTTTCGGGTGACATAAAAGATGTTTCGATGTCGGCGGTATTGGGTTTTGGTCTTCAGGTAGCCAAAGATGACATAAAATTCGTTGTCCCCGAACTTCAGATCAAGAAAGAAATGAAATCCAAGGTCCAGCAGTTGATGATTCTGGGGGTGGCCCTTTTCTATATACTTATCTCTTTAGGGGCAATTGCATTAGTGAAGCTTATTCAGCAGCAGTTTTATTCCGCCCGCCTCAAATCTAAAGCCGTTATTTTAAGCAAAGACGCCAAAGAGCTGGATGATATTACTAATAAGTTAAAGATTGCTAAGCAATATATCGATCCAAAGTCTTCAGTCCTGACTTTATTATATGAATTAAACCGGATCACGCCGGATAGTATTACTATTACTAACTACAACTGGGAATGGCAGAAAAATTTTTCTTTCAGAGGTTATGCGGAGCAGATTCCCGATATCTTATCCTTTACCAATACCTTGAGCAGCTCGGAATATTTTAAAGGGGCGCAGAACCGTTATACCCGCAGGCGGAAATTAAAAGATAAAGACGTTGTCGACTTTGAAATTGTCGTAAAATGAGAAAATTAAATACAAGCGAAAGAATCCTGGTCAGTGCAATAGGGATTTTGCTTTCCATATTTTTCATCAAAAATTTTATTCTCGGGCCCATTTACGACAAGATTTCTGTATACGGCGATGAGACCGAACAGTCTAAAATGGCCATCCGTAAATACCTGGCTTTGGAATATAACCGGGAGGAAATCCTGAAAGCCCAGAAACAGATCGAGGGCTATTCCAGCTTAAAAGGAACGGATGAGGAAAAATCTGCCATAATCATGAGTAAAATCGAGGCAGAAGCGAGAAAATCAAAGCTGCAGATATTGGATATGAATTTTGCCGGTTCGAGCAAAGCTAAAGGCGGGGTCGGCCTATACCGGATCAATCTGCGCTCCGAGGGGGAATTTAAAAATATTTTAGATTTTATTTCGGGAATAGAAGGGGCTAATATTTTACTGCATGTCGAAAAAATTGCTTTAGCCGTTAAGGATGAGTCCAGCAGTACATTAAAAATGGACGCTACTATTTTAGGGGTTTCATTTTTGTAAAATAAAGGCCCCATTTCCCCTTTAGCTCCGAAACAGTTTCGGAGATGGGGATATAAAGTTATGGAGGATATGATGAAAAAAGCATTTACGTTAATCGAACTTATGCTAGTCGTAATTATAATCGGGATATTGTCGGCGATGGTAGTGCCCAGGCTTGCCGGCCGCTCGGAGCAAGCGCGCATCCAGGCTGCCAAAACGGATATTAATTCGAGCATGCCACTTGCGCTTGATCTTTATGAAATGGATATGGGCAATTACCCCGAATCGCTTGATTATTTGAGGAACCGGCCGTCGAGCGGGGATAGCTGGCGCGGTCCTTATTTAAAGAAGAAACCGATGGATCCTTGGAATAAGCCTTATTTATATAAAGCGCCTGGCGAACATAACCAGGATGGCTATGATTTGTTTTCTTCCGGCAAGGATGGCCAACCGGGTACTGCGGATGATATTGTAAATTGGGGAGAATAAATGAGGGATGCTGGTTTAAGAATAAAAGCACCCGCGAAAGGTTTTACCTTAGTTGAGTTAATGGTTAGTGTGGCTATATTAGGAATCGGCCTTACCGTGGTAGCAAATTCCTATATAGCTGCTTTAAAAGGGATAAATTCAGCTTCAAATATTATAGGCGCTTTAAACCTGGGCAGAGAAAAACTCGAAGCGCTTGAGATCTTTAGTTTAACCAACGGCCTGTTTATTTCTGATTCCAAGGCCATCTTGCAAACCCCCGGAAAAAATTATAACTATACGCAACAGGTATCCGAGGTAACCGAATCGGAAACGCTGGCAAAATATCTCCTGCAGGTTTGCCTTAATCTTAGCTGGCAGGAGCAAAATGCGACTAAAAATGTCATTTTTTCCACTTATCTGTCTAAACAAAAACAATAAACCCACTAAAAAAGCCCCGAAAGGTTTTACCTTAGTAGAGCTTTTAATCGTAGTTTCCATCTTTTCGGTTGTTAGCCTCGCCATCTATTCGACTTTCTCATCGGGAGCTTCAATCTTGCGCCGGATAAAAAATGTAGATTTCAGGCAACAGAAGCTTTTGCTTAAAACCGAAAGATTTAGCCGGGAATTAAGAGAGCAGCCAAACTACAAAAAACAACTTTTTCAAGGGAGCAGGTATAAGATTAACTTTGCCGCCAGTCTTAATTATTTTCCATCCCGGGTAACTTATTATTTTGACCCTTCACTCTTTTGCCTGATGCGCTGTGAGGATAAATTGGATACGATCATAACGGCTGAAGGTAAAATCGACCCGGAATTAAAGGCCAAGGCAACAGTTTTTCTGCCTAAGGTAAAAGAAGTCAATTTTTCCTATTTTTATTTTGATTTAGGCAAAAAAGATTACCTTTGGGTAGAAGATTGGAAGGCGGATTTTTTGCCTCTAGCCGTCAGAATGACCGTTTCTACAGAAAGCCAGAATTATGTCTCGACGATATTTTTGCCCACGGGCTAAAAGCGATAAAGCAAGTATTCTAATTGTCTGTTTATGGTCGATCATGATCCTTTCCTTACTTGGGATGGGATTAGCGGGTCTGGCGTTTCAAGAAATCATATTTATAAAATCATACCAGCGCTTGAGTTTATCGCTGCCGGTAGCCAAAGCCGCTTTAAAAACCGTATTTTACTTAAGAGAAGACGATATTACCCCTTCTTTTGATACCTACGATGAGCTGACTAAAGAAAGAGAGCAGGTTTTATGCTCAAGCAATTCTTTTAAATATTATTTTGTGGATAAAGTTAACTCCGCAGGTGCTCTCGAAATAATCGATGAAAGCTCTCTTATCAACCTAAACACTGCCACAGTAGAGGTGCTTAAAAAGCTGCCTGGTTTGGATGAGGATCTGGCTGATAGGATAGT
>JAQTTI010000006.1:11015-26918 GCA_028710845.1 Candidatus Omnitrophota bacterium | reverse complement strand
ATAGGACCAGCGATTCTATTACCTTTGTTTATGAAAATAATGGTAAGCGAGTTGTTAAGAAATTTACCATTCCTAAAGATAGTTATACCATAGACTTAGAAATTCAAATTAAGAACCTAACCAGCCAACCGCTGAGTATTAATCCACAGCTAGTTTTAGGCAGAATTAATCTTATCAGCAAGAGTCCTTATCAGGATGTCTTCTTAAGCACAAAAGATAAAAGTATGCATATAGCTGCCGGAAAGGATTATAGCAGCCCAGATCTTAAATTTATTGGCATAAGGGACCAATATTTTTGTGCCATTCTGGAACCTAAAGATTTAATGATGGAAGGCTACCAAAAGAAGATAACTCCTCAGGAATCTGAAGTAGGTATTTTTGCCAAAGAACAAACACTAAAGCCTGGCGAACAGATTGGACATTTTTATAAAATGTATCTTGGCCCGCAAGATCTGAAGATTATTGGTGCATTAAATTCAGAATGGACACAAATTATCCATTTTGGCACGTTTGATTTTATTGCTCAGATCCTCGTTCAAGCGTTGGGATTTTTCTTTAATATAGTGCATAATTGGGGCTTGGCTATTATTTTACTAAGCTTAGCGGTTTATTTCTTACTTTATCCGCTTTCAGTGAAGCAAATGCGTTCAATGAAAGCAATGCAAGCATTACAGCCAAAAATAGAAGCCCTACGTCAGGAATATAAGAATAACCCACAAAGATTAAATAAAGAGATTATGGATCTTTATAAAGAACATAAAGTGAATCCTTTAGGCGGATGCTTGCCGTTATTGCTCCAAATGCCTATTTTCTTTGCTCTTTACCAGGCGCTTATGCGCTCGACTGCTTTAAGGGGAGCCCAGTTTTTGTGGATTAAGGATCTTTCATCTCCGGATAGATTATTTGTATTGGATAAAGCCACGCCTTTGATTGGCGGGTTTGCTTTTAATATATTGCCTATTTTAATGGCGATAGGAATGTTTGTGCAACAAAAGATTTCTATGGTGCAAGCAACAGGGGAAGCCGCGCAGCAACAAAAAATAATGTCCATTATCATGCCGATTATGTTCGGGGTTATTTTTTACAAAATGCCGTCCGGTTTAGTTTTATACTGGTTTGTCAATAGCGTATTAATGCTTATCTATCAGTTTAGGATTAATAGGAATAATGAAAAAACATAGGTTTGTAGAGGCTGAAGGAAAAACTGTAGAAGAGGCCATTGAAAAAGCTTTAAAAGACCTGAAGCTTCCTCGCAATCGAGTTAAAGTTGAAAGTTTAACTGAGGAGAAGAAGGGGCTTTTTGGTATGCCTGGAGCCAAGCCAGCAAAAGTTCGCGTAAGCGAAATACCAGATAAAACTTCCTCGCAGGAAAAGTAAAAAATACTTGACAATAGATTTAATTTTGCGATAATTTAAGTAAGCGTTATAGATGTTCCGCGGGGAACTATGCGCAACTTCAATAATATCAATGGGTAAGATAATTGCAATCTGCAATCAAAAGGGTGGAGTTGGCAAAACCACTACTTCAATTAATCTCGCCGCTTACCTTGCCATGGCAGGGAAAAAGGTTTTACTCATTGATTTGGATCCTCAGGCCAATGCTACAAGTGGAATCGGAATAAATAAACATGATATCCAGAAAAGCACCTACCATATTCTCCTCGAAGAATTAAAATTCAGCGACATCATTCAAAAAACAGCAATCGAGAATCTCATTCTTGCACCATCTAATTTGGATTTAACTGGTGCTGAGGTAGAATTAGTTGGGGCCTTGGGTCGGGAGTATAGGTTAAAAAGGGCTTTACAGGGCGAAAAAGAACACTATGAATTTATAATCATAGATTCTCCGCCGTCGTTAGGCCTGCTGACAATAAATGGTTTATGTGCAGCAGACTCGGTCATTATTCCAGTACAATGTGAATATTATGCTTTAGAAGGATTAACGCAACTACATAATACTATTAGACTTGTGAAAGAAAACCTTAATCCTTTACTATCTATCGAGGGGGTTCTTTTAACCATGGCAGATTTTCGTACCAACTTGACCAGGGAGGTAATTCAAGAAGCGCGCAATCATTTTAAAGATAAAGTTTACAATACAGTAATACCCAGAAATATCCGTTTAACGGAAGCGCCTAGTTTTGGTAAACCTATTGCTTTGTATGATAAAAATTCCCTCGGGGCTCAGAAATATGAAGAGCTGAGTAAAGAGCTTTTAGGCTTGCCGGTAAACCAGCAATAATTCTAAAAGGAGTAATTCATGGAAAGAAAAGCTTTAGGAAAAGGCCTTAGTGCATTAATACCTGAAAAGACATCCGATAGCGCTGTTTCTCATAAAGAAGAGATTCTGTATGTCCAGTCTGGACAAATAAAGCCAAATCCATTTCAGCCTAGAGAAGAGTTTGATCAGCAAAGCATTGAAGAACTGGCCCAATCGATTAAAGAAAAGGGGGTAATCCAGCCGCTTTTAGTCAGAAGAAAAGGGGAAAACTATGAACTGATCGCCGGAGAAAGAAGATTGCGGGCAGCAACCTCTTTGGGCCTCAATGAAATTCCAGTAATTGTGCGCGAAGTCAGTGACCAGGATTCTCTGGAGCTGGCTTTAATCGAAAATATCCAAAGAGAAGGTTTGAATCCCATTGAAGAAGCTCATGCTTATCAGCACCTCATGGATAAATTTAACATTACTCAGGAAAAAATTTCCGAAGCTGTCGGAAAAGCCAGGGTAACTATTACTAACACCTTGAGGCTGCTTAAGCTTCCTCATGAAATTCAGGAGGAGATGAAAAAAGGCAGGATTAGTTTTGCCCATGGCCGCGCGCTTTTGGAACTTGAAGATGCCAACCAGCAGCGTAGGTTGGTTCAGCAGGTCATTTCAAAAGGTCTCTCGGTCCGGGAGCTGGAAAATCTACTGAAAAAAAGCCGGCCTAAATTAGCAAAAAAAAGTATTGGCCGCGGTCAACGCGAACCAATGGTAGCGGTCTTTGAAGAGCAGCTTCAGCATGCTTTGGCTACCAAGGTAAGAATCAGCAAAAGAAAAAAACGGGGCCATATAGTAATAGAATTTTATTCGGAGGAAGACCTTCAACGCATAGTTAACGTAGTTAAAGCCAGCGCAACCTAAAAGAAGGAGAATAGATAATGGGTCAAGCAGTTTTAATTTTAATTAAGCCCGACGGGCTGAAAAAATCTTTAACCGGGAACATCCTTACCCGGCTATCGGAAACCAAGCTGGAAATTGTTGCTGCCAAAATGGTTAGGGTAACTCAAGCTTTGGCGGAAGAACATTATAAGCATTTAAAGGACAAGCCTTTTTTTAATGAGATCATCCAATATCTGCAGGGAGAATTGCATGACCGGAAAAAAGTAATGGCTTTGATTTACTGGGGCCCGGACGCAATAAAAAAGTGCCGGGAATTAGCCGGTGCAACTAATCCCGAAGAAGCAGAATCGACTTCAATCAGAGGTTCTTACGGAAGGATTACTACCAGTGGTGTTTATGAGAATGTAATTCATGTGTCTTCCAATGATTCCGAAGCCGAGAGGGAAATCAAGCTTTGGTTTGCACCCGATGATGTCATAGTTGACTTGTACCCAACCAAGATTATACAGAAGGACATAAAATTTAAAGATTGGGCTTAAAACGAGAAAGGGTTGATATGATTAGCAGTATGACGGGGTTTGGAAGTTGCGAAGAAGAGGTTGAGTCAATCGGCAGGCTTAGCGTAGAACTTAGGTGCACGAACCATAAATTTACGGAATGCGTCTTTCATTTACCGGAGGGGCTTATTTCGTTAGAAGAAAAACTGAAAAAAGAGATTGAAGCCAAGATCCGCCGGGGTAGGGTTTATTGCGCGATAAATATAAAAGGTCAAATGCCCGAAGGTATATTTGTAAACCGCAAACTACTTAAGAGTTATTTGCATGAGTTTAACAGTTTAAAAAAAGAGTTTAAGCTAAAAGACGGAGTGAGCCTTGATTCTTTGGTTAAACTTCCGGGGATCCTGGCTTTAAAAGAAAATAAACCTATGGGTGCGCATATTTGGGAAAAGCTAAAACCAATTTTTTCGCAAGCGCTTACGAACTTATCAAAAGCGCGCCAGAAAGAAGGCAAGGCATTAGCCGGGCTTTTAAAGAAAAGAGGCCAGCTACTAAATAAGGACCTGCTGTTTATTAAGCGGCGTTTTAGCGTAGCCGCAAAAATTAAAGTCAATAAAATTCCAGCCGAAGAAGAAAAACTGGCCTTTTTAAAAGCAGCTGATATTGCTGAAGAAATCGACCGGCTCGATTTCCACATCAAAAATTTTCAAACTAAGATTACAGGGGGGCAATCGGTCGGCAAAGAGCTGGATTTTATTACCCAGGAGATGCAGAGGGAAGCAAACACTTTGGCTGCAAAATCATTCGACCTGGTTATTTCCGGCCGGGCGGTACAAATGAAAAGCCAGATCGAGAAAATTCGCGAACAGGTGCAGAATATAGAGTAGTGAAAACCGATAAAAAGCAAAGAAAACCGGGAAAAATTTTTATCTTGAGCGGCCCATCAGGTTCCGGCAAAACTACCCTTTTGGCCAGTTTGATTAAAGACAATAAAATCTCGAATCTGCTCGTCAGGTCTTGTTCGATTACCACCCGTCCCAGGCGGACAGGGGAAAGGGATGCGAAGGAGTATTTTTTTGTGACCACCGCAGAGTTTAAGCGGCTTCAAAAAGCAAAAAAAATTCTTGAATGGACGCGGTATTTGGGATATTATTACGGAACGCCTAAGGGCCCCTTGGAAAGCAAATTGAAGGAAGGCCAGAACATCGGTTTGTGCCTTGATATAAAAGGTTCAAGGACCCTTAAAAAATTATATCCCGATAAAACGGTTACGATTTTTGTCCTGCCGCCTTCCCTCGATGAATTAAAAACCAGAATTGAAAAACGTAGCCGGGCCGACAGGAAAGAGACCGCAAGCCGCATCCGGCTGGCCAGCCAAGAGATTTTAGCTGCCGCCGGTTTTGATTATTGTATTTTAAACCAGAATCTGAAGGTTGCGTTAGGAGAGTTAAAAGATATATTTCTGCAGGAAATAAAGAAATAATTACAACTCGCGGGGGTTAAAGATGGGTTATGAAGGAAGGGAAAAGCTTTTAGATAAAAGTATAGGTTCTATTTATAAACTAGTGATTTTGGCTTCCAAAAGGGCCCTGGAGATTGCCGAGGGCCAGCCAAAGCTGACTTCAGATGATAATTCGGTAAAGCCTTCTACCGTGGCTTTACATGAGATTGCCGCGGGCAAAATTGAGGCCAGGAAATCCAAGGCCAAAGAATAATCAGATGCAAAAAGAGAAGAATATTATTTTAGGCGTCACCGCAAGCATTGCAATTTATAAAGCCTGTGATTTAGTCCGCCAGTTAAAAGCGGCTGGTTTTTCAGTGCAGGTGGTTATGACCAAAGAATCCGAAGAACTAATCAAGCCGGTTGTTTTTAGAAGTTTAAGCGCCAACAAAGTTTACCGCGCCGGCATATTCGAAGAAGGGGATAATTGGGAGATCGAACATATTTCTTTGGCTAGAAAAGCGGACATTGTTTTAATCGCCCCGGCAACCGCCAATATAATTGCCAAGCTGGCCAGCGGAATATGCGACGACCTTTTGACCTGTACAGTCTGTGCGACAGGCGCAAAGATTTTAATCGCCCCGGCAATGAATGAAAATATGTATAGGAATAAAATCACCCAAAGTAATATAGCCAAATTAAAGTCGTGCGGTTATAAATTTATAGGCCCGCAAAAAGGCATGCTTGCCTGCGGGACCCAAGGCATTGGTTGTTTAGCAGAGATAGCTGAAATTATAAAAGAAGTAAAAAAAATCTGATTTTGGCGACGTAGCCAAGTGGTAAGGCAGTTGTCTGCAAAACAACTATTCAGCGGTTCAATTCCGCTCGTCGCCTTTATTTCAATTATAATTGGTCGATAGTCAATGGACTATAGACTATTGACGATAAAACAATGCATTAAATAAGAGATGGTTTTATCGACAATCGACTATAGTCCATAGACTAAGTGCTATTTTGATATAATAGGGGCAAGTGGTGGAATGGCATACACGACAGACTTAAAATCTGTTGGCCGCAAGGTCGTAAGGGTCCGACTCCCTTCTTGCCCATTTGATATTCAATAGTAAGGCTGGACGATAGTCGAAGGACTATAGACGATAAAAATTGCAAGAGAAGGTTTTATCGACCATCGACTATAGGCTATCGACAAAGCAGTATTTTGAAAAAATACGGGCTCATAGCTCAGCCCCGGCAAAATGCGCCGGGACTCCCCGGGATTGCATCCCGGGTCGTTGGTAAAAAGGTGTTCGCTATGAGTTGACAAATAAATAGGGCTCATAGCTCAGTTGGTTAGAGCGTTGCGTTGACATCGCAAAGGTCAGTGGTTCAAGTCCACTTGGGCCCATTTATTTTTTAAGGATACATATGGACATAGACTCTTTAAGACATTCTTGTTCACACGTTATGGCCCAGGCTGTAAAAGAACTCTGGCCAGAGGTAAAATTAGCTATCGGTCCTTCGATCGAGGACGGCTTTTACTATGATTTTGATAGACAAGAGGCTTTTAGCGACGATGATTTACGGGCGATTGAAAAGAGAATGCAGGAGATCATCGCCAAAGATGAGCCTTTTTTGCAAGAGGAAATTGATAAGCAAAAAGCCCTGGACCTTTTTGGCAAGCTAAAAGAGGATTATAAGGTCGAGCTTATTCAGGCTTTAGCCGGTAAAATTTCTATATATAAAACCGGATCGGCTTTTCTAGACTTATGCCGCGGCCCGCATCTAAAATCAACCGGCCAGATCAAGGCTTTTAAACTGCTCTCGGTAGCCGGCGCTTATTGGCACGGGATTGAAACTAACCCTATGCTGCAGAGGATTTACGGGACCTGTTTTAATTCTAAAAAAGAATTAGATGAGTATTTAAAAAATTTAGAGGAAGCCAAGCTGCGCGACCACAGAAAGCTTGGTCCGGCTTTAGAGTTTTTTGACATATATCATGAACAGGCCGGCGCGGGACTAGTATTTTATCATCCTAAGGGAGCGCTTTTGCGTACAATCATCGAGGATTATGAAAGAAAAGAACACTTAAAGCGGGGTTATCAGATTGTAATTACTCCTCATATTATGCAGGCCGAACTATGGAAGACTTCGGGCCATTATGATTATTACAAAGAAAATATGTACACCTTTAACATTGACGAGAGAGAATTTGTGTTAAAACCGATGAACTGCCCGGGGCACATATTGATTTATAAATCTAAAACCAGAAGTTACAAAGACCTGCCGATCAGATTTTTCGAACTTGGCACTGTTTATCGTCATGAAAAAGCGGGAGTATTGCATGGTTTGCTGCGGGTGCGCGGTTTCACCCAAGATGATGCGCATATCTTTTGCACCGATTATCAATTGGGGCAGGAGATCCACAATGTTATTGAGTTTGTTATTGATACAATGAAAGATTTCGGTTTCAACCGTGAATCTTTGGCTGTCGAATTAAGTACCAGACCTCAGAAATTTATAGGTTCCGAACAGGATTGGCAGGAAGCCACATTACAATTAGAAAAGGCGCTTAAAGAAAAAGGCCTGGCATATGAAATATGTGAAGGCGAAGGCGCATTTTATGGGCCTAAAATAGATATAAAGCTAAAAGACGCTTTAAAGCGTAAGTGGCAGTGCGCGACCATACAGTGCGATTTTGCCCTTCCCAAAAGGTTTAATTTGGCTTATATTGATGCAGAGGGTAAAGAAAGGCAGCCGATTATGCTGCACCGTGTTTTACTGGGCAGCCTTGAGCGTTTCATCGGGGCTTTAATCGAGCATTACAAAGCAGAGCTTCCTTTGTGGTTAAGCCCTTGCCAGGTTTTGCTTATTCCGCTTAAGGAAACGGTAGTGCCATATGCGGAAAAAATCAAGAAAACGCTTGAAGAAAATAATCTGCGATCGGATATAGACAGACGCAATGAAACGTTAGATAAAAAGATCCGTAGCGCCGAATTAAATAAAATTCCCTACTGTTTAATTTTGGGGGAACGCGAGGAAACACAAAGCACGGTAAGCGTACGTAAAAAAGGCAGCGGTAACCAGGGTACGGTTACTTTAGATAAATTTATAACCGAATTAACCAAACAGGTTCAAGAACACAGGTAAAAGGTCTTTAGGGCCGTTAAAGGTTTCAATAAAAAAGGAGGAAGCTATAAAAAAGTTCATTCGGATTAATGACAGGATCAGTTCCCCCCAGGTAAGAGTAATCGGTCATGACGGCAGCCAATTAGGGGTAATGTCCGTCCAGAGAGCATTAGAAATTGCTAATCAACAGGATTTGGATCTGGTCGAAGTTGCATCGGCCGCCAATCCGCCGGTTTGCAGGATAGTCGAATTCAGTAAATTCAGGTATGACCTTGAGAAAAAAGAACGCGAGTCTAAAAAGCACCAAAAGCAGGGCCGCTTAAAGGAGATCAGGCTTAAACCCAATATCGACGAACATGATTTTGAGACAAAACTTAAGCAAGCCATAAGTTTTTTAAAGAAAAAAGATAAAGTGAAAGTGAATCTTTTCTTCCGGGGCAGGCAGATGGAGCACCTGGATCTGGGAAGGAAGGTTTTAGATAAATTCATCGTGGATTTAGGGCAGGAAGGGCATGTAGAAAAAATGCCGCAGCTGGAAGGCAGAATTATGTCGTTCGTAGTTGCGCCAAAATAATAGCAAATTCAGGCGCTGTCAAAAATTAAGGAGAAAAATGGGAAAGTTAAAAACAAAAAGAGGGGTTGCTAAACGTTTTAAACTCACTAAAAAAGGCAGAGTAAAATATTCTGCCGGCGGTAAAAGCCACCTGGCTTCATCAAAGAAAACTAAAAAAATAAGGAGCTTAAGGAAACGCCAAACATTGAGAGCCGGCAATAAGGAAGAAAGATTTATCAAATCAATGTTGCCTTATGGCTAAAATGCAGGTTAGTTTCAGAGAATTGTAGGGCCCAGGCTGGATTGAGCGCCCTTTTAATGGATAAGGAGAATAATAATGGCAAAGATTAAACACAGTGTAGCTACACGTAAAAGAAAGAAGAAACTATTAAAGGAGGCAAAGGGATACTGGGGCGATCACAGCACGCAGTACCAGCAGGCCAAACGGGTCCTTATGCACGCCTTAAGATATGCTTACCGGGACCGCCGGAACAAGAAACGCGAGTTCCGTGCGCTTTGGATCGCCAGGATCAACGCTGCTTGCAGAGAAGTAGGCACAACTTACAGCGTATTCATGAGCGGCCTAAAGAAATCAAAAATTAATCTTGACCGTAAGATTTTAGCGGATTTGGCGGTAAGAGATAATAATGCATTTAAGAAAATAGCTGAAGCGGTCAAGAAATAATTAAGGGCTTTGGCTAGAGAGGTTGCTATGTATGTAATAATAGTTGGTTGTGGAAGGGTCGGCGCGGAATTAGCTAAGTTGCTTTCCGGGGAAGGCCACGATGTTGTTATCGTGGATAAATCCAGGGATTCTTTTAGCCGTCTTGGAGATACCTTTAATGGTTTGACTACTGTAGGCAATGGTTTTGATTTGGCCCTTTTAAGACAAGTGGGTATCGAAAAAGCCGATGCTTTTTGCGCCGTAACCAACGGTGATAATACCAACTTGATCAGTGCCCAGGTAGCCAAGAAAATTTTCCGGGTACCCAAAGTTCTGGCCCGTGTTTATGATCCTCAGCGGGCTCATATTTATGCTGCCTTAGGCCTTGATATTATCAGCGGGACAATGCTTTTTTCCGCTATGCTTAGAGACAAGATTATTGAAAGCAGATTTTCTAGTTACTTGATAGAATCAAAAGACCTGGGGGTTATCGAAATCGAAGTAAAAGATGAATTAGCCGGAAAGACCATTCAGGATATAAACATTCCGGGTGACCTTATAGTTGTAGCCTTGCGCAGAATGCAGGGAGTTATCATCCCGGAACCAGCGACTGTTCTAAGAAATAAAGATATTTTGATGGGAGTTGTAAAAGTTTCCAGTTTGAAAGCAGTCAGGGAAAAGTTCCATTTGGGGGAAAAATAATGTATATACTTATTGTTGGCGCAGGGAAAGTAGGTTATTTTCTGGCCCGGCGCTTATGCCAGAGTAACCATACGGTAAGCATTATCGATAAAGACCACCAGACTTGCGAAGATATCGCCAAGGAATTAAAAGCCTTGGTAATAAACGGCGACGCCTGCGATCCCAAGATACTGGAAGAAGCCGGGATTCTACGGGCTGATGTTTTGGCTGCTGTTACAGGGGACGATGAAGACAATCTAATTATTTGCCAGCTGGCAAAAGAAAAGTTTAACCTGCAGCGTACCGTCGGCCGGGTAAATAACCCGGATAATGAATACACCTTTAATGAATTAGGAATCGATGTCCCGGTTGATTCCACCAAAATTATTGCCAAAATCATTGAAGAGGAAGTTTCTTTCTCCGATTTTGTAAACTTGATGAGTTTTAAGCGCGGTAAGCTAGCCATTGTACGCGTTGACCTGCCCAGCGATGCTCCCGTAATTAATAAGCAGATAAAAGATATTGATCTGCCAAAAGATGCCGTATTGGTTTCTATCCTTAGAGGCGAAGAGGTAATTCTACCTAAAGGTGATACGGTGCTTGAGTCAGGCGATGATGTTATCGCGCTAACCTTGATTGGTAACGAGCCGCAGCTTCTGCACCTTTTAGCCGGAAAGCTTTAGAGCTATGAGATTAAGACCCGCCTTTAATATAGTACTTGGTATAGTCACTGAAGTCTTATATGTTTTTGCCATCCTGTTGGCAGCATTTTTGATTTGCCTAGCGCTATATTTTAAACCATGATCCTTAAACCCGTTAAACAAGACCTAAAAGTAATTGGCTATTATCTCGGAAAGATAATCTTAGGGCTGGCTTTTACTATGGCCATCCCGATTTTAGCCGGCCTTTTTTTTAACGAAATAAATCCTACCCTTGATTTTGTAGTTGGCATGGAAATATCCATATTAGTAGGTTTTCTTCTGATCAAGATTTGTCATACAGAAAAAGACCCGAATTGGATGCAGGGGATGATCGTGGTCAGCCTTTCTTGGCTTTTTGCAATGGTGCTCGGAGCAATACCTTTATATTTAAGCGGACACTGGAAATCTTTTCTCGATGCCTGTTTTGATTCCATGTCCGGGTTTGCCACCACAGGTTTAGTCTTGGTGCAAAATTTAGACCATATGTCTTATACGCATAATTTATGGCGACACCTGATTATGTTTTTAGGAGGTCAGGGTATTGTAGTGATTGCTTTATCATTTTTTATGCGCGGTTTTTCCGGCGCTTTTAAAATGTATGTAGGGGAGGGCCGCGATGAAAAGATCATGCCCAACGTAATTCATACCTCCCGATTCATTTGGCTGGTAAGTATCGTTTATTTAGTTTTAGGGACACTCGCGTTAGGCATAACCGGAATAATTAACGGGATGAAGCCGGTTAATTCATTTTTCCACGGAGTATGTATATTTATGGCGGCTTTTGACACCGGGGGATTTAGCCCGCAGTCGCAGAGCATACTTTATTACCATAGTTTTATATATGAGATCATTACTATCATCATTATAGTTTTAGGAGCACTTAATTTTAAGCTGCATTATCATTTATGGGTGGGCAACCGCAAAGAAATATTTAAGAATATTGAAACAACCACATTTTTTATTACCGTTACAGTTATATTTTTCATTGTCGGTTTAGGCCTTTTACGGATTGGCAGCTATCCTTCGAAATTTTTGCTCTTTCGCAAAGGCTTTTATCAGCTTATTTCTGCGCATACCACCGCCGGATTCCAAACAATCTATCCACAACAGTTCTTTAGTGACTGGAATCCACTTGCCTTGACCGGAATAATTATGGCCATGGCTTTGGGAGGAGCAGTTTGTTCTACTACCGGAGGCATTAAAATGCTCCGTATTGGCATAATTTGTAAAGCGATTAAAGAAGATGTCAAAAAAATTATTATGCCCGGACAAGCGGTAATCGTTGAAAGGATGCACCACATAAAAGAAGTCTTTTTGGAAGATAAAGTGGTAAGGAGCGCTTTAATTATTACTTTATTTTATATAATTTTATACGGCCTAGGGGCGCTGATAGGCATGTTTTTCGGGAATCCGTTTTTGGAATCGCTTTTTGAATCTACTTCAGCCGCGGCTAATATTGGATTATCCTGCGGTATTACTAAACCGTCGATGCCCATTGCCCTCAAAATTACGTATGTCATCCAAATGTGGGCAGGCCGTCTAGAATTTATGTCCGTATTTACGATTTTCGGTGTTTTATACGCCACAATCAAAGGTAAATAATGTTTAGCCGAGTTTTAACACTTTTAATTTTAACCGTAACTTTTTGCCCCGGAATAGCATTATCCGGAGGAATAAGCAGCGAGGATTTGATCAGGAATGCCAGGCAGTATGACGGAAAACTTGTCGTATACTCAGGCGAGGTTATTGGGGATGTAATGAACCGCGGCAAATTTGCCTGGGTCAATATAAATGATGGCGATAATGCAATTGGGATATGGATGAGTATAAATTTAGCCAAAGAAATTAAGATTACCGGCAGCTACAAATCAAGGGGCGACATTCTAGAGGTTACCGGGATATTTAACCGCGCCTGCCTTGAGCATGGAGGAGATCTTGACATTCACGCCCAGGCGATACGCAAAGTTTCAAACGGCAGAGTCATTAACCAAAGATTAAATATCGACAAGCGAAACCAGAGCTTTATTTTATTGCTGATAATATTTTTAACATGGATATTAACCTTATTCAAGAAGAGATAAAAAAAGATTTAGCCGGCGTCACTTCCCGGCAGGGACTGGAAGAGGTCCGGGTGAAATACTTGGGCAGGAAAGGCCTGCTGGCCGAACTTACCGGATCCATACCTTTCGTGCCTGCTGAACAGAGAGGGGTATTTGGTAAGCAGGTCAATGCCTTAAAAAACTCGCTGCTTAACCAGATCGAAGAAAAAGAAAAAGAACTTACAGCTAAAATTTCCGTCCCAGATAAGAATTTTCAGGATATCGGTATGCCCGGGATCGTAAGGATGCCAGGCGCGCTTCATCCGATTACACAGATGATTGATGAAATCTGCTCCATTTTTAACCGGATGGGGTTTAGTGTTGTAGAAGGCCCTGAGGTAGAAACAGAATATAATAATTTTACCGGTTTAAACATACCCTTAGATCATCCGTCACGCGATGCATTCGACACCTTTTATTTAAAAAAATATTCAAAACTTCTTTTACGCAGCCATACTTCACCGGTGCAGGTACGGGTAATGAAGGCGCAAAAACCGCCGTTGGCAATAATCGTTCCGGGCAGGGTATACCGGCCGGATGCCGTAGACGCCAGCCATCTTTTTATGTTTCATCAAATCGAAGGTCTTTTAGTCGATACGAATATCCGTTTTTCGGATCTAAAGGGGACCTTAGAACTTTTTGCTAAAGGTATTTTCGGCCAGGATATCAAGATGCGTTTCAGGCCGCATTTCTTTCCTTTTACCGAACCTTCGGCAGAAGTAGATATTTCTTGTATCATCTGTAAAGGCAAGGGTTGTTCTGTCTGCGGGAAGAAAGGCTGGCTTGAGATACTGGGCGCGGGTATGATCCACCCAAATGTTTTTAAACATGTAGGCTATGATTCAAAGAAATACACTGGTTTTGCTTTTGGCATGGGGATTGAAAGGATTGCCATGCTCAAATATGGTATAAATGACATCCGGCTGTTTTTTGAAAACGACCTTCGCTTCTTAAAACAATTCTAAAATGAAAGTTACTTATAATTGGTTAAAAGATTTTATTAATTTAAAAGTTGCTCCTGCCGAATTAGCAGAAAAGTTAACTATGGCCGGCCTTGAGGTTGTCTCGCTGAAAGAACTAGAAGGAGATTTTGTTTTTGAGATCGAGATCACCAGTAACCGCCCCGATTGGTTAAGCGTCTTAGGCATTGCCCGGGAGATCAATGCTATTTACGGCGCAAGCCTCAAAACACCCAATCCTAAAGAGCCGAAATTAAAATCCACTCAGAACCCCGTACTTTCAATAGAAAATAGAAAAGATTGCCCTTTTTACAGCGCAAGGATAATCCGCGACGTTAAAGTGGCCCCTTCGCCGGATTGGCTTAAGAAAAGATTGGAATCTATCGGTTGCCGCAGCGTAAACAATATTGTTGATATGACTAATTACATCTTGTTTGAATTAGGCCAACCATTGCACACCTTTGATTTAGACAAATTACGCGGTCCCGAGATTACCGTGCGCCGGGCAAAATCCAATGAAAGAATTACTATTATAGACGGGCAGCAACTATTATTGGACCCTGAAATTCTGGTTATCGCTGATAAATCTCAGCCTGTGGCTATTGCCGGAGTTATGGGAGGAAAAGAAACTGAGGTGACCCAATCAACCCGCAATATCTTGTTAGAATCTGCCGTATTTAATCCGGGTCTGCTTAGGCGCGGGCGGCAGAAGCTGGGATTACAGTCGGAATCGGTATATAGGTTTGAAAGAGGGGTATCTTTAAGTATGGCCAAACAGGCTTCCCTGGCTGCCAGCGAATTAATTGTAAAATTTGCCTCTGGTGCATCTAGTGGGTTCAAAAGCCTGGGTTATACCAAGCCATCAGAACGCGTGATCGATCTGGACCCTCTTTATGTCAAAAGGGTTTTAGGGCAAACTATTCCGGCCGCTAAGATTAAGCAAATTTTAAGCAGGCTTGGGCTTAAGGTAAAAATAAAAACAAAAAACATCCTTTCAGTTAAGGTCGGCGATTTCAGGCTTGACTTGAAAACGCCCATAGATCTAGTCGAAGAGGTGGCCCGTATTTACGGTTATGAGAAGATTACCCGTAGTTTCCCTTGTATTAACCCCGGGACGAAAACAACCGAAAAAAAGGTGCCGCTAAATTTAATAAAAAACACTTTATGCAGCTTAGGGTTAAATGAAGTTGTTACCTACAGCTTGATTGACCGCAACCTTTTGGTAAAATCAGGAATAAAAATAGATAAAGAATTGGCTGAAATTGTGAACCCTTTAAGCAGCGAGCAGGATATTTTACGGCCCACATTATTGCCCAGCCTTATAAAATGCCTAGCTTATAACTTAAATCAACAGCAGGATTATGTTAATATTTTCGAAATAGCCAACATCTTTTCAGCAACCGGCGCTGGCGTAGAGGAGAAACTTGTTCTGGCAATAGCTTTATGCGGGACTAATTCATTCTTAACCAAGCAAGGTTTGGTCAAAGAGGAAACCGGATTGTTGCATTTAAAAGGGGTCCTCGAGGTTTTATTTAATAAGTCGGGGATAAAAGGTTTCGACTTTATTAAAAAAGAGCCAGGCAAAATAAGCATAATATTAGGCGCCGAAGAAGCCGGTTTTATGTTAGATTTAAATTCCCCGGCCCTCAACAATTTTGACATCAAAAATAAACAGGTTGTATTGGCTCAAATCTGCCTGAAAAAATTATTCAGCCAGGCAAGCACGGAAAAGAAATTTCTCAGCCTGCCTAAGTATCCGGCGATTACCAGGGATATAAGTTTTTTAATCAGCCAGGATGTGGCGGTTAAGGGGCTGCTCGGCCTGGTGAAAGAAAAAGGCCTCCCGTTATTGTATTCTGCCGAGATTGTAGACTATTATCAGGGCAAGCAGATTCCGGCAGGGTTTACCGGCCTTACCATTTCCTGCGTTTACCGCGCCTCTGACCGCACTTTAACCGAAGACGAAGTATCCCCGGTGCACAATTCAATCTGTTCTTTACTACAAGAGCGCTTTAATATAAAATTACGCTAAGAAAAGCCTTACATTAAGCGGGGGCCAGGTATTGATTCAGCCGGTCA
>JAQTTI010000006.1:8710-10915 GCA_028710845.1 Candidatus Omnitrophota bacterium | reverse complement strand
AGAATAAAGGGGGTCAAATAAAACCATCCATGGATTTATTCAACGACAAAACAATAGACGCAAAAAATAAAGATCTGCCTTTGGCAGTAAAGATGCGGCCGGATAAGCTAGATGAGCTTTATGGCCAGGAGCATATAATAGGTAAAAATAAACTTTTGCGCCGGGCCATAGAAGCAGACCGTTTATCATCGGTTATCCTTTTCGGCCCGCCCGGTACAGGAAAAACCTCTTTAGCCTGGTGCATTGCCAATATCACCCAGGCAAATTATGCGGCAATAAATGCCACTACTTCCAATGTCGAAGAGCTGCGTAAAATTATTGCTCAGGCGAAGTTAAGGGCAAAGGATAACGGAAAGAAAACCATCCTTTTTATCGACGAGATTCACCGGTTTAATAAAGCCCAGCAGGACGTGCTTTTACCTGACGTAGAGGATGGCAGGTTGATTTTGATCGGAGCAACGGTGCATAACCCTTATTTTTCCCTGACCTCCGCCTTACTTTCCCGTTCGATAGTATGTGAATTAAAAGAATTAGGCGCAGAAGAACTAAAAGTTATAATTAACAATGCCTTGAAAAACAAAGCCAGGGGCCTTGGTAATTTAAAGGTTAAACTGGATAAAAAAGCGCTTAATTTTTTAGCCAAAAGCTGCGCAGGGGATGCTCGCAGGGCACTATCCGCCTTAGAGCTGGGAGTTTTGACTACCCCGCCTTCCAAGGATGGCTATATTAATTTTGATTTAGAGATTGCCCAGGAAACTATCCAGAAGAAAGCGGTAGTTTATGATCGCGATGAGGACGGCCATTATGATACTGCCTCGGCCTTTATAAAATCGATGCGAGGTTCAGATCCCGATGCGGCTATTTACTGGATGGCTAAAATGCTTTATGCCGGCGAAGATGCCCGTTTTATCGCCCGCAGGGTTTGTATTTTGGCGGCAGAAGATGTCGGTAATGCCGACCCTTTGGCGCTGGTTCTAGCTAACGCAGCCTTACAGATATCCGAATTCGTCGGTATGCCGGAAGCGCGGATACCTCTAGCCCAGGCAGTAATTTACGTAGCCTGCGCCGTTAAATCAAATGCCAGCTATTTAGCAATTGAAAAAGCCACCCAGGATATTAAAGATAATAAGGTCCAGGAGGTTCCCGACCACCTTAAAGATACCCATTATCAGGGAGCCGAGGAGCTTGGCCACGGAGTAGGTTATAAATATAGCCATGATTTTCCGGAACATTTTGTAAAACAAAAATACACTCGTAAAAAAGTACGCTATTATGAGCCGACCGGTTTGGGGCATGAAGCCAAGATTAAAGAGCGCCTGGATAAATTGCACGGCTTGGAAGCTAAAGAGAATATTGAGCTGCCGGAAAAAGGAGAGTAGATGATTGTAATTATGCTTTTGTTTGCAGCTGCGGGGATAGGGCTGGTGGCCTATGCTATCTTTGGGACATTCTCCGGACAGAATGAGCCCGCATCAAAATCAAAACCAATTAACCAGGCTCCTCCTGCCCAGGATTTAGGCAAAGAGCAAAAGATTCAGCGCTTACAGGCCCAGCTGGCCGAACTAGATAGCCAGCTAAAAAACAGCCAGGCTGAATATGCCAAAGAAGAATCGGAATACGGCAAAGCAAAAGAGCAGGAGTCTAGGCTGGAGGAAGAATTAAAACGCAGGGAAGAGTGGCTGGCCAGGGCAGAAGAGGAAATGGCAAAAATAAAATCCGAAAACTTGGATTTAAATAATAAATTTATGCTTAAAGAAAAGGAGCTTGAGACAGAGTTCACCAAGAATGTTAATTTAACCCGCAGCTTGAATGAAATTAAAGTCTCTCTTGGCGAAAAAGAAATAGCCTGCCGCCTTAAAGAAGACCAGATTGAAGAGCAAAAGCATAAAATCGAAGAACAACTTAAAATGATCAAAGAACAACTTAGTATCATCGCCGAATTCAAGAAAAAGGAAAAGATCAGTGAGTGGGTGCCTAAATCGGAATTTAACAAATTAAACGAGGAATATTCCGGGCTGGAAAAAGAGTTGGAGGCCAATCAGGAAAGGCTAAAGCATTTTGCTGAAGAGATTGCCCATCTTAGGCAGGCTCAAAATAAAAAGGATGCCGGTGAAATCAAACCGGAACCTGCAAAAGAAGAAACAAAAGAAGAAACAAAAGAAGAAACAAAAGAAGAAACAAAAGAAGAAACAAAAGAAGAAACAA
>JAQTTI010000006.1:0-8610 GCA_028710845.1 Candidatus Omnitrophota bacterium | reverse complement strand
GATAAATGAAGATGAGAATATTTTTCTTGTTGGTTGTCGGATTAATGTTTGCTTATGAAGGAGGCTTTACCATGGATAATAAAATTATGGTTATTGAAACTAATCAGGGCAATATTGAAATTCAATTAAAGACAGACATCGCGCCTAAGGCCTGTGAAAATTTTGAAAAGCTGGCGGAACAAGGCTATTATAACGGTTTAATATTCCACCGGGTAATTAAAGGATTCATGATTCAAGGAGGGGACCCTACAGGTACAGGCCGCGGGGGCGAATCAATATGGGGGGCTCCTTTTGAAGATGAAGTGACTCCCGTCGCCAAGTTTGACGCACCCGGAATCTTAGCGATGGCTAATGCCGGCCCGAACACAAACGGAAGCCAATTTTTTATTACTTGCGCGGCCACCCCCTGGTTGAATATGCGCCATACAATATTCGGAGAGGTTGTTTCGGGTCTGGAAGTAGTCCAAAAAATCGAAAATACCCCTGTTGGAGAAGGCGACCGGCCGGTTGAGGACCAGAAAATCCTGCGGATATATTATAAACCTTAAAACTCAGCGACCTATTAACCTTTAAATAAAACAGTATAAAAACAAAAAGGGCCCTAATTTTATAGGGTCCTCTTTGGAGGGGATAATCCTCGTTAGCTTTCGCTATCCCTGTCCTCCCGATTTAAGTTTAACAAAAAAGGTAATTAAAGATTGCCACATAGAAAATAAAATTCAAGGGTATTTACTGGGTTTTAAGAAAGCGCTTGCTTAAATATGCAAAAAATAGACTATTCCAAAGAATTAAACCCGGCTCAGCTTCAGGCTGTTGAGTCGGTAAACGGGCCCCACTTAGTTATTGCCGGCGCAGGAAGCGGGAAAACCCGCGTTTTGGTGCACCGGGTAGCCTATTTGGTTGAGCAAGGAACCCGGCCTGAACAGATACTTCTTTTAACCTTTACCCGCCGGGCTGCCGAGGAGATGTTACGCCGGGCAAGCACCCTTCTTGATCAGCGTTGCAAAAATGTTTCCGGAGGCACATTCCACTCTTTTGCCAACATGATTTTAAGAAAATACGCCAAATTTTTAGAAATCAGTAATAATTTTACCATCCTTGACCAGTCAGATGCAGAAGATGCGGTTAACTTAATGCGCGCACAGCTGGGTTTTCATAAATCGGAAAAACGCTTTCCCAGAAAACACGCCATTTTAGAGGTGATTTCTAAAAGCGTGAATAAATCTGAGGATATCGAGGATGTACTTTATGAAGAATACCCGCAGTTTATGGAATTTACCAAAGAGATTAAAAAGATCCGGGACGAGTATGTAAAATACAAGCTGCAAAAATCGCTCCTTGATTATGATGACCTTTTGGTTTTTCTGAAAAACCTCCTGACCAAACATGAAGATATCCGCCTGAATATTTCTGCGAAATACAAATATATCATGGTTGACGAATATCAGGACACCAACAAACTCCAGGCCCACATCGCCTGCCTTTTGGCCGCCGATCACGGAAATATCATGGTGGTCGGTGACGACGCCCAAAGCATCTATTCATTTAGAGGCGCTAATTTTAGGAACATTATTGATTTCCCGAAGATATTCAAAGGTACAAAAATTATTACCCTCGAGGAAAATTATCGTTCCACGCAACCCATTTTGAATTTGACCAATGCGGTTATAGCCCAGGCTAAAGAAAAATTCGAAAAGAACCTTTATACAAAAAAGAAAGAAGGCAACTCGCCAATCTTTATCGATTGCCCCGACGAGAATTCACAATCGGTCTTCATCGCGGATAAAATCCTTCAATTACGCGAAGAAGGCATCTCTCTTTCTGATATTGCGGTTCTTTTTCGCTCCGGTTGGCATTCAAACGACCTGGAAGTAGAGCTGGCCTCAAGGAATATCCCTTTTGCAAAGTATGGCGGCAATAAATTTGTCGAGGCTGCCCATATAAAAGACGTAGTCAGCTATCTGCGCATTGCCTATAACAGCCAGGACCAGGTTAGCTGGCTGCGCGCCCTTTTGTTAATCCCTAAAATCGGGCCGAAAACCGCAGCCAAAATAATGGAGGCGATCTTAGACCCCGCCAAGCTTGGTGGACTATTAGATAAAAACGAAGAATTAAAGAATATGTTTGAACTGTTGAAAAATGTCGACTGTCAGGCCGATTCTCCTTCAAAAATCATCGAACAATTCCTTAAATTCTACCAACCGCTGTTAAAAAACAAATACGATGATTTTAATAAGCGCCTGGCAGACCTGGATTCGCTTTTAAGGATAGCCGAGCGTTATAAGACAGTGGAACAATTTTTGGTGGATATTGCGCTTGAGCCTCCGGAAAGAATGATTGTAGAGCCGGGTAGAAAAGACAAGGATGACCAGCCCCTGGCCTTATCAACAATACATTCGGCCAAAGGCCTTGAGTGGCATACGGTATTTTTGATTTACGTAGCCGAAGGGCACCTCCCTTCGTATCTATCCCTGGAAACCGAAGACCAGATTGAAGAAGAGCGCAGGTTATTTTACGTGGCTTCGACCAGAGCCAAGATAAACTTGTTTTTTTTAAAACCGCATGTCGACCGTTCTGCGCGCAGTTTTGTAGACGGTGGGGGGTCTGTTTTTACCCAGGTTTCCCGTTTTCTGGAAGAGGGCGGTTTGCTTAAAAAATTCGTCGAAGTTCAAGGCCTAGGCGATGAATTTGAGGAATTGGAATTGGAAGATATAATCGGAGAAAAAAGGAATACGAATAAAGAGTTTTTTGAAAATCTTGAAGAGTATTTCCGGGATTAAGTTGTTTATAAAGAGCTATTTTAGTATTTGAGGCTAGGACGAATTTGTGATAAAATTTTATCATGATTATAAGCCAGCAAAAACCGATAGATGAAATACTAGCCAGCCTTAAAGAATATAAGAAAATATTCCTGGTTGGCTGCGGAGAATGTTCGACCGCCTGTAAAAGCGGAGGCGAGCCGGAAATCCTTAAAATGAAAGAGGATTTAAAAGCTGCCGGCAAGGAAGTCAGCGGTTACTGTATCCCTTCTGCTCCCTGCGTTGCAGCCAAGCTTAAAAACGAACTTGCCAAAAACATAAAGGACTTAAAACAGGCTGATGCGGTTTTAGTCCTGGCTTGCGGTCTAGGGGTACAGTCTTTTAAGGATAATGACCGGATGAGTCTTGCGGTATTTAGCGGTTGTAATACTTTATTCGGCGCCGTTATGGACGCCAAAGGTAATTTTTTTGAAAAATGTTCAATGTGCGCAGAATGCGTGCTTAATGAAACAGCCGGAATTTGCCCGGTTACCCTTTGCTCTAAAGGTCTGCTTAACGGGCCCTGCGGAGGAGTAAATAAAGGAAAATGCGAAGTAGATAACGATAAGGATTGTGCTTGGGTGTTAATTTATCAAGAATTGGATAAAAATAAAAAATTAGATTCGTTAAAACAGATCCGCGGGGCCAGGGATTTTAATAAGGCCCTTAAACCGCATAAATTAATAGTGAGATAACTATGGCCGACCAAAAACCGTACAGCGAAAAAGTAATGGACCACTTTACCAACCCCCGGAATGTCGGTGAAATTAGCGATGCCAGCGGTATCGGTACCGTCGGAAACCCGGTTTGCGGAGACGTAATGAAGATGTATTTAAAAATAGAAAACGAGACGATTACGGATGTAAAATTTAAAACTTTTGGCTGCGGGGCAGCCGTGGCGACCAGTTCAATGGTTACCGAAATGGTCAAGGGCAAAACTATTACTGAAGCATTAAAAATCACCAATAAAGCGGTTGCCGAAGCATTAGGGGGTTTGCCGGCGGTTAAAATGCACTGCTCGGTTTTAGCCGAAGAAGCCTTACACTCGGCGTTAAAGGATTATTATACAAAGCAGGGCAAAACCCCGCCTTTTGAAGATAAGCCCCACAATCATTGTCATTAAGCTAAATCTTATTTATTCTCAATTACTTATGTTCAAAATTGGAAGAACTAAACTTAAAACAATTGGTCCTGAGGAATCATTGACAAAGGCAGAAATACGTAGTAAAATCCTTTTAAGATTAAAAACCCAGAAGGAGGAAGACCGAAACCGAAAAAGTACAATTATAAAAGATAAACTTTTAAGGAATAAGGTTTTTAAAAAAGCGAAGATAATTATGTTTTACATCGCTTTTGGCGGAGAAGTAAATACTAAAGAAATGATTAGGGAAGCGCAAAAAACAGGCAAGCTCATCTGCGTGCCGGTTTACAGAAAAGATAAAGAAACTATGCAGCCAGCCATATTTGAAGACCATGCTAAATTAAAAAAAGGGCCTTATGGCGTTTTAGAGCCTGTAATAGAAGTTATGCTTAAGCCAGAGGATCTCGATCTTGTTATTGTTCCCGGGTTAGCTTTTGATAAACAAGGAAAGCGCCTGGGGCGCGGCAAAGGCTGTTATGACCGTTTCTTGCGCACACTTTCTAAAAAAGCATCTTCCATAGGTTTGGCTTATGATTTCCAAATCTTACCCCTAGTCCCCACCGCTAAACACGATTGTAGTGTCCACAATATTATCTTCTCTTAAGCTCCAGTAATTTTGAATTTTAGAATAAAAACGGAGGAAGAGAAATGATTCTTAACATAGCCCTGTTTATTTTTACCGCTTTGGCTTTTGGTTATAGCGGTTATTTCTTAAGGAAATTCATCGCCGAAAAGAAATTAAAAAGCGCCGAAGCCGAAGCCGAGCATATTTTAGAGGTCGCTAAAAAAGAAGTTCTGGACAAGCGCCGCGAGGCTGAACTTGAGGCCAAGGACCTGCTTTATCGCATGCGCCAGGATTTTGAGCGCGAGGTTAAAGACCGTAAATCCGAGATCGTTAATCTTGAGAAAAGATTATCGCAAAAAGAGGAAAACATCGACCGCAGGATAGACCTTTTAGAGAAAAAAGAAAAAGAGATCGACCTGCGCAATGATAACCTAAAAAAGCAGGAAGAATCCCTGAAAACAAAAGATAACCAGCTGCATGCCTTGGTTTCCGAAGAAAAAGAAAGACTGCAAAAAATATCTTCTCTTTCTGCTGAAGAAGCAAAACAGATATTGCTTGCCCGTCTTAATGAAGAATTAAACAATGAAAAAGCCGTTTTTATCAGGCGCCAGGAGGAAGAAGTGCGCAGTACTGCTGATAAAAAGGCCCGGGAGATCTTAAGCCTGGCTATTCAGCGTTGTGCGGCCGAGCATACAGTGGAGTCAACCGTAAGCGTTGTTACTCTGCCTAACGATGAAATGAAGGGAAGGATTATCGGCAGGGAAGGTAGAAATATCCGCGCACTGGAAATGGCAACCGGAGTCGACGTAATCATTGATGATACTCCGGGGGCAGTAACCTTGTCCGGGTTTGATGCCGTGCGCCGGGAAATAGCCCGTCTTAGCCTGGAAAAATTGATTTCAGATGGAAGGATTCATCCCGGCCGGATCGAAGAAATTGTCGAAAAAACTAAAAAAGAAATGGATGAAAAAATTAAAGAAGAGGGTGAGCGGGCAGCCTTTGAGGCCGGACTTAACGGGCTTCATCCCGAGATCATCAAATTGTTGGGACGGCTTAAATACAGGACTAGTTACGGACAGAATGCTTTGCAGCATTCAAAAGAAGTCTCCTTTCTTTTAGGTATAATGGCTTCCGAGCTTGGCCTTGATTTTAAATTAGGCCGCCGGATCGGCCTTTTGCATGATATCGGTAAGGCCGTAGATCATCAGGTTGAAGGCACTCATGCCAAATTGGGAGCGGACCTGGCGAAAAAATATAATGAAAGCAATGAAGTCGTAAGCGCAATCGAATCACACCACGAGGAGGCCCAGCCGCAAAGTTTATATGCAGTTTTAGCGGTAGCTGCCGATGCGGTCAGCGCGGCCCGGCCGGGAGCAAGAAGGGAAACGTTGGAAATATATGTAAAACGCCTCGATAAACTGGAGTCGATCGCAAATCTATTTAAAGGAGTGGAGAAATCATTTGCAATTCAGGCCGGCAGGGAAATCCGCGTTATTGTCCAGCCGGAAAAGATAAGCGACAGCGAAGCAGTGACTATGTGCAGGGATATACGTAAAAAGATCGAAGAAGGAATGGAATACCCGGGGCAGATCAAGGTCACGGTTATCCGGGAAATGCGTACAATCGAATACGCAAAATAAGCGAAGGTTTTACCCCCTTTATTCTTCCCCATACGAGGCAGACGGGGGTTAATTCGCGCATTAACTTACTCACCTCTCCGGAGGTTCGTAAGTTAAGCGCTCATTAAATGAAAATACTTTTTATCGGAGATGTAGTCGGGGCGCCGGGAAGGGAAGCAATTAAGAAACTAGTTGCTCCGCTTAAATCCGAACTAGGCATTGATTTTGTAATCGCTAACGCCGAGAATGCTTCCGGAGGTTCAGGGATTACGCTTAAGGTTGCCGAAGAACTTTTTTCTTCCGGAGTCGATGTCTTGACTTC
Organism: Candidatus Omnitrophota bacterium; assembly: GCA_028710845.1. Taxonomy (GTDB): domain Bacteria; phylum Omnitrophota; class Gorgyraeia; order Gygaellales; family Profunditerraquicolaceae; genus UBA6249. The sequence goes on along the minus strand of JAQTTI010000006.1, from coordinate 2,165 downwards.
AGGGGACCATATCTGGAAAAGGCCGGAAATTTTTGAGTTAATTAACCGGGAAGATAGGATATTGCGCCCAATAAACTTTCCCTCCGGGGCCCCGGGAAGAGGCGCCCATGTTTTTAAATCTAAAAACGGGGTAAAGATCGGGGTAATCAACGTAAATGGCCGGGTTTTTATGGATGCCCTGGAATGTCCTTTTAAAACTTCCTTGGCGGCTTGTGAAAAGATAAAAGAAGAAACAAAGATTATTATCTTGGACATGCATGCCGAAGCTACCAGCGAAAAAATCGCTTTAGGCTGGTATTTGGACGGTAAGCTTTCTGCTATTTTCGGGACTCATACGCATATCCAGACCGCTGATGAAAAGATCCTGCCCAAAGGCACTGCTTATATAACTGATGTCGGGATGACCGGCCCCTATGATTCAGTTATCGGCAGAAAAAAAGATGATGTTCTTACCCGCTTCTTAAGCGCGATTCCGGTAAGGTTTGAAGTTGCAGGGGACGATATCCAATTGCACGGTGCACTCGTCGAGATAGACGAAAAAACGGGACAGGCTATTTCAATCTCACGAATACAGAAAAAATTTAGATAGGAATAAATATGCGCTACAATTTCTGGCTGCCTTTTATTATCTCGGCTGTTTTTTTAAATAGCCCCCTTTTGGCTCAGAATTCCCCGGAAGAATTAGAGTATAGTTTAGACCTTAATTCTCCCACCGTAGCCCTGCCTAAAGTATACGGGCCCAATATTGATTTAAGCGGGAGGGGTGTGCATCGCGACATAACTATGCCCCGGGCTTTATCCTCAAAAGATTCATTGGATACCTGGCAGCAGGATTTGGGTTTTGCCCATCTTTACCGCATTCAATATAATCTTTGGGAGATTCAGCAATTGGCTAAAGATAAACCGACCCAGGAGAAACTCCTCAACGATCATTATGAAGAGATAATCAAGAAGATAAGCGATAGCGGAGGCACCGTTATTCTAGACTTATTCGGCACACCCAACGGATTAGGCCGCGTGCTCGATGAAAACAGCGCCCCGCATAATCTAAAAGATTATAAGGAACTTGTAAAAAATACAATCCGTAAATTAAGTTGCGAAAAAAGATACAATATCTGGTATGAAGTTTGGAATGCGCCTGACCAGGCAGATTTTTTCCTGGGGGAAAGGTCGGAATACCTTAACTTGTACCGGATAGTAGGGGAAGCGGTAAAAGAATTACGGCAGGAATTCAAGATGCATATACCTTTGGGCGGGCCTTCGGTAGGCAGCTGGTTCAGAAATATCGAGCCCAATAATATATTGTCTCCGGAGCACAGTCTGATTTATGAATTGATAAAATATTGTTATAGTTACCGCTTACCTTTGGATTTTATTTCCTGGCATGCTTATTCAAGCGATCCATATGAGGAAAAACAAAGCACGATTTATAACAAGCCTCCGGCGCAGCTTATCCGTGAGTGGCTTAGTTATTTCCGTTTTGACAACAAAATTCCCCTGGTAATTGATGAGTGGAATTTTGACGGCCCGGCCAACATCCTTTCGGAAAGAGGAAAAAATTCATATATCTCTGCAAGCTACATACCGTCTCGGATGAAAAATATGTATGAGGCAAAGATTGACTACCAGACTTATTTTTGCCTCGAAGATTTTGGCGGCAATAAAGCCGAAGTAAAAAGGAACCTGGGAGTTTTTTCATTCGACCTGTCTCATTCGGATTCCAAGAGTTATGCCAAGGCCAGTTATAATGTTTTTAAGATGCTTAACCTCTTAGGCGATGAACTGTTTCCGGGAACAGGGGTATTTAGCGATGAGTTTGTAGGCGTAATTGCGACAAAGTCGTCAGATTATTTTGCCCTGCTCATTTATAATTACATAGATCCTTATGGCCCGACGAATTATTTATCGCGTAATATAGTTAAATTAAACGGTTCAGAAAGAAAAGCGGTTTTAAATATAATCAAGTCTGACAGAATGGAAAAGATCCTTTCCGGTAACCAGGACATCGCTAGCCTTCGGGTGACCCCTAAAGCCAAGACCATGTTTAACCGGGCGCTGGAATTGAGTAATCAGGTTAAAAAATTTAGCAAAGAAAACCGTAAAATAAAAATTTCGATTAAAGGTTTATTTAAAGACCTCTATGTTCTGTCTAAATATACCATAGA
>JAQTTI010000005.1 GCA_028710845.1 Candidatus Omnitrophota bacterium | reverse complement strand
TGACATAAGATAGACCTAAAAATAAACCTTTTGTTTTTCCGGCGTTTCCGATTAAGTAACCGGCGCTTACCGGTATGAGCGGATAAACACAAGGAGTAAAACTAGCCAGCACTCCGCCAAAAAAAGCTATTACAAAATCGAAAGGGCTACCTGAGAGATTCATCTACCCACCTTAAGTATTGCTTATCCCCGCCAATTACAGGTAAGGCTATAATTTCAGGCACCTCATAGCTGTGCATAGATTTGACCAGCCTTATTATCTTATCCAACTTCACCTTTTTTGATTTAATAACCAACAATGATTCTTTTGAATGCTCGGCTTTGGCTTTCCAAATAAACAAAGAATCGACTTTTTCAATGATGTTTACGCAAGCGGCTAATTTGCTTATGATAAGCTTTTGAGAGATTTTTAAAGCTTCTTTTTTGTCTTTAGCGGTAATCAAAACAATGATAAACATATGCCCAAACTTTAGCGAATATTTTATAATTTAATTGACTTAGATTACGGATTCATTATATAAGGAATGGCATTTATTTCAAGGGGTTATTAAAAGACAGGTAAGGTAAACGAGCTAAAAAGGATTTACAATATTATCCGACGATGATTTTTGTTAGGGATGGGCTTACGGGCTCTGCTGGACTTTCACCGACCTTATCCGCCCAAACTGGGAGCAAAGGTCAAAAACTAAGGTGGGGTCTTCTGTAACCATATTTACTTTATAATTATGGCATTCTTTCACATCATCTACGCAATCAACTGCTAAATTATCGCCGAATTCGGCCAAAGAGCTTTTGATTATTTTTGCCGAGCTGTCTTTGGCGTGTAGAATAAATTCTAATTCATATTTAGACGAAACCATATTGGTTAGCCTTCTTAAGGTTTTAGCATTATAACTGAAATCATCCTTCCGCTTTTATCCCCTTCTTTGCGGAAAGAAAAATAATCCTGGTTTTGGGAAAAAGTACAGATTTCCGGGTCAAAAATATTTTTTTCCTGGACACCGCAATTAATCAGCTGCTGTTTGTTAGTAAGCGCGATATCCATATAAGTGCGGCCATCCCGGACAACCAAGCCAAAAGGAAAATCTGTTTTAAAATCTTTTTCCACTTCAAAACAACAGCTGCGTATAGACGGGCCGAAACCTACGAAAAGCCTTTGGGGCGAGCTGCCGAATTTTTCCTGGAGGGCTTTAACTCCTTCACAGGCGATATTCTTTAAGGTGCCTCGCCAGCCGGCATGCAAAAGCGCAACCGCCGGCTTCTTAGGGTCATAAATAAAAACCGACAGGCAATCAGCGGTTAGTATTATAAGGGGCAGGCCTTTTCTATCGGTCATCAATCCATCAGTATCGGGAATCGAACTATCATAATTTAATGCGCCCTTGCCCCTGTAATCATCTTTAATGTATCTGACTTCTTTTCCATGAATCTGTTTTGAGCCAACAATATTTTTATAGTCTATGCCTATAGAAGAAAGAAACTTTTGCCGATTTTCTAAAGAATGCTTAGTATCTCCATAAGACAAGGACATATTCCCGTCTTCTCTTTTACTAAAAGCCGAGGTCACCAGGCTTATGCGGAACTTTTCTAAAGGATTATTAGCTTCAGGCATTATTTACCTCGATAAGTTTGTTGCGGGATTTTTCCCCGCTTTTGATTTTAATCTGGTATTTTTTTACTTTAAAATATTGGCTTAGTAAAATTACCAGCTGTTGGTTAGCCTGCCCCGCGCAGGCCGGCTTGGTCAGATAAACCTTTAAAACACCGTCTTTTTCTTCGATATAGTTACGGCTTGAACGGGCATTAACGCGAACACTGAAAATCATAATTACTTAACTTCTAACTGCTTGGTTTCGTGGACATTCAACAGCCGTTCGCTGACTTTATCAAAATGTTTCTGCGCCTCGGCGTATTTGGTATTGGCATTTACCAGATGGCTTCCCAGAATATTAAAATCTTCCTTGAATTTATCGGTCTCGATAGAAAGAGAGCTTAAGCTTTTCAAGATCATTTTGGCATTCTCCTCTACCTTTAGGCCGCGCAGCCCCAAACAAATTACCTGAAGGTAGGCAAAAAATGTGTTTGGAGAAACAGGGATTACTTTTTTAGACATACTATAAGAGAATATATCGCCTTTGATGATTACTTCATAATAAACATTTTCCGCGGGGATATACATTAATGCAAAATCATAGGTATTTTCCGTAGGCAGTATATATTTGGAACTTATTTCGTTAATCCGGTTTTTAATGTCCTGGACGAACTTTTTCCGGCAGGCCTCTCTTGCCGGTTCATCGCATGATTCCTGCATCTTTTGGAAATTTTCCAGGCTGAACTTGGCATCGACAGGAACAATTTTCTCCCCCAGTTTGATAACCGCATCTACCACATCGCCGGTTTTAAAACGGTATTGGGCCTGATAATGGTCCTTCGGTAATACCTGAGAAAGTAAATTCTCAAGGAAAGTTTCTCCCATCGAACCGCGGAATTTAGGAGCGCGTAAAAGTTCTTGCAGGCTTGAGATGTCCCGGCTGATGGCGATAATCTGCTGGTTAGTCTGCTCCAATTTCCCCAATTGCTCTTTGACGTTACCAAATGCATTTGTAGCGTTACCCAGATTGGAACCGATAATTTTATTGGCTTCTTGAAGAGACTGGTTCATCTGGTTAAGACGGTCGTTAACCTGGGATGAAATTTTAAGCACCAAGGCCACAATAAATGCGACCAAAGCCAGAAATATCGCCGAAATAAAAATAACCATGTTTTTATTATACCACTGTTAGAGCTAAAGCAAATAATCCTTTTTGACTCTTTTTACGGAACGGAAGATATTCTTTTTAATATCCGGTGTGATCTTTTCTAATTCCTTAATAATCTGCTCTACTTTAGTGCGTTTCGAAGTTGCTGAATTTGGACAGGCGCATTTATGGTGCGGAAAATCCAACCCTTTGGCAAATTTACGGATCATATCCTCTTCTACATAAGCCAGCGGGCGTATAATCGTAATCTTACCCTTAAATAATTCCTGCTTAGGGCACATGGCGGAAAACTCGCCTTGAAAAAACAGGTTAAGCAAAATGGTTTCGACTATATCATCCATATGATGCCCTAGGGCAACTTTGGTACAACCAAGTCGGGCTGCAGTTTCGAATAATGCTTTTCTCCTGTTCCAGGAGCACCAAAAACAACTGATATCCTTGCGGCTTTTTCCTTGGAGAATATCGATCTTCTCGATATGGTAATCAACTCCCATCTTTTGAAAATATTCGGCTAAAATCTTGGGATGCTGGCAGGGATACCCCATGTCTACATGCACAGCCAAAAGGTCGTATTTTACCGGAACAAATGCCCGGCGGTCATTCAAAACATTCAATAAGGTAAGGCTGTCTTTGCCGCCTGAAACAGCGACCAGGATTTTATCTCCGGGCGCGATCATCTGATAATCCATGATCGCCCTGCCCATGCCCTTTGAAATATAATATTCTACGCCCTCTAATTTTGCCATATGGTTTGAATAATGGGGTCAGAGCTAATTTTTCTGTTCCTGTTATTCGGAAAAATTAGCTCTGACCCCATTATTCGACTAAGCTCTGCCTGAATCAGTTATCATTTTACGGATTTGCTTGTTTAGGGGATGTTTAAGCATCTCTTCGAGGCTGATGGGAAGCCTAAGCGACCAGTTTTTCGGGCTAACTGTGCCGGGAAGATTAACCCTATACTGGTAAGGGTCGCCCTTAAATATGTTACCTAAACTCAAATAATCATTTATTAAATTAATACAAAAAACTGCCCGTGAATCGAAAATAAAAGCAAATATTTTATCCAATAACTCAGGAGTTGCTTCTTCATCTATCTTGCCGCAGCAATCAAGTATTTTCCAGAGCTTTTCTTTTTCGGCATAGGTGTCTTTATAGATATCGATAAAATCCCTGACCTCTTCCTCTTTCCTGCCCAGCTCCCAAAGCAGTTTGTCCGGGCTATCGATTTCTTTTCTCCAGCGAAGCCTTCCATTGTAAGATTTACCTGCGTCAAACAACTTATCATTTATCTTTTCAAAATCAATATTGCGATCATTGCATTTTCTTAAGAACATATCCTTGTCAACTGTTCCTGCTTCATATTTCCACCATGCCCTCCAATTGGCAGTATCATGGGTAGCAAGCATGGCTACGGCAAGCTGACGGTATTCTTCAGGCAGGAGAAAATCATGTTTTTTATTCCAATCCTTTACCCAGCGTTGGACATCGTTACCGCAAATGCCGAATTCTAATAAAGTATCGGTGCAGCATTTAGGCACCACCCCTAAGTCTTCAGCACAAAAAAGCATCTTGGTATTTTTAACCATAACTTTTAAAATATCCTGGCCCTGCCGGCACCAAAATTGTTCGTCAACAGGATCAAAAACCCCGTTTAAACCGGCACTCTCCTGGGGGTCATTAAAAGGTATGCTCCAAATCCTAAAAAGCCCGACAACATGGTCTACGCGCAAAATATCATAAAATTCTTCGGCGTATTTCAGTTTCTCTTTTATATACCTGTAGTCATTTTTTTCGATATTTTGCCAATTATAAGTAGGCATTCCCCAGCGCTGGCCGAAGGCTGCATACATATCCGGCGGGGCGCCGGCGGCAAATTCCAGTTTAAAAAATTCAGGGTGGCTCCAGACATCTGAGCTGTCACGGGAAACCAAAACCGGAAGGTCACCTTTTACAAAAATTTTTTTGGCGGATGCGTAAGAGCTGGCTTCTTTAAACTGCTTGAATAAAATCCACTGCAGCCACATCCAAAAAGTTATTTTTTCAATATTATCCTGTTTAAACCTGCTTAAAGCCTCAATAGAGCGATTTTTAAATCTTTCATCCCATTCATACCAAGGTTTACCGTTATGATAATCTTTCAACTCTTTGAAGAGAGCAAAATCTGAAAGCCAGTATGCATTTTTACGCTGAAATTCCTCGAAATCAAAAGCCTCGCTTAAATCCTGAGCCAGATAAAAACTCCAAAGTAGTTTAATCTTTTCTTCCTTAACCGCATAATCTATATAGTTTGATTGCTCTGGCAAGTTAAACTTTTTCGAGGATAAACCGGGAAAGTCTTTTAAACAGATATAGGCAGGTTCAAGAGCAAAAGAGCTTAAAGCATCATAAGGGCAGAAGTTCGGACCCACTTCATTCATCGGAAGAAGCTGGATTATCGAATTTCCGGTGGATTTTGCCCAATCAATAATCAGTTTTAAATCTCCCAGGTCGCCTATACCAAAACTGTTTTTCGAATAAGCCGAAAATAAAGGGAATAAAACTCCTGCCCGTTTTTTAAAACCGATATGCTCCCAGTTATCTTTGGAAATAGTTTTAGAAAGGTAATTTTTCAGGTTTAATCCGGGCATATTAAGACCTTAAAAAGGCAGGATTGCTTGAAGTATTCTGTTTCCCCAAAACAAAGAGATTAACGCCCCTATCGAAAGAAACGGTCCGTAGGGTATAGTATGGTCCTTTTTAGTAATTAAATTAATAATACCCAGCACAATTCCCAGATAAGGCGCGATTAAAAAAGTCAGAAGCGCAAGTTTCCAGCCCATAAATGCGCCGATCATGGCCAGAAGCTTGACATCGCCTCCGCCCATAGATTCGGTTTCGCCGTTGATAGGAGGTTTTTTTAGAAGCTTAAAATAAATCAGGTCGAAAATTATTCCGGTAAGATAGATTACTCCGCCCCCTACAACTATGCCTAAGGCAGATTGAATCATCGGGTAAAAACTAAAGCTCAGAGGGTTGAGATTAAACCCTTTTATGGAAACCATGATAAAACCGATTATCAATCCTCCGACAGATACTTCATCAGGGATAATCCTCTGGTCGATATCAACAAAAGTAGCGATAATTAAGCCCCAAACCATAACCATATACAAAAAGAATGAATTTAAGTCAAACCTGGCGAACAGGGCGACCATTAAAACGGCAGTAAGTAATTCAACAATAGGATAACGTAAAGAGATTCTTTCTTTACAAAAACGGCATCTGCCCCTTAACAATATAAAGCTTAAAAAAGGTATATTGTCATAACCGGGTATTCTTTTCGAACACTTGGGGCAATGCGAACGCGGCCAAACCACGGATTCGCCCTTTGGCATACGGTGGATGCAGACATTTAAAAAGCTTCCGACAATGGATCCGAAAATAAAAACAATTATTTTGGCTATCATCTTAAGTTATCTCCTTTTTAAAAGTGCCATCCTCATAGTTTCAAGCGGAGCGGCTTTACCGCTAAAAAGCTTAAAAGCAAAAGCCCCCTGATATAAAAGCATGCCTAAACCGTTAGAAAATTTTAAATTTAAAGACTTGGCTAAAGAAAGAAGCTTTGTTTCCTGAGGGCTGTAAATAAGGTCATAAACGAAAAGGCTACTGCCTAAATCTTCCGGCTTAACCAAACAGGGATCTGTTTGACGCATGCCTACCGGTGAACAATTTACCAATAAGTCTTTAGCATAGATTGCCAGCTCTTCTATGGATGCAGCTGCTTTAAATTTTATTTTTTCCAGAACTGGCTTTAGGTTTTTAAAAAGGTTTATGCTTTTGAATTGATCGATGTCATAAACCGCAAGCTCTTCTATTTTCATCTTGGCCAGCGCCAAACAAACTGCCCGCGAAGCGCCGCCTGATCCTATTATCGCCACCTTTTTAGGCCGGACTTTCAATTCTTTTAAGTGAGCGCTAAATCCCAGATAATCGGTGTTAAAACCCTTTAATTTATTTTTTTCTACCAGCACAGTGTTGGCTGCGCCGATTTCTTTTACACCGCCTGATTTACTGTTTAAAAAATCAAGGATTTCTTCCTTATAGGGGTAGGTAACGTTAAAACCGAGGATCTTTTCTTTCTTTACGGCCGTGCTTAAGAAATATTTAAGGCATCCGGGTTTAACTTCGAACAATTTATATTTTGCGTTTATTCCTAACCGGGAGAATGCTGCATTATGCATCCGGGGAGAAAGGCTATGCTGGATGGGGAAACCTATTAAACCGTAAAGTTTCGGCTTGAGGCTCATTTGCTTCCTATTTTGTTAGCGGCATCGATATAAGCTTTAACCGCAGCTTCAACAATATCGGTGCTTGCCCCCCGACCGCTGATAATTGAATTCTTAACCTTCAGCTTAAGGCTCACCTGGCCTAAAGCGTCTTTTCCGGAAGTGACTGCTTCAAGACGAAAATCTTCCAACTTTGCTTTATAACCGGTAATTTTATCTATGGCTTTGAAACAAGCATCAACGGGGCCATCTCCGGAGGAAACGCCGGGAATATCCTTCGATCCTTTCAGCAAGACTACTTCAGCTTTTGGTTTAATTCTGGTGCCGGAATTAACTTCAAAACTTCTTAATCTCCAGATAGGTTTAACCGAACGGATTTCATCCTCAACAATGATCCTTAAATCATCGTCGTAGATATCCTTCTTTTTATCAGCAACTTCCTTAAAACGTAAAAAAGCTTTATTTAACTGCTGATCATTAAGGTTAAATCCCAATTCTTTTAGCCTGTCCCTAAAAGCATGCCTTCCCGAATGTTTACCCAAAATAAGCTGGCTGCTGGCAATACCGACATCATGAGGGTCCATAATCTCATAAGTTATCCTTTTTTTTAAGATTGCATCCTGATGGATGCCTGATTCATGGGCAAAAGCATTACGTCCGACAATCGCTTTATTAGGAGCAACTACAAAATCAGTAAGCTTGCTGACCAGGCGCGAGGTACGGTATATTTCTTTAGTATTAATACCGTTGTAAAAATTACCAAAGACATCTTTGCGGGTTTTCATCGCCATGACTATTTCTTCAAGCGATGCATTTCCGGCCCGCTCGCCGATTCCGTTAATTGTGCAATGGACCTGCCGGGCGCCGGCCAAAACAGCAGACAAAGAATTAGCTGTTGCCAGGCCAAGATCATTATGGCAATGGATAGCAATAACCGCTTTGCCGATATTAGGAACATTATTTCTGATATCGGTTATCAGCGAATAAATTTCCTGGGGATAGCTATAGCCTACGGTATCAGGAATATTTATGGTATGCGCCCCTTCATTAATTGCCATTTCGATCATCCGGAAAAGAAAATCCTTCTCGGTACGCGTCGCGTCTTCCGGCGAGAATTCGATATCAGAACAGAATTTTTTAGCTTTCCTTATTGAGTTTCTGGCAATGGTTGCTATTTCATCTTCTGCTTTTTTGAATTTATATTTCAGATGTATCTTTGACGTAGCCAGAAAAAGATGGATCCTCGGATGCCTTGCTTTTTTGAGTGACTGGCCGGCTCTTTCAATATCCTTATCAATACATCTAGCCAAAGCGCAGACAGAACCTCTTTTTATTAATTTCGCTGCTTCTTTTACCGCGGCAAAATCATCGGGGGAAGCAATCGGGAAACCGGCTTCAATAATATCCACGCCCAGTTTTTCAAGTTGGCAGGCAACTTCCAATTTTTGGAAACTGGTCATCGATGCGCCCGGCGCCTGCTCTCCATCTCTCAAAGTTGTATCAAAAATTAGTATCTTTTCCATATTTTTTGTCAATAGTCGATAGTCTATAGTCCATCGACTATTTTTTCATCCAAGGCATCATGTCCCTTAATTGCTTACCTACTTTTTCTATTCTGTGCTCATCTCCGGCTTTAATCAGGCTGTCAAAATTAACCCTTCCGGTTTCGTTTTCCTTAATCCACTCTTTGGCAAACTTTCCGCTTTTTATTTCTTTGAGGATCTTCTGCATTTCTTTGCGTGTTTTCTGGGTGATAATCCTCGGGCCGCGGGTTAGATCGCCGTAGCAAGCGGTATTAGAAACTCCTCTGCGCATTCCGGAGATTCCCCTCTCTTGAATAAGGTCAGTAATTAACTTTAACTCATGTAAAACCTCAAAATAAGCGATCTCCGGCTGATACCCTGCATCTATCAAAGTATCAAAACCAGCTTTGATCAATTCGCTTACTCCACCGCAAAGCACTGCCTGTTCTCCGAAAAGATCAGTCTCCGTCTCTTCGTCAAAGGTTGTCTCGATAACCCCGGCTGTCGTAGCCTTAATGGCTTTTGCATATGCCAAAGCCAGATCTTTTGCCTGGCCGGTTGCATCCTGATAAATCGCAATCAAAGAAGGAACACCTTTACCCTCTTCATACATTTTCCTGACCAATGCTCCCGGCCCCTTAGGGGCAACCATGAACACATCCACATTTTTCGGGGGTTTAATCTGTTTAAACCGGATATTAAAACCATGGGAGAAACAAAGGGCTTTACCTTTTTTTAAGTTAGGTTTTATCGCTTCACTGTAAACTTTTGCCTGTACATGATCCTGAGTCAGGATCTGAATAATATCGGCTGCTTTAGCTGCCTCGGCTGCTGTTACCGGCGTAAAACCGTCTTTTTTAGCCTGTTCATAATTAGGAGTCCCTTCCGTTTCCGAAACTACCACCCTTACCCCTGAGTCGCGCAGACATAAAGACTGGCCGCGGCCCTGTATACCATAACCGATGATTGCCACGGTTTTGTCTTTTAATAAGTTAAGATCAGCGTCTTTATCGTAATAAATCTTTGCCATTTAATGGATCCTCCTTATACAATTAACTACTGATTACTAATTTACCTGTCCTGACTAATTCTTTAATCCCGAATTTATTAAGTCCTTCCAAAAGCAATTTGATCTGCTGTTGATTGCCTACTGCTTCGATTATCGCCGTATTATCTTTACGGGCAATGATTTTGCCGACAAACTTGTCAAGGACCGCTTCGATTTTCGGCTTGTCCTTGGGCGAATATTTAATCTTTGCCAAAACAAGCTCCCGGTCGACATATTCTTTTTTAGTAAAATCGGTTACTGTTATGACATCGATTAATTTATTCAACTGCTTGTTAATCTGCTCAAGGACATTCTCGTCTTTTGCTTCCACTACAATAGTCATATAGGAAGTATTCGGATCAAGAGTTTCGCTTACGGCTAAAGAAGCAATATTGTATCCTCTTGCGCTGAATAAACCGGCTATCCTGGCCAGGACACCGAATTTGTTTTCGACCAATACTGAGATAGTGTGTTTCATTATGCTAACCCTCCGATGATATTATTAATCGCTTCTCCCGCCGGGACCATCGGATAAACATTCTCTTCCCCTTCTACGTGAAAGTCGATAAAAACGGTGTTATCAATCTTAATCGCCTTCTCGATAGCAGGCCTGACTTCTTCTTTTTTAGTGACCCTGATACCGACGGCACCGTAACTTTCGGCCAGCTTGACGAAATCAGGGCTGGATATCGGCGTATACGAATAACGCTTCTTATAAAAAAGCTCCTGCCATTGGCGGACCATACCCAGATATCCGTTATTCAGGATAGCAACCTTGACATTAATTTTATTAGCGATACAGGTGCCCAGCTCCTGGATATTCATTTGTATCGAGCCGTCTCCAGCGATATTAAAAACAGTTTTTTCAGGGCGTCCGAGTTTTGCGCCTATTGAAGCAGGGAAACCAAAACCCATGGTGCCCAGGCCTCCCGAAGAGATAAATGTCCTTGGTTTAAGATAGTTGTACCACTGAGCAGCCCACATCTGATGCTGACCCACTTCGGTACAAATTATCGCCTCACCCTGGGTTAATTCATCTATTTGTTGGATTACATATTGAGGCTGTATTTTATTTTTATCTTTATAACCAAGAGGATATTTTCTTTTTAATCCTTCAACATGCTTAAGCCATTCAGAGATTGAAGGCGCCCGCTTAATATCCTGTAAAAGCTCAATCAACACCTGCCTGAGGTCGCCCACTATGGGTACATCAACCCGCACATTTTTACTTATCGAGGAGGGGTCAATATCCACATGAATCACTTTAGCATTAGGAGCAAACACATCAAGCCTTCCGGTTACACGATCATCAAAACGCGCGCCTAAAGCAATAATTAAGTCGGCATCCATAATACTATGGTTAGCATATGCGGTCCCATGCATACCCAACATACCCAAAGATTGTTTATGCGTGGAGGGAAACCCTCCGATACCCATCAATGTCCAGGTTACCGGGCAGGCGATTTTCTCGGCCAACTCCAATAATTCAAGAGAAGCTCCCGAAAGAATAACTCCGCCGCCGACATAAAGTATGGGTTTTTTTGATTCCATTATCAATTTCGCCGCCCGCTTAATCTGACCGGGGTGCCCGGAATACTTGGGATTGTAACTTCTCAATTTAGTTTCTTCTGGCCAGATAAACTCGGTTTCTGATACTTGGACATCTTTAGGCAGGTCGATTAAAACCGGTCCGGGGCGTCCAGCTGAAGCGATATAAAAAGCTTCCCGGATAATCCTGGCTAAATCTTTAACATCTTTAACTAAATAGTTATGTTTAGTAATCGGACGGGTTATGCCGGTAATATCCGCCTCCTGAAACGCATCATTACCGATTAAAGCAGTTGGCACCTGGCCGGTAATCGCAACCATAGGGATAGAATCCATGAAAGCGTTAGCGATTCCGGTGACCAAGTTAGTCGCTCCTGGTCCGCTTGTGGCTAAACATACGCCGACCTTGCCTGTTGCCCGGGCATAACCGTCTGCAGCATGGGCCGCTCCCTGCTCATGGCGGGTTAAAATAAACCTGAAGCCTTTATAATCATAAAGCGCATCGAAAGTCGGAAGAACCTGGCCTCCGGGATATCCGAAAACAATCTCGACTCCTTCACGTTTCAAGCATTCCAAAAGTATCTGTGAACCTGATAATTTCATTCTAATACCGCTCCTTTATCCGCGGAACTGACCATTTTCGAATAACGGGCCAGGTAACCGGTTTTAATCTTAGGCTCAACTGCCTTCCAGCGTTTAAACCTGCCTTCGATTTCTGATTTACTTAATTTAACTTCCAACCTACGATTAGGTATATCAATATTTATTTTATCGCCGTCTTTAATAATTGCGATAACCCCTCCTGCCGAAGCTTCAGGAGAAATATGCCCTATACAAGGGCCTTTAGTGCCTCCTGAAAAACGGCCGTCTGTAATTAAGGCTACGGAGTCGCTCAAACCCAATCCCACAATCGCAGCGGTAGGAGCAAGCATCTCGCGCATTCCCGGGCCTCCCGCTGGGCCTTCATAGCGGATAACCACACAATCTCCTTTAACGATTTTATTATTCATAATCGCCTGCATCGCTTCTTCTTCACGGTTAAAAACTCGGGCCCGGCCAAAAAACTTCATCATTTTCTCGCTTACTCCGGACTGCTTAACCACTGCGCCATTCGGTGCGAGATTACCGTATAAAACCGCAATCCCCCCTTGCTTGTGATATGCTTTATCCAAAGGACGGATAACCTCTTCATCAACGATAACGGCGTTACTTGCAATTTCAAATGTTTTTTGTCCATCGGCGTTTAAAATATTATTCAGTTTTGATTTTAATCTTTTTAGCACCGCAGGAATACCTCCGGCATACTCCAGATCCTCCATAAAATGTTCTCCTGCCGGCTCTAAACTTGTAATATGCGGCACACTCTTGCTTATTTTATCAAAAGTCTTAAGACTTAAATCAATCCCCGCCTCATGAGCAATACTCATTAAATGTAAAACCGTATTGCTTGAGCCGCCTAAAGCCATATCCACCACAATAGCATTCTCGAGGGATTCTTTGGTTATAATATCCCGGGGCTTAATGTTTTTTCTCACAAGCTCTACAATCCTCTCGCCGCTGGCTTCGGCAATCCGGCGTTTTTTAGCTGAACCGGCTAAAGCCGTACCGCAGCCGGTTATTGACATGCCCATAGTTTCGGTAAGACAAGCCATTGTATTGGCGGTATATAACCCCTGGCATGAACCCTGGCCTGGACAAGCCTCAATCTCTAAACAGGAAAGCTCCTTCTCAGAGATGTCACCTTTTTTTGCCCGGGCCATTGCTTCATATGTATCATGCACAAAAGCTAATTTCCTTTTATTAAGACGGCCTGAAATCATCGGCCCGGCGGTAACGATTAAAGCCGGTATATTCAACCGGGCAACACCCATGAGCATACCGGGTGTAATTTTATCGCAATTAGTCAAGCAAATGATCCCGTCTAACTGGTGGGCATTACAAACTGTCTCAATAGTATCAGCAACAATCTCACGAAGCGCAAGAGGATAGCACATCCCCAAATGGCCCATTGCAATTCCGTCGCAAATACCGGGAACGCCGAATAAAAAAGGCACGCCGTTACCATAACAGACCCCGCGTTCAATAAAACGTTCGAGATCGCGCATTCCTACATGGCCGGGAATAAGGTCGGTAAATGACGAAGCTATGCCGATAAAAGGACGCCCCAGGTCTTTCCTGCTTAAACCGGTAGCATGAAGAAGCGCACGGTGAGGAACCCGTTCTAACCCTTTTTTGATCATGTCAGATCGCATATATACCTCTCTTTTGTCTTAAAAGGCAGCAAGATAAAGAAACCCTGTGCATATTATTTATAAAGGTTAATTTTATCAGCAAATTCCCCAAATATCAAGGCTTTCTTTAAGGCGGTTTTGCTTAAAGCAACCTCTTGCGGAAAAGTTCCCTTGCGGGATAGAGGACTAATTTTGTGAGCCTGAAAAATAATGGCAAAATTCTTGTGCGGCTTAGAAAGACGATAAGGCATCTTTCCTTCCCTAACCCTAAGGTTATACTTCTTCCTTTTCTTTCTAAGCCGGATACATACCCCAAGATGTTCTGCCTGGAAACCGCCGCATCAATTTCTAAAGCATTATCCCCTTTAATAATATAGTTATTGCCTTTTTTGCCTACTACTCGATGGAGAGTAAGCGCCTGCGACCGGGGATGAGTAAAAATAACTACCTGGCCAACTTTAATAGTATTAGAAAATGGAGAAACAGTAACTATATCGCCATTACAAACAAAAGGAAACATGCTAAATCCTTTGACTTCAAAAGACAAGGATTTTCTCTTGCCAGTTACCGCCTCAAGAAGTTCAGTTAAAACTACATTTGGAATAATAAATTCTTTTGCTTTTGACAATGATCCTCGCCTTCAAACTTCCTGATATAACCGTAGTTATCCGCCAACCACAACTTAAGATAAAGCTGCTGGGCATCTTTGAAGAAACGATCCGGACTTGCGCAGTAGAAGAAAGCAGGATAAAAACTACCCGGTTTAATCTTAACTAAAGCGGTTAGGTAATCTTTCGCTTTACGCTTATCCTGACGCTTAAATGCATCCAGCCCAAGCCAATACAAAGAATCCTCTTTAAACCTGGATATACTGCAATTTCCTTGAAGAAGCTGCCTAAAACAACAAAGGGCTTGCGCTTTTTTGTCTTCAGCAATCAATCTGTTCGCCCGATAGAAAAGAAATCTTGTCCTATCTTTAAATTGAGCTCTTTTAAGGAGTAAACCGGCTCCTTTTTTATCGTTTACTCTCAGCAGCTCATCTATCAAGCCAAAAATAAAATCCTTACCTTCTTCTTTCTGAGAAACAACTTTCGCCGGAGAAAGATAAGTCATGGCAACCGGTATGCCCAATTCTTCATCGGTGACATCGCAGAAAAAAACAGCCATTCCGCAGTTACTGATCGTTTCTTTTAACCTACCCAAAACCTGTTTGTTTGAACCTGCTTTTATATCCGGAAGGTCTTTAATGCTAATTTTATGTTTAGCGCTAAAATATTGGGGATTTTTACTGACTAAACGCAGATTAAACCTTCCCGACTCTATCTGGGCATTTTCGGTAAGAGCACGGAGCAAAGCTTCCTGTCCGGTTAAGCCGCTAGATGCGGTAAGGAGAAACCTGCTGCGGTCTACCTTACGAACCACCCCGATCATCGGTAAAGGCCTGCCTAATGAAAAATCGCGGATAAAAACAGAATGTCCGAGCGAAAGGAAACCTTGGATAATCTTTTTTGCCTGGCTGTCTTCTATACTTCTATCGTCGATCAGGGCGGTATTTAAACCTGCCGATTCTATCCTGGCCAGAGAATCGCGTTCGATTACTTCAAGCAAACCCCTGACCATAGCATCTTCTAAAGAAAATCCGGCCGCAATTCCGTTTGAACCTTCCAGAAAATCAGCGATCAAGCGTAGCGGAAGGTAGCAAATATTGCCTAAGGAATCAAAACATTTCTGCCAGCCAAGCCTGAATCCGGATAATTCTTCAGGTTTAACCAGGCTTAAAGAAGGGTCATCGGCGCAATTCGCCAGAAGATGCTCTTTGGTAAAAATATTGTTTTTGAGCCGGTCAAAAGAACTTATCCTGGTTTTCTTAAGGTTAGCTAAAAACTTAAAAGCCGAATACCTTTCCGAAAGCTCCATCAAACTGCCAAATCGGGCCTGGTCCAGGCAAATACCCCGGCCGCTGGCAAAAAAATTCCCGGTAATAGTAAAATAACGGTAAGCTCCTTTAGCCTGACAGTGAAAAGTACCGCCGGGATGCCGATATAAATAACAATCCTCTAAAATGGGGTCTTTTAACTTCTTGATTTTGTTTAAAATAAGGCGAGCTTTTGTTCCATACGGTATGGGCATAACACAACTATCTTTTCCGGCTCTAGCTTCCTGCCGCACTGCTTGACGAGGTGCAATGAGGACAAGTCCAATTGCAGCATTGGAAACTTCCCTGGCCCCATTTACAGCTGGCTAACATAGCCTCCTGCATTGAAAGTTTGATTTCTTTAATCTGCGGGCTGCAATATTTAAGTTTTTTTACTGCATGCTTTTTGCTCTTTTTATTTGTCATATAACCCCCGTTTATAAGGCTACCTTCTCTGCCATTCCTTTAAGGAAATTTGTGGTTTCACAGTAATAATCAAGGTTGAGCTTATCTGCCTCAAGGTCTGCAATTGCCGGGCAGAAATTACAAAAATTACGCATCTGACAGGACCTGCATTTGGAATTATCTTCTAATTTTCTCCCCCGGATAACCGGAAAATGCTTTTCCACGGCTTCTTTTACGCTGCCCTTAAGAAGGTCATAATGCAGGGATTTAGAAAAAATACATACATCAAGAAAACCAAAAGCATCGATAAAGAATATACCTTTACCGGCATAACAATTATAAAAATAATCTGATTCCTCGGAACAGGAAAAATTTTCCATTGTTTCCTTTACTGTCTTAAGGTAATCTTTTTTGTTTTGCAAGGTTTCGAATAAAACTTCAAATACCTCCTTGGGCTTAAGCCTGTATTTATAAGGTTCTTGCGAATGATCGATGCATGGAAACATCGCGCAATCAAGACTTAAGCCATACCCTAAGTTTGCGGCGAATTTATTAAGATCTTTTAAGCTTTGATAATTTAATGAGGTTACAAAGGTCTTCAGGTTAACCTGAACATTTCTTTCTTTAAGAAGCGCTATTGCCCTTAAAGCAGCGGCAAAAGAACCTTTAACACCCGTAACCCCATCATGAGTGCGCGCATCGGCGCCATAAAGCGGGATCTCGACCGTAAAAGGCTTCCATTTTTTAAAGGTATCGGCTATTTCCGGAGTAATCAGCGTCGCATTAGACAGGACACTGATAATAAAACCCTTTTTCTTCGCATAAATATAAATATCAAAGAAATCCTCCCGGGTCAGAACCTCTCCTCCGGTAAGCATAAGCCATAGCGAGCCTAATTCTGCAATCTGGTCTAAAATGCCGCGCAATTGCAGGAAGCTTAGCTCCTCCCTGCCGTTTTTAGAAACTCCCCGTTCATAACAATGAACACATTGCAGGTTGCATTTACGGGTTAACTCTATTCCGGCGTTTACAGGTATCCGGTTTTTTAAAAATTTATCGTGTACCCTGCGGCTGAACTTAGAATAACCCTCTTGGTGTATTAATGGGGATGCAAAACAACCCATAAGTCTTTTCCTTTTAGGCTATCGCTTCGATTTTCTCAAGTTTTAGAAAAAATTTTCCTAAATCGCTGATTAATTTCGCCTCTGTCACTTCATACTTCTTCAGCATCGCCTTTTCAATAGCAGAAACACTGTTCTTGCCGTTAATCATTTTCCAGGCATCCGCGCCGGAACCGCTTAAGCAATAAATGCTTTCCATGTTTTTAGCATCTTGCTTTAACGGAACCAGTATTATTTCGTCTTCTATTTCCCGGGTTACAATGTTGGGATTCTTACGGTAATATTTTTCTTTTGTTTTCATCTTATGCCTCCTAAAGGACCTTCTCTTTTTTATTTTAACCTACTTAATTTTTAAATCAAGGCCTTTTCTTTCTTTCGGAACATACCCAAGAACAGGTTAAATATAAATAACGGAATAAATATAAGATAGCGCAAGTTATACAAAAAAGCAGCTTTCCTGCCATAGGCCCTTAAACCATAAAATTTGGCAAACTGCTCCCGGGGAATATTTAATATCATTCTTACGGGCTCGATTAAATTATCGTAAAGCAGAAAATGGCTTTTCAGGAAAAGTAGTTTTAGGTTTTCCTCATGGGTAAAATTAGGCCCGGGATTTAAAATGTTTTCTAAAATATGCCTTTTTAAGATCATTTTTTTGTATCTTGGCACCCGCAATTCATCTATCATAGAATGACCTATTTCAATATCGAATAAAAGCTTTGCCTGGGCCAGTATAAAATATACAGATGCCCTCATATCGCCGGACCTGGCTGCTTTTATAATGTATCCCCAATCTAGCGCCGGATTATTTTTCAGTAGCCTGGCCGTATCGCAGGCGTTTTTAAGGCAGAGGATCTTTCCGAAACGGCGCTGGTGCAAAGCAAGGCAAAAAAGGCTATCTTCCGGCGAGAGTAAACAAAGATCGGTTCCTTCTGTTTCATATCTATATATCCTGTTCCATAAATCAGGTAAAATTGGCTTTTTTCTTGTATAATCCAATGCCCAGTGAATCTCCAGGTTAAAAGCATTATCTTCAGCCGGGGCGCGCCTAAAAGGTAAGTGATAATTATCCTCCTCCCAATAACACTGATTCAACTCCAGTAAATTTTCCCGGTACTCCAGATCTGCCATTATCTTCCTGGCTTCCGGTAACATTTCTTTTTTTATCAGAATATCCAAATCGCACATCGGCCTTAAATAAGCATTATCTTTGTACAGACTGTTCGCTAGATAAGCTAAGCCTTTAATAGGAATAAAATCCAGGTTTTTGTTTCTAAAGGCGGCCGATATTTTTTGAAATTCTCCCCATAAATTAATCAAACCTTTCACACAGGCATAATGATGTCTCTCTAATAGCTCCAGTTCCTTGGCCGGCAAATAGTTTGAATGTTTCTTTAAACAGCTGTAAGCAAAAGGGTATAATTCATGGTAAAAGATAAGCTGGCTAAATTTCTTCCAGTTAATCCGGTTAGAACTAATAAAATTGCCGATTAGATCGCGCTTATTATCCTCTATTAACGCCTTAGCTATAAGCAGCGTTAACCCTGCTTCGGGAACAGCTGATTTAAACAAATTATTTTTTAACATACCTGAATACCCATAATCCATCAAATTCTTCGCTAAAATCCAGTTTGAAATTCTTATCCAGCCAATCTTTAACCTCTCTAGAGTTATCATCCAGGATCCCGTTCCGGGACCAGCTAGAAGCTACCACCCATAACCGGCTAAAATTAAGATTATCTATATCTGAGACGCAAAAAGCACGCTCGCTGGTGGTATAGGGGCGGTTCCAGGAAGAATCAATCATCCCGGGTGCAAATATAAAATTCTGCTTTAGGCTATTTTTTTTCGAATAGAAAGTAAAAACCGCCGGGGAAGACGGGTTGGTATGAGCAACAAAATCCCCTTCTCTAGAGTTAAGGTCAATTAAATAGACCGCGGGCTTAAATGGCTTTTTTAAATGCGCGCCCATATGGTAAGTCCACGGCATATTCAAATAATTAGTATAATAAGCCGTTAACGGAAAGGACATTAATATTACCAGAAACAAAACAATGATTATATGACTAAACTTTTTCCCTATAAAGTCCAGACCTAAAGCAAGGATAATATAGTAGTATGGAGAAAAAATTATTAGGCCCCGGTCAACATAAACCGGAACCCATAATTTTGAAATAAAAAATACCAACAAAATGGGCAATATGAATAATGAAGCCGCTGCGATAAAGTTTTTTACCTGATCCCTCCGTTTTATATTGTAAATCGATGCGATTAAAAGAAACAGGCAGAGAATATTGGAAAACATATAGGACGCATAATTGGAGTTGTAACCTAAATTAAAGTTTCCAACTGTAATCAGCAGCGATTTAGCTGATGGAACCGGAATCCAAAACCCATTCTTAATGCAATACGCTTTTGAAATCAAATTAAACAAAAAAGGCAAAAATAACACCAGTGCCGCCGCAAATGATAAAATCCCTACCCGCATTTTTTTACCCAGGAAAAAAACAGCTAAAAATAACTGGGTAATTAACAAAAAGAAATGGAAATAATTTATATTTGAATATAGAGCGAGAATAGAAACAAGGGAAAAATAGATCCACAATAGTTTTTTTCGTTCGGTTATCGCCCTATACAGAATGTAAGTTGATAAAATACTAAAGAAAACCTGGAGCGTATAAGGGCGCGCTTCCTGGGAATACCATATATTAAAAGAAGACAGGCAAAGTATTAAAGAGGCAATTAGGCCTATTTTTTCATCAAACAGGCGCTTACCAAACATAAATAATAACAGGACTGATCCCGCGCCGAAAATTGCGGACGGCAACCTCAGGCTAAATTCCGATAAACCAAACACTTTTACCCAATAGTGCAGTCCGGCAAAATATAACGGAGGATTCCAGCTACCCCAGAAATCATTGGCAATAAAAACGCTATAGACTTCGTCATTCCATAGGTCATTCGCTCCCAGCCGATAAAGCCTCAATATCAGAGCAACCAACAAAATAAAGCAAATAAAAATTATATTTTTAGTTAATTTTATCCTTGGATACTTCATGACCTTTCCTTTTTTCTGTAAAAAACATATGCTCTTCGAAATACCCGGGGAAAGAAAACTTTTTTACGTAAGCAAGAAACAAGAGCTTTTCTGCCTGATAATTTTTTGGATCTACTATTTCCTCTAACGGGCTTATATTATAAATACTGGAATTTACTCTTTTGCCGGATAGACTAAAAAGCTTTTCTTTGGATCCAACCCGGATATTATACTTAAAAGGGTTACCGGACATAATAGTATCCTTCTCAAGACGGAAAAAATGCAGCCCGATAAAACTCACCTGATCGCGCAGGCGCTGAATAAATTCAAGGTTTTTCAAATAATCTTCTTTTTTCTGGAGAGGAAAATCAAAAATCATATAAATAAGGTTTCTTATCCCGGATTTACTTGAGTTTTTGAGGACACGCTCAACCTCTTCTATATTAGTGCCCTTATTCATCAGTTTTAGAATACGGTTAGATGCCGATTCCACGCCCCAATGTATGGACTTGCACCCTGAACGGCTTAAAAGCTTTAAAATCTTTAAAGAGAATTTAGCCGGCCGGGCATAAACAATATAGTTGATCTTAAGCCCTTTAGACAATATGGCTCGGGCAAGTTTAAACAGTTTATCAGGAGGAATACAGTTATCAACAATATAAAAATGGCAGGCTTTATACTTTTTCTGCAATAACCCTAACTCTTCGGCGAATTCATCGGGACGTTTAAAAACCGGTTTTCCCTTATGATCGCCATAATATTTGCAAAAAACACAAGCGCCCCAGCTGCATCCCCTGGAGAACATAACCGGCAGGACAAGCTGGGGATTATAATACTTTTTTAGCTCAAACTCCGAAAAATCGGGACAGGAAAACTCCTTAACCCCTGATTTCAGACTTTCATTTATTAAAATTTTGCCGCTTTTACGGTAGGCAAGGTTAGGGATTTCCTTGATCTTTCCATTATTAAGGTTTTTGGCCAATATATAAAGGCTTTCTGCGCCGGGCCCCTTAATTATATAATCAATAAAGTCAAAGACCCGAAGAAAATCTTCGGGATTAACGTAAGAAAATGAAGCCCCACCCATTATTATCGGAGCCCGGCAATAATGCTTAAGGGCCTTGGCCAGGGCAAAAGGATAAAAAGAAAAGGTCCCGGCTACCAAATTATGCAGGGAAATTCCAATAAGCTGCGGATTCCGGGATTTTACCCTAGAGATTTCTTCTTGGAAAAAATTTTTTAAAAGAATATTCTCGGGGTTAAATTCCAGTAGCTCTTTCAGGATGCGATTACAGCACTTCCTTATTTTTTCGATAAAAAACGAATAAAAATAACGCAGGTGCCTCTCGTAAATCTGCTTATCGGAAAAATTACTTTTATTGCGGAAATACTTCCTGCCTCTGGCTAAGGAGTTTAATTCATCAGCGCCAATTCCCTTGCAAAAGCAGCTCAGGTTTAGTTTACGGCAGAAATAACACGGCAAACAATCTTTACCTGCATTTATAAACCGTTCATAGAGGGCCAGGTTAAAATCAAAAACGCTTACTTTAACGCCAGCATCCTTCTTTTCCAGAAACCCTTTCAAACAGGCTAGCCCAAAAGGCACTGAGGTAGGTGTAGAAAAAGGCGGATAAATAAGCGAAATATTTATCTTATCTTTCATTTTCTTTCAGAAACTTACTTACAAAATCGACTGCGCTTTTGTCCGGGACAAAACCTAATCGGTAACATTTGATTGTTTTGCATAACTGCGCGCAAAACTGGATCGCAAAATCTAATCCTGCTTTATTCCAGTAAGCTAGCGACGAATGCCTGATAATAGCCGAGGCAGCTTCAATGCCATCGATTTTATTAATAGAATTCTTTTCACTGTGGGCAATAAAAAAAACTTTCTTAAGAATGCCCGATTCGGATGAATAAACGTTTGCCGATCCGCTCCAGGGAGTTCCGAAGATCATAAAGTTTTTTCCTGCTTTTGTTATAGCCGCCCTGTCATCGGTAAGAAGCAGATCCTGGGGCCTGGCTTTTTTCCAGAGCTGTGAGAGCGTAGATTTACCTGCGCCGGAATTCCCGCAGAAAAGTAAACCCTGCCCTAAAGAAATTACGCCGCTGGCATGAGTAAGTATTCCCAGGTTTTTAGAAAGGATATTCATCATTATTACTTCCAGGACCGGATAATCTAAAGCATTTCTGCCTTTTCGGGACAATGAAGGGGAAAAACCAGCCTCCCAGGAACTAAAATCGCCTTTGGTTTTAATAATCTCATCGTGTGCTTTTTTACTTAAAGGATCCGAAAGGCAAATTTCTAAAGAACTGCCGGAGGCATAAAGTTTCCATAAGCCTTTGGAATCGAAAATCATTTTACCTTGCGGCAACAAAGGCTTATTTATTTTAGAAATATTTATGTTTATGCCTGGATTTATAACGGGGTTGACGAAAAACGGCTTATAACGCTCTAAAGTACCGTTCTTGCTGTTCCATGGCTTACAAGCAAAAGGATATTCAATGCTTATTGTAATTCCGGCAATTTTAAGGAAAGTTTTCATAAGTTATACTGACTACTCTTATTATTTAGCATAGCCAAGACAAGAGCCCTGGCAGACTTTATTTTTTCTCCAGGAGCAGTTTATGCACCTGGGATCCGTAGGTACATCCCAACGCAGACGGTCTTCTTTGTTCTTTAAAAACTTAAGCACAGAATTAAAACTTGGGAATTGGCTGAAGAACTTATCTTTGATCTCTATAGAGCAATAACAGCTGTCGATACGTAAACCCGGCAGAATATCGACAGTAGTCTTGCAGCTAAAAGAAAGTTCAGCTTGAGCCTTCTTAAGTAACTTGATTTCTTCTTCTTTAAAAACACAACGCGGCCAGCAACAGTCAAGATAGGCCCTGGCTCCGAGAAAACGACATAAAGCGATAAACTTTAACGCCTGAGCTTTTAGCCTAAAGAAATCATTAAACGCAAAATGCAGATTTTTACCCTTTTTAGACGGCCTGGCGACATCAAAACGCACGGCCGTAACAGCGTATTCTTCTATCGCCTTAAAGATGAAGCCGTAATCCGGGTTTTCCTGATAAAGATTATACCCTATATGAAAACCAAAACCTTCGTCTTTCATCCGCAGTAAATTACTGCGGACAAGTTTAAGCTGGCTTGGCCGATAAGTATCAGGATGGTTTAAGTTAACCAGGCAGCGCGAAACTATTCTTTTTAGAGGCTTAAGCAACGCAGGATCAAATATTCCGTTAGTAAAAAGATGCACCTTGGTCCCGCTATCGCCTGTCAATTTAGCGATTAAATTTATCTGCGAATGGCTGGTAGGCTCTCCCCCCTGCCAGGCAACCTCCTTTATGCCTTCCTTCCTGGCCCGTTCAAGAAGAAACCGGTATTCTTCGGGTTTAAACTCCTGAACTCCGTATTTAAGGCCGGAGTCATAAGCAGAACAATAGACACAAGAACGATTACAATAAGTTGTTAGCCTTATGCGCGGCACCATTTATTATTCGACTTTCAGTTGTTCGGCGAAAAGACTGCGAAAAGCCTTTTCTTTCCTAAGAAGTTCTTGCGGCTTATCCATGATAATATCTTGGGGACCCTTAATAAAAAGCGTAAAATCCGCGGATAATACAGTAGAAAGCCTGTGAGAGACAATTATTACTATTTTAATATCAGTCATATTCTTCAATCTTGAAATTATCCCTTCTTCAGCCAGTGAATCTATGCAAGCAAAAGCTTCATCTAAAATCAATATCTCCGGTTTTCTCAAAATTGCCCTGGCTACCGCAATTTTTTGTTTAGCTCCATAAGATAAGAAACAGGCATCTTCTCCGATAATCGTATTATAACCATCCGGTAGTTCGGCGATAAAATCATGGATTCCGGCAACTTTGGCTGATTCCTCAATCAAACTCATGTCCTTAGACTTTAAACCATAAGCAATATTCTCCCCAACCGTAAGATTAAAAAGAAATGGCTGCTGGGTGGCAATACCGATCTTTTTCCATAATGACTTTAACTTTATTAACTTTAAATCCAATCCGCCTAGAATAATGCTTCCCCTGTCAGGATCATGCAGCCTTAAGATAAGATTAATTAAAGTAGTTTTACCGCATCCTGAAGGGCCGGCTATACTAACCCAAGATCGGCCGGGAATATCGAAACTTATCCCTTTAAAAACAGGAGATTCTTTTTTGTATCCAAACCAAACATTGTCAAGGTTAATTCCGCCATTGATACTAGGAAGACTTTTTGCCTGCGGGTTATCTTTAATTTGAGGCTCTGTTTCCATAACTTCGGTAAATTTTTCTATAGACACGATATCCTGGGTAATATATTCAAACCTGGACCCCAGAGACTGCAGAAGAGCGCCTAATTGGGTAAGATAAAGCATTACAGCGGTGTAACTACCCAGCGTAAGCCTGCCCTTAATTATCAACCATCCTCCGTAAAGAGTAATCGCCCCATATATTGCCTGAGATAAAAAAGAAGCGCTTAGAGAGCTGATAATAAACCAACGAAAGCTTTTTATTTTCCAGCGTATGTTTTCTATCAAGCTCTTTAAATAACTATTTTTCTTATAAGTTTCTAAACCAAGCACCTTAATCACCTGGATCCTGGCGAAAATCTCGGCGACTTCTTTTGACAGCCTGCTGCTATAACCCCAGATCTGCTCATAGATGGGCTTTAATTTTCTCTGTAAATAAACACTTTGGAGGATAAATAAAGGGCTTAAGATTAACAAGGAGATGGTCATCGGCAGATTAATCCAGAAAGCAATTCCCAAAATTACCGGCAATTTGACGATATCGGCTAAAAATACGGGACATTGTTCGGTTGAGAAATTGACTATTTGTTCGGTATCGGAAAGCCGGTAGATATTTTCCCCTACTGAACGGTTCTGAAAAAAACTTAGGTCGAGAGAGAATAATTTCCTTATAAATTTATTGGATAAATTAAACCTTAATTTTACGGCAATTTTGTTTTTTACAATGTTACTGATAGCCTTGACCAATACGGATAGGAAAAATAAACCCAAACCCAAAAAGGACAAAGTCCAGAATTTATTAAATTCTTTGGCGATGAATACTTTATCAATGAATAATTTGGAAATGTAGGGAATAACCAGAGGAAAACCGGAAGAGATAAAACTTAATAAGAATAATACAAGAATTTGTTTTCGATAATTGGAGATAAATGCGAAGATCCTGGGATTGTTCCTGAAAAAGGGAGCTAACATTATTTTTATTCCGCCGGCTTTTAATAAACCGGGCAAGGTGGATTTTCATAACCTTGCCCGGAAGATAATAAAGAACTCTTTATTTATATCGGCTAGTCAGCGCCTTCTCCATCGTGAACCACAGGAGCCTCCTGGCGTTTACGGGTAATCACTCTTTTTAAGCTGATATATTTATCGGTCAGCTGCCGGTTATTTACAGCGCCTAGCTGTTTAAAGAGAAAATCAAATTTCGCTTCAATCTCCTGGGCTATTTTGTCGCGGGTTTCCTGCGCCAGACCCATAATATCTTTTTTAAACGGCCCCAGCGCTTTCTTACGCGCTTTATAAAAAAACTGCTCATCGCTTTCGCCTTCTTTTCTTTCGCTTGAGGCATTAACTTTTAACCATTCATAAATTCTTTTCTTTAAATCTTCAGGAAAATGTTTGCTGTCAAACATCATATTCTGAAACCCAGTAGCTAAATGCACTTCCAATGTATTATTCTCCGGGAATTTATGGAACATCTCTTCCGGTAAAGTGGAGGCGCCATGCTGAACCGCTCCTCCAAGAGCGAATTCTTTCTGGGCAATACCCGAAAGGGTATTAAGCGTGCCGAAGTCTAATTTTACTTCGGCAATAGAACCGTCGGCTTTAACCACCCCGCCGTGGCTGGTCCCGGTCTGCACAGAAATTTTGGATATGCCGATAAGGCCTTTACGCAGCCTTTCCTTATAACCTGCCATAAAAGCGCGCAGGTCTTCAGGAGTAGAGTTCTGATGCCCCACCTCTCCGATTTCCCCTCCAACTGAAACCGTAATTCCTTTCGGTTCGATCCTGCGGATAAGCTGGGTAAGTTTAGCGCATACCTCATAGTTGTTTTTCTGCTGTTGTTTAATATCTTTTTTGGATAAATCCACTAGCGTCGATGAATCAATATCGATATTATAAAATCCTTCACTTATACTGTCGGCAATCATATTTTGTAAAGCTTCTAATTCTTTTTCGGGAGTCTCCTGGAATTTTTTAGCATTGACCTGGCAATGATCTGCCTGGATAAATACAGGGCCCTGGTAACCTTCTTTTATGGCAGCAGCCAGGATAACAGCGGTGTATTCAACCGGGGCCTGAGAGGTATAGCCCATTTCGGATTTTGCAATCTCGAAAATAAATGCTCCGGCGTTATTCTTTTTGGCTGTCCGAAAAACAGCCCGGGCCAAATCATAAGTCATACTGCGCAGGTTCATTGCCGGAACCGTAAAACCTTCAAACTCACCCCTGCCTCTTGCCATATAAAATTCATGGATACTGGAAGGATAGATGCCTTTTTTATAAGCCATATCCAGGATTTTCTTGGCTAATTTTTTCTTAAGCAGAGTATCATCGGTAAGAATTAAATCCATTACTATCTTGTCAACCTCAAGCGCCCGTCTTCCCATTTTGCCTATCTCCTTTTTATTTTCTTTACCAGCCCTAACTATGTAAGAATCTTTACTAATTTGTAAAAATTATCGATCTTTAATTCTTTTTTCTGTATAGCAATTTCAAAATTAACTTCCGTTATTTTCCCACCGGCCAGCCCTAAAGCAAGATCTTTCTTGCCGGCGATTAAGCTGTCTACAGCTGCCTTACCAAGGTTAAGAGCTAAATCCCGGCTAAAAGCAGTCGGCCGGCCGCCTCTTTGTACATGTCCCAACACAACCGTCCTGGTTTCTAAACCAGTCATATCGGTTATCTGTCGGGCAATATCATCTGCCTTGCCTGCCCCTTCGGCAAGTATAATAATCCAGCTCATTTTCCCTACCAAATTACCATGTACTATATCATGGCAGACATTGTTAAGGTCTATTTCTCTTTCCGGAATAAGCACGTCTTCGCATCCTC
>JAQTTI010000060.1 GCA_028710845.1 Candidatus Omnitrophota bacterium | reverse complement strand
ATATGCTCCATGATTGCGGCAACAAAAGTATCTTTACCGTCTGAAAGGGCATCTACTTCAGTTTCAAGCGCATTGTCAAGAAAACGGTCGATAAGCATCGGGTATTCAGGCCTGACCTGTATTGCTTCAACAGCGTATTTTCGCAGCATCTGTTCATCATAAATAATTTCCATTCCGCGGCCGCCTAAAACAAACGATGGCCTAACCATTAAAGGATAACCTATGCGGTTAGCTATTTGGATCGCTTCATCCAAAGAACGGGCGGTTCCGCTTTCCGGCTGAGGTATATTTAATTCAATCATTTTCTGCCTGAAAAGCTCACGGTCTTCGGCAAAAGCAATGCTTTCAGGCGTAGTGCCTAAAATTTTGACTCCGCATTCTTTTAGTTCTTGGGCTATATTTAAAGGGGTTTGGCCCCCGAATTGCACAATAACGCCCAAAGGTTTTTCTTTCTCGTAAATCGCCAATACATCTTCAATTGTAAGAGGTTCAAAATAAAGTTTATTCGAGGTATCGTAATCAGTAGAAACGGTTTCCGGGTTACAATTGACCATTATCGATTCATAGCCTTCGTCGCGCAAAGCGAATGCCGCGTGCACGCAGGTATAATCAAATTCAATACCCTGTCCGATCCGGTTAGGCCCGCCGCCTAGAATCATTACTTTTTTCCGGTTGGAAACAGGAACCTGGTCCTTGCCAGGACTATACGTAGAGTAGTAATACGAAGCATTATCCACTCCGCTGACCGGAACAGCTTCAAACCTGGCTACCTTACCAAGTTTAATTCTGCGCAAGCGAACTGGTGATTCTTTAATATTGAAAATTTTAGCCAAATACCGGTCGGAGAAACCCCATTCTTTTGCTTTTATTAATTCGGCATCGGGTAATTTTTCCCAGGTATATTTTAAAATCTTTTCTTCAAAATCAACCAGCTCCTTCATTTCTTTAATAAACCATACACCGATATGCGTAAGGGCGTATAATTCATCCGGGCTCATTCCCTTGCGCAAAGCTTCGTACATAAGAAAAATTCTTTCGCTTGAAGGCATGGCCAGGCGTTCTTTTAATTGGCTTAAAGAAAACTCTTTAAAATTCTTAGCCCATCCTAAACCGTGCCTGCTTATTTCAAGTGAACGGATTGATTTTTGAAAAGCCTCTTTAAAGTTCTTGCCGATACTCATAACTTCCCCGACGGCCTTCATCTGGGTACCTAAGATATCTTTGGCCTTGGGAAATTTCTCAAACGCCCAACGGGCAAACTTTATTACCACATATTCACCGCTTGGCGTGTATTTTTCAAGCGTACCGTCTCTCCAGTAAGGAATTTCATCAAGAGAAAAACCTACGGCTAGCCTTGTCGAAACCATGGCAATCGGAAAACCGGTTGCCTTTGAAGCTAATGCCGAGGAACGGGAAGTGCGGGGATTGATCTCAATAACTACCAATCGATCATCTTTTTTGTTATGGGCAAACTGGATATTTGTTCCGCCTACTACCCCTATAGCATCAACAATCTTGTAAGATAAGTCCTGCATTCTTCTCTGCAGCTCGATGGGCACTGTAAGCATTGGAGCAACACAAAAACTGTCTCCGGTATGCACTCCCATTGCGTCTATATTTTCGATAAAGCAAACGGTAATCTTTTGATTTCTCTGGTCGCGAACCACTTCCAGCTCGAGTTCCTCCCATCCTATTACCGCTTCTTCTACTAAAATCTGATGAACCAAACTCATGTTCAAGCCGCGTTGGGCAATTACCCTTAATTCCTCAACATTATAAACAATGCCTCCGCCGGTTCCCCCTAATGTATAGGCCGGACGGATAACAACCGGAAAACCTAACTTTTTGGCAATCGTTTCCGCTTCCTCGACGGTTAGCGCAATCTCAGAAGCCGGAACCGGTATACCCAGTTGCTTCATTGTTGCCTTAAATACTTCCCGGTCTTCTCCTCTTTCGATCGCATCAGCCTGCACCCCGATTACTTCAACTCCGTATTTCTTAAGTATTCCGGCTTTAAAAAGGCTTGAAGCAAGGTTTAAACCGGTCTGCCCGCCTAAGTTCGGCAATAAGGCGTCAGGTTTTTCTTTGGCTATTATTTTTTCAAGGCTCTCGGTAGTAAGCGGCTCGATATAGGTCCTATCAGCCATTTCCGGATCAGTCATAATTGTGGCCGGGTTGGAATTTACCAATACTATCTCATATCCCTCTTTCCTAAGGGCTTTACAAGCCTGGGTTCCGGAGTAATCGAATTCACAAGCTTGCCCGATAATTATCGGTCCAGAGCCAATTATTAATATTTTATTGATGTCGTTTCGGCGGGGCATAATTCCTCCTTTAAACCTAGTTGCTATTTAACATTATCATTTACCTAAGGCAGGAAACCATGAAGCTAAACAATTTTACAATATTTTGCGATTTATAGCAATGACCATTTACGGGCGTTTTAAACCGTTATTCAGCCTGTCCCGAAGCCTGCCTAAGCGCATCAATAAACTCAGCCGGGATTGAATAACCTAATGATTTTGCTTTTTGTACGTCGGACCAGGCTTTGTCATATTCTTGCTTGGCATAATAAGCCATGGCCCGATTAGTATAAACTAAAGCGTTATGATTAGGGCTTAACGCCAGAGATTTGGTATAGTCAGATATGGCTTGGTCAAAATCACCCTTAGAGATATAAGCAGACGCACGGTAGATATAAGATTCAACCTCATTAGAGTTCAATTCTATGGCTTTTGTGCAATCGGAAATAGCCTGGTCGAAGTTACCTTTAGCATAATAGGCATAGCCTCGCACCTTGTAAGCTCCGGCATGGTTAGGGTAAAGCTCTATTGCTTTAGTGCTGTCAGAAATGGCCTGGTCAAACTCGCCCTTACCATTATGGGCGCTCCCCCGGTCGGCATAGGCAACAACATATCCAGGAGAAAGCTCTATGGCCTTGGTAAAGTCAGAAATTGCCTGGTCGAAGTTACCTTTAATATTATAAACAATACCGCGGTAACCGTAAGCTTTAGAATATTTAGGATTTAATCTTATGGCCTTGGTGTATTCAGCTATAGCTTGTTCATATTCATTCTTACTAAGATATAAAGTGCCCTTATCGAAAGCTTCTTTATATTTATAGGGGTTTTGGTCAACTTCAATAGGTAGGGTTTCTGCGGTTTCTAAAGGCTGGGCTGGTGCTTTTCCGTCTATACTTGCAATTTCTTCAAAATAGTAAATTACCGGCACCCCGTAAAAATCGATTTTTATATATTTATCTGTTTTTTCAACTAGCTTGCCTTCTACGGTTTTACCCGATTTAAGCAGGATGGTTTCGGAAAAAGAAAGTTGCGGAAGACAAAAAATAAGAGTTAATAAAATAAAGGAGCGGCTTTTTATAACCATCATTCCTGTTGGAAAAATTTTCTTTTGAAATAGAACGAAACGTTCACCAGGCTTATAAGCACCGGAACTTCTACTAAAGGCCCGATCACTGCCGCAAATGCAGCGCCTGAATTAATACCGAATACGGAAACCGCAACGGCAATCGCCAGTTCAAAATTATTGCTTGCCGCAGTAAAAGCTAAGGTAGAGGTTTTTTCATAACCTGCATTAAATTTCTTTCCCATATAGAATGATACCAAAAACATCACTACAAAATAGATAAGCAGCGGGCTTGCGATTCTTACTACATCAAGCGGAATTCTAACAATATACTCACCCTTTAAGGAAAACATTACTATAATGGTAAATAATAAAGAGATCAGGGTTATCGGGTTTATTCTAGGAATAAATTTATTTTCATACCATTCCTTTCCCTTTAACTTGATAAGAAAAAAACGCGTCAGGAAACCCGCGATAAACGGAATCCCCAGGTAGATAAAGACACTCTGGGCGATTTGGACTATGGTTATGTTTACCGCAACCCCCTTGAGCCCAAACCAAGTAGGAATAATAGTAATGAATACCCAAGCATAAACCGAATAAAATAATACTTGGAATATAGAATTAAAAGCGACCAGACCTGCGCAGTATTCAGTGTCCCCTTTAGCCAATTCATTCCAAACGATTACCATAGCGATACACCGGGCAAGCCCGATCATTATTAAACCAACCATATATTCCGGATAATTACGCAGAAATATTATGGCCAGCATAAACATCAATATGGGCCCGATAATCCAATTCTGAACGAGTGACAGGGTTAAAACCTTAGTATTGCGGAAGACATCGCCAAGCTCTTCATACTTAACTTTAGCTAAAGGCGGATACATCATTAAAATAAGCCCAATAGCGATAGGAAGATTAGTAGTCCCGACTTGAAATTTACTCCAGAAACCGGCTATTTGCGGATAGAAACAACCCCAGCCTACACCCAATGCCATTGCAAAAAAAATCCAAAGGGTCAAAAAACGGTCTAGAAATGATAGTTTTCCTGCTGTGTCCTCTTTCATTAAACCCTCTTAAAAGGTTAAACGAGAAGTGAATACCGTTATCAAAAATGGCCGGCCGGATTCTTCCAGCGCCATAAGGTTCTTTTCTGTTTACTTAGTAATTTTTACGGACGATAAAACGGATTATTTTTTTATAAAGAAAAAAATACAAACGGCTAGAAAAATAAATACTATAACAATAGCGGTAACTACCTTTTCAAACCAGGGATTTTCTCTTTTCATAAAACGCGGAGGAATGCCCATTTTTGCACCTTTACTGTTATTTTTTATAAGTTTATTCCTATCTGACAAAACTGTTTCTTTCGGTTCTATTATATCATTCCAATTTCTAAACGCTAAGGAATTAGTGCAAAAAGGGCTGAACGGTTAAGCCCAGCCCTGCTAAGGTTAAATCACCGGTGAAAGTTTATTTCTTTTTCTTCTTTGCCTTTTTCTTTGGCTTACTTTTACACCCGCAGTTATTACACATAAAACACCTCCTCTGCTTGAAAAACTATAATCAGCCTTGTTTCTTTTTTAACGAATTGATCCCCTTAACTGCTATAAAAATTGAAAATGCTACGATAAGAAAATCAATAACGCTGTTTAGAAATTGCCCATATCTCAAGTTTACAGCCGGCTGATCTACCGTTGCCGCCTTAAGCGTCACCACTAAATTCTTAAAATCAACACCTCCCAGCAATAAACCAATCGGAGGCATAATCACATCATTAACTAAAGAAGTAACAATTTTCCCGAAGGCAGCGCCGATTACAATACCGACCGCCATATCTAAAGCATCGCCCTTTACGGCAAATTCTTTAAACTCTTTAACTATAGACATACCCACCTCCTGTTCTGGTTAAACATTATATAAATACACCCCGGAAACCAGGCGTTATTTTTTGTAAACGTGCGCCGCCAGAAGTTATTCAAAACCGCTGCTCACTTTGAAAAGATTTTTCTGAAGATATAACGAAACGCGTCAAACTTTTATTAAACTCCTTACATGCTTCCCTAACTCTCGTCGCTACAAGTTATTATAGAACTAATATACTTAATGTCAACGGGCTATAACTGTCCGGGTCTTTAGTTCTTGTTTGCCTTGCCTGCTGCTTGATTAAAAATATAAGTCTCTGCATATGCAGGGTTTAGTTCAATAGCTTTAGAAAAATATGATGCGGCTAAAGGTTTGTCTTCGTCTAATATTTTTTTATTATAAATTCTTCCTAACCCCTGATAAGCCTCTACATAGTTAGGATTTATTTCTATGGCCTTGATTAAATCACTAATGGATTGCCTTATATAAGGGTGTAGTGTCCCGGATTCAATCGAATCACCCAATCCATAATTAAAATCAAGGCGAAGTTTCGCGCGAAAATAATAAGCTTTTGCGCAGTTGGGATCTATTTCAATAGCTTTGTCATAATTAGCTTCAGCTTCTTCATTGTGCCCCTTTTCGGCATATGCAGTGCCTAGTTGGGTATACTCTTCGGCAGTTTCAGCATAGACAAAACCAACTGCTGAGAGTAAGATCCCTATTAAGACAGACATCATCATCCTGGCACTGTGTAATTTCATATTGTCTCCTCTTTTTGTTTTCTAAATAAATACTCTGCGATTTGCTACCCGGTCTTTCCCGCTTAGGTGGGCAGATTTTGAGCACAAATTATATGCCCTCAAGCTATTTTATTCTGTTTATTTTTCATGATCTAGAAGATCATATAATCTTCTAATTATTTTTAACTCGCCTGGCATAAAGACCCCTCTCGGTAACTGCCGATAGATGCCGATTGCCTCCCAATAATTTTGTTTGGCTAATTTATAATTACCTGATAATTCATAATCATAGCCTAAATAATAACGCGCCAGCCTCCTCCATTTGGTCTCAGGATACTCCCGCAATAATATTTGCAAGGTAGATATTGAAGCTTGTAAATCGGAAGTCT
>JAQTTI010000004.1:22775-28901 GCA_028710845.1 Candidatus Omnitrophota bacterium | reverse complement strand
CTTAATAGACTTTCTTCTACGTATGGACCTTTTTTTAATGAACGAGGCATATTATGGCTTCCTTCTCTTTACGATAAATTTATTAGAATACTTATTACGGTTTCTGGTGCGGTATCCTTTAGTAGGCTTGCCCCAGGGTGTAACCGGGTGCGGATTACCTTGACCTGACTTACCTTCGCCGCCGCCATGAGGATGGTCAAAAGGGTTCATCACAACCCCTCTTACAGTCGGCTTGATCCCCAGCCATCTGCTTTTGCCGGCTTTGCCTAGAATAATCGCGTCATGATCAATGTTGCCGATCTGTCCGATAGTAGCGTGACAATCAAGGCTGATTAACCTTACTTCGCCGCTAGGCAATCGCACATGGGCCATATCTGCTTCCTTGGCCATAATCTGGGCGCTAGTGCCGGCGCTGCGGACAATTTGCCCGCCTTTGCCTTTGGATATTTCAATATTATGAATAAGTGTGCCCGAAGGAATATTGCGCAAAAGAAGGCAATTGCCGAACTTAATCTCAACATCCTTTTGGTCGCTTGAAAGAACCATGTCCCCCACACTTAAACCAAGGGGCGCGATTATATATCTTTTTATTTTATCCGGATATTCAACCAGAGCGATCCTGGCCGAACGATTAGGGTCGTATTCAATAGCGATTACCTTTGCCGGCTGATCATAGATATCGCGCTTAAAATCAATCAAACGCAACATCCGTTTATGCCCACCCCCTATATGCCTGGTAGTTATCCGGCCATAAGAATTCCTTCCGCCGGTTTTTTTAAGCGGACGTAATAGCGAACGTTCCGGTTTATCTTTAGTAATTTCCGCGAAATCCGGCCCGCTCATATGCCTGCGGCTGGGAGTTGTTGGCTTAAATTTAATTATCCCCATTATGCTACCTCTATCTTCTGGCCGGCAGCCAATGTAACTACGGCCTTTTTAGTGTCGCTGGTGCGGCCTAATTGATGCCTGACTCTTTTAAGTTTTCCCATTGAAACAAAAGTATTAACGTTCTTCACTTTAACCTTATATATCTGTTCGACCGCTCTTTTAATCTGTACTTTATTGGCGGAATTATTTACCAGAAAAAGATATTTTCCTTGCGGTAAATAAGCGCTTGATTTTTCAGTCTGCAAAAGGGCCTTGATTATGACTGGTAAATTCATTATTTTAACCTCGTTGTCAAAAGCGCAAGAGCCGATTTAGTGATAAGCAATCTTTGGTTATTCATGACTTCATAAGCATGACAATTACTGGCCAGGTCTACGGTTAGAAAACTGATGTTTTTCAATGCTTTCTTTAAATCCGGGTTCAGTTTATCAGTCAGAAAAAGAAGCTTCTTTTCTTTTTTCTCTTTAGATGAGAATAATTTAAGGTTGCTTAAAATACCGATAGCCAACTTGGTCTTGGGGTTCTCGACTTTAAATTCATCTAAAACCAGAAAATTATTTTCTTTTAGTTTCAAATTTAAACTTGTTTTTAAAGCCAAGGCTTTCATTTTTTGAGGAAGATCGTAAGAAAAATCGCGGGGATGAGGCCCGAAAACAACTCCGCCGTGCCTCCAAAGAGGTGAACGGGTAGAACCTACGCGGGCGCGGCCGGTGCCTTTTTGTTTCCATGGTTTCTTGCCGCCGCCTGATACTTCACCGCGGGTTTTAGTAGAAGCTAAGCCTTTTCTCTGGTTGGCCCGGTAATTTTCGATGACCTGGTGAAGACAATCTAAATTTTGGCTGCCGTCAAAAATAGCGGCGCTTAGTTTGATCGTATCTATCTCTTTGCCTTCAGAATTGTATAAAGGTAATGTAAACATATTATTTCTTTACCGCTTTATTCTTTGGCCTTTTTTTCAAGGCTTTGGTGATTACTAAATATCCGTTTTTATGCCCGGGCACTCCGCCTTCGACTAACAAAAGGTTCTTCTCGAGATCAACCTTGATTACTTTTAAATTCTGGATTGTTACATTTTTATTACCCATATGACCAGGCATATGGTGGCCTTTATAGACTCTTCCGGGAGTAGTACTGGAACCTATCGAGCCGACCCGGCGGTGGCTGGTTGAACCGTGCGTACGCGGACCGCCTTTCCAATGCCAGCGTTTCATCCCGCCGGCAAAACCCTTACCGATAGAAATACCGCTAATATCTACAAAATCTCCCTCGGCAAAAAGATCAACTTTAAGTTCATCGCCGACCTTATATTCAATATCGGTTTCCTTAGAAACATCCCTGATTATATTCTGAGGTGCGATTTTTAATTTCTTAAATAAACCTGCTTGTGGTTTTTTTAGTTTTTTCTCATCGACTAAATCAAAACCCAGCTGGATATTTTTATCTTTGACCATAAGTATCGGACAGGGTCCGGCCTGGATCGCCGTAATGCCGATCTGGCTGTTATCCTGAGCGAAAATTTGAGTCATACCGATTTTTTTGCCGATTATTCCGATCATTTAATTAATCCTATATTGATTTATTACTTGATCTCTACATCCACTCCTGCAGGCAGGTTTAATTTCCTTAATGAATCGATGGTCTTAGCTGTGGGTTCAAAGATGTCAATAAGGCGTTTATGGGTAGACAAATCAAACTGTTCGCGCGACTTTTTATCAACATGCACAGAGCGAAGCACCGTATAGATTTCACGCTTCGTAGGAAGCGGCACCGGGCCGGAAATTCTCGCCCCGGTGCGCTTTACGGTATCAACTATCTCTATAACTGCCTGATCTAAAAGCCTGTGGTCGTAGGCCTTTAATTTAATCCGGATCTTTTGTGTATTCATTTATTTGACAAAACCTCTATAGTTTGAAACTATTTAAGCGATAACCTCGGTAACTACTCCTGCGCCTACGGTATGTCCGCCTTCACGGATAGCAAAACGTGATTCTTTTTCGATAGCAACTGGCGTAATTAATTCTACATTCAGTTCCACGTTATCCCCGGGCATAACCATTTCTACGCCTTCAGGAAGGTTGGCTGATCCGGTAACGTCGGTAGTTCTAAAATAGAACTGCGGACGGTAACCCTTGAAGAATGGCGTATGCCTTCCGCCTTCTTCTTTGGTCAGGATGTAAACCTTGGCCTTGAATTTTGTGTGAGGCATAATGGATTTTGGTGCGGCAATAACCATTCCGCGCTCGATATCATTCTTTTCGATGCCTCTTAAGAGAAGCCCGACATTATCTCCGGCCTGTCCTTCGTCAAGAAGCTTACGGAACATTTCTATTCCGGTGACTACTGACTTTTTGGGTTCCGGCCTTAAACCGATAATCTCAACTTCTTCTCCGACCTTCACTTTACCACGTTCGATTCTTCCTGTTCCAACCGTGCCTCTACCTTCGATACTAAAGACATCTTCTACCGCCATAAGTAAAGGCTTATCTAATTCTCTGGGCGGAAGAGGAATAAACTCATCAACTGCCTTGATAAGATCAAGAATAGGCTTGGCTTCTGGGCTGTTAGCATCTTTAGCTGCGTAGGCCTTGTTGGCACTACCGCGGATAATCGGTGTTTTATCTCCCGGATAACCGTATTTAGTTAACAGCTCCCTGATTTCCATTTCAACCAGGTCCAAGAGTTCTTTATCATCAACCAGATCAACTTTATTCATAAACACAACCATAGAAGGGACATTAACCTGACGGGCTAAAAGAATATGTTCTCTGGTTTGAGGCATAGGGCCGTCAGCAGCTGAAACTACCAGTATAGCTCCGTCCATCTGAGCAGCTCCGGTAATCATGTTTTTGATGTAATCAGCGTGGCCGGGGCAGTCGATATGGGCATAGTGGCGAGTCGCAGTTTCATACTCAACGTGGGCAACTGAAATAGTAACTACCTTTGTCTCGTCTCTTACTGTTCCGCCTTTAGCGATATCGGCATAGTCTCTGGCTGTGGCCTGACCGGTCTTGGAAAGAACATTGCAGATTGCAGCAGTAAGCGTAGTTTTGCCGTGATCGATATGTCCAATTGTCCCGATATTTACGTGCGGCTTACTCCTTACAAATTTTTCTTTAGCCATTTCTTATCCTCCTTAGCTTTTTAAAAAGTTTTTCTTGTCTTTGTTGTTGAGGCGCCTAAAATAATTTTTTCCGCCACTTGAGTCGGAACCTCGCTGTAAAAGGAAGGTTCCATTGTATACGATGCACGGCCTTGTGTCAAGGATCTTGTTACCGTTGCATAATTAAAAACTTCCGACAACGGAACGTTAGCCCGGATAGTGCGCAAATTCAACCTCTGCCCAAGGGCAATTATTTTTGCGCGCCGCGAACTTAAATCCCCGATAATCTGGCCCATAAATTCTTCGGGAACAACTACTTCAATATCCATAATCGGCTCAAGTAGAACCGGATGCGCCCTTTTCATTCCATCCTGGAAGGCGATTGAGCCTGCCATTTTAAAAGCTAATTCCGATGAATCGACTTCGTGGAATGATCCATCGACGAGAACGACATTTACATCGGTGACCGGATATCCGGCTAATACTCCGTTTTTCGCAGCGCCCATCACTCCCTGTTTAACGGCAGGAATAAATTCCCGCGGGATAGCGCCGCTTTTAATTTTATCTTCAAAAGCGATCCCTGAACCCGGAGTCTCAGCCGGGCTCATCTCAATTACGCAGTGGCCATACTGGCCGCGGCCGCCCGACTGGGAAATAAATTTACCGACACTAGAAACATTTTTTCTGATTGTTTCGCGGTAAGCAACTTGCGGAGCACCAACAGTAGCCTCAACATTAAACTCGCGCAAAATCCTATCGATAATAATTTCCAAATGCAGCTGTCCCATTCCGGCGATAAGTGTCTGGCCGGTTTCCTGATTATAGCTGACCCGAAATGACGGGTCTTCATCTTCCAATTTATGCATGGCCAGCCCTAATTTTTCCTGGGCATCCTTGGATTTAGGTTCAATTGCCTGCTGAATAACCGGTTCGGGAAAACGCATAGCTTCAATAAGAATAGGGTTCTTTTCTGTGCATAATGTGTCGCCGGTTTTGGTATCTTTTAAACCAACTAAGGCGGCGATATCACCCGTAGCAATACTATCAGTTACTTCCTGGTGATTAGCGTGCATTTTTACTATTTTTGTAACCCGCTCTCTTTCCCTTTTAGTAGCATTATAAATATAGGTGCCTGATTCAAGTGTACCTGAATACATCCTGATAAAATAAATTTTACCGACAAAAGGATCTGAAGCGACCTTAAAACAAAGGGCAGCAAACGGGGCTTTATCATCAGCAGCAACCTCTTCAAATTCACCGGTATCAGGATTGGTTCCTTTGACCGCAGGCACATCAAGTGGAGAAGGAAGGTAATCCTTTACTGCGTCTAGAACCAACTGCACGCCTTTATTTTTAAAAGAAGAACCACAAAGCGCTGGTATGAATTTGTTGGCAATCGTGCTTCTGCGGATAGCAGCCTTGAGTTCTTCATCGGAAACACTTTTACTTTCGAGATATGCCTCCATAATTTTATCATCTGCTTCGGCAACTTTTTCAACTAATATAGCCCGGTATTTCTCAAACTCAGCGAGATTACCTTCAGGGACATCCTTAATTTCGATATCTTTCCCTAATTCATCTTTATAATGAATAAGCCTTTTTTCAACTAGGTCAATAAGGCCGTTAAAACCGCTTTCCCTTCCGACAGGAAGCTGGATTGCGGCGACATTTGCGGCCAACCTTTCCTTCATCTGATCAATAACCGCAAAAAAATCCGAACCCGTACGGTCCATCTTATTGACAAAAGCAATGCGCGGAACTCCATAGCGGTCGGCTTGACGCCATACGGTTTCTGACTGCGGCTCAACCCCGCCTACCCCGCAGAAAACTACCACGGCACCGTCTAGAACCTTTAAAGACCTTTCTACTTCGATAGTAAAATCAACGTGGCCGGGGGTATCGATTAAATTAATAGTTATATCTTTCCACTTACAGGTGGTCGCGGCTGCGGTAATAGTAATCCCTCTTTCCTGCTCCTGGACCATCCAGTCCATAGTGGCTGCGCCGTCATGGACTTCTCCGATTTTATAATTTCTTCCGGTATAAAACAGGATACGTTCGCTGGTAGTTGTCTTACCTGCGTCGATATGGGCGATAATCCCGATATTTCTTAATTTTTGTAAAGGTATTTTTCTCAT
>JAQTTI010000004.1:0-22675 GCA_028710845.1 Candidatus Omnitrophota bacterium | reverse complement strand
TCGGCCATCTTATGCGTATCGTCCCTCTTTTTAATTGCGGCTCCTTCTCCCTTGTAAGCGGAGATGATTTCATCTGCTAATTTTTGCTCCATAGCTTTACCTTTTCTGTTCTTGGCAAAATCCCTGATCCAACGCAGCGCAATTGATGTGCCGCGCTCCTGCCTTACTTCAACCGGTACCTGATAGGTAGCACCGCCTACCCTGCGCGGCTT
The DNA here is from genome assembly GCA_028710845.1 of Candidatus Omnitrophota bacterium. Lineage (GTDB taxonomy): Bacteria > Omnitrophota > Gorgyraeia > Gygaellales > Profunditerraquicolaceae > UBA6249. The sequence goes on along the minus strand of JAQTTI010000004.1, from coordinate 22,463 downwards.
TACTTCCAAACGCGGGCGGGCATTATCCAATGCCTTGTAAAAAACTTTCAAAATATCCTGTTCATTTAAATTCTTCAACACGATATCAAAAGCGCTATAAACCAGCCTTTCGGCGACGGCTTTTTTTCCGTCAACCATAACCATATTCATAAACTTGGCGATTATTTTGCTGTTGTATTTCGGGTCTGCTAGAATGACTTTTTCCTGCGCTTTTCTTCTTCTCATGCTAAAATTAGCTCCTTTAATTACTTTGTTGGCTTTGGTTTCTTGGCCCCGTATTTAGAACGGCTGCGCCTGCGAGCGTTGACTCCGGCAGCATCCAATGTGCCTCTTACAATATGATAACGAACACCTGGCAAATCTTTGACCCTGCCGCCTCTTACCATAACTATAGAGTGTTCTTGAAGGTTATGCCCTTCTCCCGGTATATAGGCAGTAACTTCCAGGCCCGTAGTCAGCCTTACCCTGGCAATCTTTCTTAACGCTGAGTTAGGTTTTTTAGGAGTCATCGTACGCACCTGGATGCATACACCCCTTCTTTGAGGACAGCCTCTCAAAGCCGGCGACTTGCTCTTCTTTTTCTTGGTGGACCTACCTAACCTGATTAACTGGGCGATTGTGGGCATAGATTATTCCTTTTTCTCCTTAGTTACTTCTTCAGTAGCCGTTTTGATTACATCAATTTCGCGGTGGCTCTTAAATCCTGTACCTGCCGGAATTAAGTGGCCAACGATAACATTTTCTTTTAAACCGAACAGCTCATCGCGTTTACCGCGGGTGGCGGCCTCGGTCAAAACGCGGGTAGTTTCCTGGAAGCTGGCCGCAGAAATAAAACTTTCGGTAGTAAGCGAAGCCTTGGTTATACCTAGCAAAAGCGGTGTGGCTTGCGCCGGTTTGCCGCCTTTTTTGATAACCCGGGTATTTTCTTTCTGGAAAATCCACTTATCAACCTGCTGAGTGGCTAAAAATTCGGTGTCACCCGGATCCTCGACCCTGACCTTTTTAAGCATCTGCCTGATTATTACTTCGATATGTTTATCGTTGATTCGTACGCCCTGGAGACGGTAAACCTCCTGCACTTCGTTGACCAGATATTCCTGTAACACCTTATCTCCGCAGACGCTTAATATATCCTGTAAAACTACAGGGCCGTCGGTAAGCTGCTGTCCGGCGGTAACTTTATCGCCTTTATATACATTGGGGTGCTTACCATGGGGAATTATATATTCCCTGGACATGCCGGTTGCTGATTTTACGATTATCACCCGCTGATTTTTCTTAGTCTCGCCGAATTCTACGAATCCGTCGATTTCGCTGATAACCGCCGGATCCTTCGGACGCCTGGCTTCAAAAAGTTCGGCTACCCGCGGAAGACCTCCGGTGATATCGCGGGTCTTAACAACGGTGCGCGGTATCTTGGCCAAAAGATCTCCTCCGCCTACATGCTCGCCGTCTTTGACGATAATATGGGCTCCGATAGGAATCGGATAAATTCCTAAAACTTCATTTTTATTGTCGAGGATGACTACTTGCGGATGGTATTCAGGTTTGTGTTCGACTACGACGCGCTCTGACAGTTTAGTTACCGGATTTAATTCTTCGCGCATGGTAATACTTTCGCGTAGGTCTTCGAAACGCACTAATCCGGCTACTTCGGTAAGGACCGGCAAAGTGTAAGGATCCCAATGCACAAAGGAGGAGCCTTTTTTAACAAGATCGCCGTCATTAAACGAAATAAATGCGCCTTGGGGAATTGTATAGCGCTCAAGTTCTCTGCCCTGCGGATCATTAATACTGATTGCGCCGTTTCTATTTAAAACTACATTTTCTTTATTTTTTAGGGTTACCCTTAAAGCGTGGTATTTAATAAGGCCTTCATTCTTGGCTTTAACAAATGACTGCTCAATGGTCCTGGAGGCTGTACCTCCGATGTGAAAGGTCCTCATGGTCAGCTGGGTACCGGGCTCACCAATACTTTGCGCTGCCACAACGCCTACTGCTTCGCCTAACTCAACCAGCCTTCCGGTGGAAAGGTTGCGGCCGTAGCATCTTGCGCATACCCCTCTTCCCGATTCACAAGTTAATACGCTGCGGATGCGGATTTTTTCGATTCCTAACTTTTCGATTCTGTCAGCTTTTTCTTCGGTAATTTCGCTTCCCTGTTCGACGATAATTTCATCGGTTATAATATCGACGACATTATTCAAAGCTACCCTTCCGATGATCCTGTCTTTTAGGCCGACGACTTCTTCATCGCCTTCGGTGATAGCCGAAACAGTAATCCCGTTAAGAGTCTGGCAATCTTCTTCGGCGACAATAACTTCCTGGGCGACATCAACCAGCCTGCGGGTTAAGTAACCTGCATCCGCTGTTTTAAGGGCTGTATCTGCCAAACCTTTACGGGCGCCGTGAGTAGAAATAAAATATTCCAATACGTTTAAGCCTTCACGGAAATTGGCGGTAATCGGGTTTTCGATGATTTCACCGCTGGGCTTGGCCATCAGGCCGCGCATTCCGGCAAGCTGTCTTACCTGAAGGCGGCTACCTCTTGCGCCTGAGTCTGCCATCATAAAGATCGGATTAAAAGAATCCATACCTTTAAATAATAAATCCGAAATCTTATCGGTAGCATGAGTCCAGATATCGATTACTTTGGATTTACGTTCGCTGTTAGTAATAATACCTTTACGGTACTGGTCCTCAACTTTGGCTACTTCTTCTTTTGATTCTTTTAAGACCTGGGGCTTATCAACCGGAATAGTCATATCGTCGATACCGATGGAAATACCGCCCAATGTGCCCATCTCAAAACCTAAACGCTTAATATCATCGAGCAGTTTTATTGTCATATTATGCCCGAATCTTTTGTAACAGCTGACTACGACGTCACTGACCCTGCTCTTATTTAAATCGCCGTTTACAAAACCAAACTCCGCAGGCAATACCTGGTTGAACAACACCCTGCCTACGGTGGTTGTAATTATTTGTTTTCCGTTTATAACACTTTTCTGGTCAAAACTATATATACTATTCACGCGGATTTTAATTTTTGCGTGTAAATGGACTGCTTTATCGTCGTAAGCCGTTAAAACTTCTTCATGGCCTGAGAAGGTCTTTCCTTCGCCTAAAACACCGGCTTTCTCTCTGCTTAGATATGCCAGGCCTAAGATTATATCCTGTGTAGGAGTAATTACCGGACGGCCATCGGCAGGAGAAAATATATTATTTATCGCCATGATTAAAACTTTGGTTTCCAGCTGCGATTCCAGGGACAGAGGCACATGCACGGCCATCTGATCACCGTCGAAGTCTGCATTAAAAGCGGTACAAACTAACGGATGGATCTTGATTGATTTTCCTTCGATTAATAACGGCTGGAAAGCCTGAATACCTAAACGGTGCAAAGTCGGGGCGCGATTTAACATGATCGGATGGTCTTTAATTACTTCATCAAGAATATCCCAGACTTCGATCTTACCGCGCTCAACCATACGGCGGGCGCCTTTGATCGTGTGGACAAAACCTTTTTCTCTTAATTTTTTAATGATAAACGGCTCAAATAACTCCAGGGCCATCTGCTTAGGAAGGCCGCATTCATGCAGCTTTAATTCGGGGCCGACGACGATAACTGAACGTCCGGAATAATCTACACGCTTACCGAGCAGGTTCTGGCGGAACCTGCCCTGTTTTCCCTTAAGCATGTCGGAAAGGGATTTTAAAGGACGGTTATTGGCGCCATTAACCGGCTTACCGTGACGGCCGTTATCCAACAAAGCATCAACTGCTTCCTGAAGCATGCGTTTTTCATTACGGATAATAATTTCCGGCGCACTTAGCTCCATCAACTTCTTGAGGCGGTTATTACGGTTAATTACCCTGCGGTATAGATCATTCAAATCGCTGGTGGCAAATCTGCCGCCCTCTAACGGAACTAAAGGCCTAAGATCCGGGGGAATCACAGGAACGATTTCTAAAATCATCCACTCGGGCTTATTCCCGCTTTTCTTAAAATCTTCGACCACCTTTAAGCTTTTGATTGCTTTGCGGTTATTTAAAACATCCTTTGACTTTTCCAAATCTTTGCGAAGCTTGCGGCAAACAACATCCAGATCCAACTCTTTTAAAAGTTCACTGATTGCTTCGGCGCCGATCTTGGCTTTAAAGTTTGAGCCGTATTTACTTAACGCTTCCTGGTATTGTTCGTCAGTAAGCAATTCTTTCTTTTTTAACGGCGTGGTTCCCGGATCAACTACGACATATTCCTCGTAATAGATAATTCTCTCTAAGTCCCTTAAACCGATATCTAAAAGCGCGCTCATCCTGCTGGGTACGGCTTTAAAAAACCAGATATGGGTCACCGGCGTAGCTAATTCAATATGGCCCATGCGCACACGTCTGACATTAGAGCGGTCAACGGTTACCCCGCAACGGTCGCAGGTAATACCTTTAAATTTTATTCCTTTATACTTACCGCAGTTACACTCCCAATCACGGACAGGGCCGAAGATTTTCTCACAGAATAATCCGTCTTTTTCCGGCTTTAAAGTGCGGTAGTTAATCGTTTCGGCTTTTTTAACATCACCCTTTGACCAGGATTTAATAATCTGAGGGCTGGCGATCTTGATTGAAATGCTGTCAAAAGATACGATTTCTTCCATTAGTTAGCCTTTTCTGTTTTTATATCAAGGCATAAGCCTTGTAATTCTTTAATTAACACGTTAAATGACTCTGGGGTGCCGTGCGTCAGGCGCTGCTCGCCTTTAACAATTGCTTCATAAATATCGGTCCTGCCCTTAACGTCATCGCTTTTTACAGTAAGCATTTCCTGCAAAGTAAAAGCTGCGCCGTACGCTTCCAGGGCCCAAACTTCCATTTCTCCTAATCTTTGTCCGCCGAATTGCGCTTTTCCTCCCAGTGGCTGCTGAGTAACCAAGGAATAAGGGCCAATCGAACGGGCGTGGATCTTTTCATCTACCAAGTGGATAAGTTTCAAAATATACATGTAGCCTACGGTAACCCTCTGATCAAAAGGCTCACCGCTATAGCCATCATAAAGTGTTATCTTGCCGTCTTCGGGAAGCTGTGCCTTCTTAAGCAGTTCTTTTATTTCTCCTTCTTTTGCGCCGTCGAAAACAGGACAGCTGACATGCATATTTAATGCTTTTGCCGCCCAGCCCAAATGGCATTCCAAAATCTGGCCGACATTCATACGGCTAGGCACGCCTAAAGGATTTAAAACTACATCTACCGGAGTACCGTCAGGCATATAGGGCATATTTTCTTCGGGAATGATCCTGGCAACCACGCCTTTGTTACCATGGCGGCCGGCGAGCTTGTCTCCTTCGGAAAGTTTTCTTTTGGTAGCAACATAAACTACCACTCTTTTTAAAATGCCGGTGGGCAGTTCATCTCCCCGGCGGACCTTCTCGATCTCCTGCTCTTCTTCTGCCAATAACTCCTGCATCTGTTCATCGAAAGAAGCGGCTAAAATTTTGGCTTCTTCGTTATCGCTAAAATTATATTTTTCAACTTTCTTTTTATCAATTCCCAGCTCTTGAGATAAACGCAGGGTTTTCTCAACCTGTAAAAATTCGATTTCCTGCTTATAGTAAGCCTTAAGCTCGCGGATCTTGGCTAACTCCTTAGTCTTTTCTTCTTTGGTTTTACGGCCGCGGTCTTTACGCTGGAAGACATGAACATCGATAACTACGCCTTCAACTCCCGGAGGAACGATCAAAGAAGTATCCCGCACATCCCCTGCTTTTTCGCCGAAAATGGCCCGTAATAATCTTTCTTCGGGGCTTGGCTCAGAATCTGTTTTGGGAGTAATTTTCCCGACTAAAATATCTCCTGCCCCTACCTCTGCGCCGATACGGATTATCCCGTCTTCATCAAGGTTCTTTAATGCCTCTTCGCTGACATTGGGGATATCGCGGGTGATCTCTTCGTTACCTAACCTGGTTTCGGCGGCTTCGATATTAAATTCTTCAATGTGAATGGAAGTAAAGGTATCTTGTTTTACCAGTCTTTCGCTGATAAGAATTGCATCTTCAAAGTTGTAGCCTCTCCAGGGCATTAGAGCAACCAAAACATTCTTTCCTAGAGCTAATTCCCCTTCTTTGGTACCGATACCATCAGCTATCGCCTGCCCTTTTTCCACATGATCGCCTAATTTTACCAGCGGCCTTTGATTTATCGAAGTATCGGCGTTAGTGCGCAGGAATTTTTTTAAATGGTAGATTTTTTTGCCAACGGTGATTGCCGAAGCATCGACACTGCTGACTTTACCTGAATCCTGGGCAATTACTACTGTACCTGAGTCCTGAGCAACTTTTCCTTCCATGTCAGTGCCTACTAAAGGTGCCTCGGTTATCATAAGCGGAACAGCCTGCCTTTGCATGTTTGAACCCATTAATGCCCGGTTGGCATCGTCATGCTCAAGGAACGGAATCAAGGAAGCTGCCACAGAAACTAATTGTTTTACCGAAACATCCATATACTGGACATCTTTGGCGGGAACTTTGGGGAAATCATCTTTATAACGGCAGGTTACAAACTTGTCGACAAAATGACCATCGCTATCAATCGGAACATCAGCCTGGGCGATAAATTTATCTTCTTCAATGTCGGCGGTCAGGTATTCAAACTTTTTAGTTACCCTTCCATCTTCCACTTTGCGGTATGGAGTTTCGATTAAACCTAAATAATTGATCCGGGCAAAACAGCTCAAAGATGCAATAAGCCCGATGTTCGGGCCTTCCGGAGTTTCAATCGGACAAACCCGGCCATAATGGGAAGGATGAATGTCTCTGACCTCAAATCCGGCTCTTTCACGCGAAAGTCCTCCGGGACCTAAAGCGCTTAAACGGCGCTTATGTGTCATCTCTGCCAAAGGATTGATTTGATCCATAAACTGGGATAACTGGCTGCGTCCAAAGAAATCACGGATCTGGTTGCTTAAAAGCTTCGAATTAATCAAATAATGCACATTTAAATTGTCAAATTCTCCGAGGATGCTCAGCCTTTCTTTAATCGAACGCTCAACGCGGGATAAACCGATACGGATCTGGTTTTGGACTAACTCTCCTACGCTTTTAATCCTGCGGTTTCCTAAATGGTCGATGTCGTCGATCTTTCCGATTCCGGAATTAAGCTTGATTAAATATTCTATTACCTTAATAACGGTATCGGAATCAAGCACCCTTTTTTCCAGGGATACATTCATATCTAATTTACGATTCAGAATAAAACGTCCCGCTCTTTCTAAATCATACCTGGCCGGGTCAAAAAACAACCGGTAAAAAAGTCCTTCAGCTGCTTCTTTAGTGACCGGTTCGGTCGGCCTCATTTTGCGGTAAAAATCCAAGTAGGCTTCTTCTTTGTTTTTAGTGTAATCTTTCTTTAAAGTATTTACAATTTCCGGGTATTCTTTACCGAATGCCGCAAAAATCTGGCTGTCTTCGGAAAAACCTAATATCCTTAAGATTTGAGTGGCGGGAAAATTTCTCCGGCGGTCGACATAAGCGGTAATTGTTTCGGTAAGGTCATACTTAAATTCAAGCCAGGCGCCACGGTAAGGAATTACCCGGCCATAAAAAATCTTTTTGCCTGTTGGATGCAGCTCTTCTTCAAAAGAAACTCCCGGGGAACGCTGAAGCTGGCTGACTACGACTCTTTCGTCTCCGTTAATGATAAAAGTGCCGGTTTCGGTCATCAGCGGTATTTCGCCGAAATAAGCATCCTGCTCTTTGGTCTCCTTAGGAGTGGTTAAGCGGAATTTAACCTTTAATGGAGAGGCATAAGTCAATGAACGGTTTTTGGATTCGCTCATTGTGTATTTGGATTTTCCCAAAGAATAACTGATGAATTCAAGCTTTATCGAACGGTCAGCATTCTCTATGGGAAAGATTTCCCCGAATACTTCTTGTAGCCCTTGATTCTTTCTTTCTCCTGCCGGTACGTCCAACTGCAAAAATTCACGGTAAGTATCCAGCTGAACATCCAAAAGATTAGGCAGATCATAAACTTCTTTTATCTTACCAAAATTCTTTCGTTTAATCATAGGTTTGATTAACTACTTAATTAGAATTACTTATATTATAAAATTAATATATACTATTAACTATTATTACTCAAACTTACTCGAACTTACTTACTTTAACTCTACAGTTGCGCCGGCAGCCTCTAATTTCTTTTTAATTTCAGCTGCTTCATCTTTATTCGCGCCTTCTTTGATTGGCTTAGGGGCACCGTCAACTAGATCTTTGGCTTCTTTTAAACCAAGATTAGTAATTGTGCGGACTTCTTTGATCACTGCGATCTTATTCGCACCTGCGTTGGTTAATACGACGGTAAAAACGCTCTTTTCCTCGGCGGCAGGAGCACCTGCGGCGGCAGCGGGAGCTGCGGCGGCAGCCATGGGAACATTGGCGCTAACGCCAAACTTTTCCTCTAAGGCTTTTACCAGGTCAGAGAGCTCAAGCACGCTCATCGTCTCGATAGATTTAATTAAGTCATCCATTTTTGCTGTTGCCATTTCTTCCTCCTTAGCTAGAACTCTTTTGTTTATTTTGTTTAATCTGGTCTAAACAATACACAAATTTCTTTAATGTCTGATTTAATACGATTACAAATTTTGAGATCGGGGCATTTAAGCCGACGACAACTTGCGTCCTTAGCACTTCCCGGGAAGGAAGCTTGCTCATTGTTTCTATATCTTTAAAGGTCAGTATTTTATCCTGCAGTAAACCGCCTTCTAAAACAAGCTTTTCGTGGTCTTTGCGGAATTGGCACAATATTTTAGATGTATCGACAGGCTCATCCTTAAAGAAAATCAAACCGCAGGGAGTTTCGATCGACTTAACCAGGTCATCTAATCCTAACCCCTTCATCGCCCTTCTGGCGATACTGTTCTTTACCACAAAAAGGTTGGCCCCTGTATCTTTTAATGTTTTTCTTAAAGAACTTAAATCCGGACTTGATACGCCGGAGTATTTGATGATTATTAAACCTTTGGAAGTTTTAAAGTTGTCTTTGATGCGGTTTTCTGACGCTTCTTTGACTAGTAAGCCTATCTTTTTCATTTTAGCAAACGATCCTTAATCCCGGATTCATAGATGTAGTTATGCTTAAGCTTTTTACAAACTTTCCCTTTACCGAAGCCGGCCTTGATTCATTTATAGCTTCAATGACCTTGGCGGCATTGTCGTTTATCTGTCCTTCATCGAAAGAAATCTTACCGACTGATAAGTGGATTCCTCCCTGCTTATCAACACGGAACTCTACCTTGCCCTTTCTCACATCTTCAATGGCTTTAGTTATATCATTGGTAACCGTTCCTGTCTTAGGGCTGGGCATCAGCCCGCGCGGGCCCAGGACCTTACCCAATTTACTTAAATCTTTCATCATTTCCGGCGTGGCGATAGCGCAATCAAAATCAAGAAATCCTGCGGCGACTTTGTCCATCAACTCATTGGCACCGACATAATCAGCCTTGGCTTCCCTGGCCTGGCGTTCATGTTCGCCTTTACAAAATACGGCAACTCTGACCTTTTTACCTGTGCCATGAGGAAGAACAACCGTACCGCGGATCATCTGGTCGCTTTTTTTTGTATCCACGCTTAAATTAAAATGCAGGTCTACCGAACCGTCAAATTTTGGTTTAGGCAGCTTCTTCAATACAGTTATCGCTTCTTTTAACTGATAAAATTTTTCGGATTCTACCTGTTTGACTGATTCCTTATATCTTTTGCTTATATTTTTCATCTTTACCCTTCGATCGAAATACCCATACTGCGGGCCGTGCCTTCAATGCTTTTAATTGCCTGCTCCATGTTGTTAGTATTAAGGTCAGGCATTTTTAGTTTCGCAATTTCCTGCACCTGCTTTTTAGTCACCTTACCAATTGTCTCTTTACCGCTTATACCTGAAGCTTTTGCCAAATTGGCCGCTCTTTTCAATAAAATAGATGATGGCGGGCTCTTAATAATAAAGGTAAAGCTCCTGTCTTCATAAACACTGATAATAACCGGCAATATCAAACCGTCCCTGCCTTTTGTCTGATCGTTAAACTGCTTGCAGAATTGCATAATGTTGACGCCGTGCTGACCCAGCGCCGGGCCGACAGGCGGCGCAGGATTTGCCTGTGCTGCTGGAACGTGTAATTTAATCTGGGCCTTGATTGGTTTTGCCATTATACCTTCTCCACCTGCCAATACTCCAGTTCAACCGGAGTAGAACGGCCAAAAATTGATACACTTACCTTTATTTTACCTTTGTCGGGATAAACCTCTTCTATAGTGCCGTTAAAATTCAAAAATGGGCCTTCATTAACCCTTACCTGTTCCCCTTTTTCAAAAACTATTTTCGGAGACGGTTTGGCAACGGTCTCTTTAGTCCTTTTAAGAATATTATCAACTTCTTCCTGAGGAAGGGCAACGGGCTTCCTGCCCAAACCGATAAAGCCGGTGACTCCGGGAGAATTCTTGACAAATAAATATGTTTCTTCGTTTAATTGCATTTCGACCAGTAAATAACCGGGGAAAAATTTTCTTTGGGTAATTTTCTTTTTTCCGGAGCGTACTTCAGAAACCTGTTCGGTAGGGATAACCACACTTGAAATTACTTCCTGCATACCCTTAGCCGCAATCTTTTTTTCTAAAGAAGCCTTTACTTTTTCTTCAATTCCTGTCTGTGTGTGGACTACGTACCAGCTTTTCATTTAAAAACCGCGCTTAGGAACCTGGATAAAATCAGGTCCACTATCCCGATAAAAATTGTCATAATTGCCGTTATTGTAATGACCAAAACAGTTGAAGCCATTAATTCGTTTTTGGTCGACCAGGCTACCTTGCTTAGTTCTGTTCTTACCTCAATCAAAAAAGTTTTTATTTTCTGGTAATTCTTTATTACAATGAACAATGCTGCCGCCGCTAAAACGATCTCGATTATTGTTTTCAAGCTAAATTTCACTTAGAATATCCTCTTTTTAAATCTGCTCCTGTAAATTACATATATACAGGAGCGGCAGGAGTTGTTGAGCCGCCTTTTTTGCACTCGCGGCGAAATCCCGCACTGAAATTAAACTCATCCGCGGGAAACCTGCCCCCATTATTCAGCCGCTTTTGCTCTATTAAGCTACAGGAGCGGCAGGACTTGAACCTGCAGTCACGGTTTTGGAGACCGTTGGTTTGCCATTAACCGACGCCCCTATTAATCTCTCTTTATCCCGTCTCATGGTCTCACGTAAAATTTTTAATTTGAAAAATTTTACGCATTCGCCGGGATAAGTTCGGCTAATAATTTATGCCGCACATACGTGCTTCATAAATTATAGCCTCACTTAATTTCTTTATGCGGGGTATGCTTATGACAGGAATTGCAGAACTTACTAAGCTCCAGCCTATCTTGATGCAACTTTTTATTCTTATCCGTCGTATAATTTCTATTTTTACAAACCGTACATTCTAAAGTTATGGTTTCGCGCATATTTTATAGGTTTAAGCTGGAGACGAGAATTGAACTCGTGACCCCGTCCTTACCAAGGACGTGCTCTGCCAACTGAGCTACTCCAGCAGAAGCTTTTTCGCTTTGTTGGTAAAGCTTTTAAACAAAAAAAACCTTACCCTCAAGAAATTATTCAATCTCTTTCTTTGGTAAAAAGGCTAGATTAAATTAATATTATAATGCCTGAAAGTGTGAATTAGTAAGTTTATCCTAGATCGAAAGCTTTGTCAAGATTTTTTTTGAATATTTTTATAAAGCTGGGCAAACTGACTTAAGGACAGTTCTTCTGCCCGGGCGTTGATGCCGATGCCTAATTCGGCTAAGACATGCTCCAGCTCCAGTTTAGTCAAAAATCCGCTCAAGGTGTTTCTTAGGGTCTTCCTTCTCTGGTTAAAAGCGGTTCGGATCATTCTAAAAAAAACATCCTCATCCTTAATTTCTATTTCAGGTCTTTCTCTGAACTTTAAAGACAAAAAACTGGAGTCAACGTTAGGCGCAGGCCTAAAACAGCTGCTTTTTATATCAAACAAAATTTTTACTTTTGCATAATATTGCACAAAACAGCTAAAAGAGCTGTAATCTTTCGAACCTGGGCTGGCTATTACCCTTCTGGCAAATTCTTTCTGTACGGTTAGATATACTTCTTTAATATATCTGCGGTGATTAATCAAATGCTCGATAATCGGGCTCGAAATATAGTAAGGAATATTACCTATGACTTTAACCTTTTGCCCGACTTCGTTTAAATCCAAAAATTGGGATATATTAAATTTTAAAATATCCCCTTTTACAACCAGGCAATTATTTAAACCGGCCAGGTTCTTCTCAAGCTCCGGGTAAAGACGCTGGTCGATTTCCAAAGCGTAAACTTTTTTTACATATGGGGCTAACTCAAGAGTAAGACCGCCTCGGCCGGAACCGATCTCTAAAACAATATCCCGGCCGGAAAATTCCGGGCAAGAAACAATCTTCTTTAGTATGTTTTTATCAACCAGGAAATTCTGGCCTAAGCTTTTCTTCGGTTTAATGTGCATTTTATCGCCAGCTTTATTGCGGCTACCAAAGAATCAGGCTTGGCTAAATGAGGTTTTTTGGCTATATCAAACGCGGTGCCGTGTAGCGGAGAAGTGCGGACAAAAGGTAGACCATACGTCAGATTAACACCGGTTTCAGCACCGGTTAATTTTAACGGGATAAGCGCCTGATCGTGGTAGGCGGCAATTACACAATCATAATCTTTTTTAAAAGCCCGGAATATTGCCACATCCGCCGGAAGCGGACCTTCTATAACCATACCTCTTAATTTCATTTTTAGATCCCTGATTGCCGGTAAAAAGAGCCGGTTCTCCTCTTTACCGATTAAACCGTTATCCGAAGCATGGGGATTCAAACCGCAAACACCTAACCTCGGTTCTTTTACCGAAAACAAAAGTTTTAAGCATTCCACGGATTTAAGGATATTTTTTTCTATATCTTTTTTAGTCAATGCCCGGGGGACCCCTTTAATAGCAATATGCCTGGTAAGCAGGCTGAATTTTAATTTATCATTAAGTAAAACCATCAACAGGTCTTTTCTATTTGTTTTATCAGCCAGGTATTCGGTATGGCCCGAAAATTTAAAACCTGCCTGGTTGATTGCTTCTTTTGAAATCGGGCAGGTCACTAAACAATCAGCCCTGTTTTTAACCAACAACTCCAGGGCCTTGCCTAAATATTCAATCGAAGCCCTGCCGCCATTAACATCTATCTTACCGGGAGAAAAATCTTTTTTAGCCAAATTATCCAAATCTAATATTTCATTGGTAATCTTTATCCCTAGTTCTTTAGCCTTCTTTTCTAAAACAAAACGGCTGCCGATGATCGTAAAATTTGCCTTATTGCTTAAAATTTTGAGTGCTTTTAAGGTAATTACGGGCCCGATGCCCAGAGGATCCCCGATGGTAAGGGCGACTCTAATTTTCGAAGATTTTGATATAGGATTGTTTTTTAAGCTCATCTAACCATTCTGCCAATGCCTTTTGCGTCTTTTTTTCAACTAAAAATTCGCGGATATTATCCTTGGCCTGGCTTAGGCTCATCTGTTGACTTCCGATTATATCATCAAGTTTAAAAACATAGAACTGTTGGTCTATTTCAACGGGCTCAGAAACCTCTCCTATCCCTAATTTAAAAACCGTATCTTCAATTTCCTGCCGTAGTTCCTGGCCCTTCGAAGCAGAAAGAATATCGGTGCTAAAGGGGTATTTTGCCGCTAACTCCTCAAGTTTTACGCCCAGCCGCAACTGATAACTGATAGTCTTAGCCATATTCTCATCGTCTAGAATTATTACTGTCAAAAGCCTTTCTTCCGCTTTTATGAATCGACGTTTGTCTTCCTGGTAAAAACTGGTTATCTCCTCCGGCCGGACAGTTATTTTACTGCGCACTTTCTGCTCAATAAGATAGTAGGTCATAATTTGTTCACGGATCTTATTTTCCAAGTCCGCCTGCACCAGGCCCTGTTTAGCCAGGTCCTGCTCAAAATCCGCCTCCGAAGGATAGTGCTTTTTGATCTCGTCGATCCTTTCCTTTACCCTTTCCTGGTTAATATCAATCTTTTCCTCTTTAGCTTTTTGAAGAATAATACGCTCTTCGATCAAACGATTAAGCAAATCAGACCTCATTCCTTTGAGTTTTTCTTCCAAGGCCTTTCCTTCAAGCTCTTTCGAATATTGCATACGCATAAAATGCATAAAATCATTAAGGTCCTTTTGTGTAATTACCTCTTTATTTACTATCGCAATCACTTTATCCTGCGCATAAAGACGATTGCAGGGCATAGAGAAGAAAAAACCTGAAAAAAAAGCAAAAGTAATTATCCAATTAGTTATGAGTTTCATTAAAAACACCCGCTTTCTTAAAATTAGAGATTGCTTCTTTTAACAGGCGGCAGTAAAGATCAAACCCGACCGCCATGATAAATCCGTGCTGCTCCTGACCGAGCAAATTTCCTGCTCCCCGGATCTCCAGGTCTTCCAAAGCAATATTAAAACCCGAACCTAAAGCGCTGAATTCTTCTATTGCCTTAAGCCTCTTAGTTGCGACCGAATCTAGAATATCATTGCGGGGGAACATAAAATAGGCGTAGGCCGGCCGGTTAAACCTTCCTACCCTGCCTCGCAACTGATGTAAATCGCTTAGACCGAACATCTGCGCGTTATTTACAATAATCGTATTGGCATTAGGTATATCGATCCCCGATTCGATAATCATGGTAGATATCAAAACATCAATATTACCGGAAATAAAGTCCAGCATTATCTGCTCAAGCAGCTTAGCCGGCATCTGCCCATGGGCGACTGCCATACGCACATTAGGCCCGACATGGCCGGCAATTTTATCTTTGACCTTTTCAAGATCTATAATCCGGTTATGCAAAAAGAACACCTGGCCGCTTCTTGCCAACTCACGCTTAATCGCTTGAGTTACTAGGTCTAAATCATATTCTATCACAACCGTCTTTATAGGCAACCTATTTTGGGGCGGAGTGTTGATGACGGAAAAATCCTTTGCCCCCATAAGGCTCATATACAATGTCCTGGGGATCGGAGTAGCTGTCAATACCAGGACATCGGTAATTGTTTTAAGTTTTTTCAACTGTTCCTTGGCTTTTACTCCGAAACGCTGCTCTTCATCAACAATAACTAGGCCGAGGTCCTTAAAAACAACATCGGAAGAAAGAAGCCTGTGGGTGCCGATTATTATGTCTACGTTTCCACCTGCTAATTCCTTTATAATTTCGTTTTGCTGCGCCCTGGTTTTAAAACGGGAAAGCATTTGAACCCTAACCGGAAAATTACTCAACCGGGCAGAAAAATTTTTAAAATGCTGTTCGGCAAGAATAGTGGTAGGCACAAGGTAAGCGACCTGCTTATTGTCCATCACTGCTTTAAAAGCCGCCCGCATGGCAACTTCGGTTTTCCCATAGCCCACGTCGCCGCAAAGGAGCCTATCCATAGGCTTGGCTGTTTCCATATCCCGCTTGACTTCTTCCATTGCTTTAATTTGGTCAGCAGTTTCTTCATAGGGAAAAGTTTTTTCAAAATCTGCCTGCCATTCTGAATCAAGCGAAAATTTGAAACCTTTTGAAGCCAAACGCATTGCCTGAAGGCTTAATAGCTCCAAGGCTAATTTCTGGATTCCTTTTTTGGCCCTATTTTTTACCCCCTGCCACTCTTTGCTGCCTAGCCTGTAAAGCTTGGGCCTGCGTACGGCAAAAGCAATATACTTCTGCACAAGATGCATGCTCTCAGGAGGAACAAAAAGCTTTTCATTACGGTCATATTCAATGACCAGGTGGTCTTTAGGCAAACCTGCAATTTTAATCTTCTGCATGCCCCTAAACCTGCCGATACCATGCTGATTATGGACAACAAAATCGCCGACGCTTAAATCTATAAAGTTTTTTAAAGGGAAATCTTCCTGAAATAATACAGGCTTTATAGAGGTGAGTTTTTTATTGGGGAGAATAATAACAATATTGTGTTTCCAAAGGGCCTGGCCGTCTAAAGGATTAAATGTTTTGATTGAAATTATTTTGTCATCGTCTAATTCAATCCTTATGGGTAATTCGAATGAAACAGGAAAGATGTCGATGACCAAACCCCGCCGGCTAAAATCGCCTTCCCCGGAAACTTGTTCCTGCCTTAAGTAATTAAAATCAACCAGGGTCTTCGAGAAATACTCTAAATCAAGCTCCTGTTCAAGGTATAATTTGAAAGATTTAAAAATCATCTTAAATAGTAAGGGGGCATTTCCTTTAGGGAAAAGCCCCCTTATAAATTAGAAGTTTCCCTGATTTCTATTTTGTATTTTTCCCGCTCCAAGCAAGGACCAATGGAGAAGCAATAAAAATCGTAGAATAAACTCCCGATATAAACCCTACGAATAGAGCAAAAGAAAAATTGCTTAAGACTTCCCCGCCATATAATAAGAACGCTGTAACGGTTAAAAGCGTAACTCCGGATGTAAGCAGGGTACGCCCCAGAGTTTGATTAACACTCAAATTAATCAGCTCCTTTAGGGAAAGCTTACGGTAAAGATGGGCATTTTCCCTAACCCTGTCGTAAATAACTATAGTATCGTTAATCGAGTAACCTGCGACAGTAAGAAACGCGGTTACGCTCAATAAATCGATCTGCCTGTTGGTAAAAATAAGAAACCCCATAGCTACAAGCACGTCATGTAAAAGGGCGATTATGCCTGCCAAAGCAAAGTTTATATGTTTAAACCTGAAACCGACATAGATCAAGATACCGATAAGCGACCAAAACATTGCTAAAACCGCCTTCTTTTTAAGGTGCTTACCTGCAACCGGCCCGACGCGTTCAATCCTTAATACCTGGATATCTTCATTTAAAAAAGACTCCTTTAATTTAGCCGTAAGTTCTTCATTTTTATCTTCGGAGGTCCTGATCAAAATCACTTTAGGATTATCCTGGAATTGCTGAATGGAAGCATCGCCCAGGTTTATATCTTTTAAAACCTGGCGCACCTTATCAACGGAAGGCGCATTTTTGAAGCTGTATTCTTGAAGCTGGCCGCCGGCAAAATCAATCCCGTAGACCTGAGGGCCTTTTTTGAAATACGAAAAAGCCAATACTAGAATTACTATTGTGGAAATAGCATAAAATAATTTACGCTTTTTAATAAAATCAATCTTGGTCTCTCCGATAAATTTAAGCATAGGCAAAGAATTCTTAATCCAGCCCAACTTAAGCAGTAATTCAAATATTACCCTGGTAACTACAATAGCTGTAAACATACTTGCGATTAAACCGATGGTAAGGGTTACCGCGAAACCGCGAATAGGCCCGGTGCCGAATTGAAACAGCATAAAAGCAGCAATTAAAGTAGTTAGATTAGAGTCAAAAATAGCGCTAAATGCCCGCTGATAACCGTTGGCTATTGCCGTACGTAAGTTTCTGCCGGCAGATAATTCTTCCCTTATCCGCTCATTTATTAGAACATTAGCATCTACCGCCATACCTAAGGATAAAGCAATACCGGCAATACCGGGTAGAGTTAAAGTAGCGCTGACGCCCGGAAACAGTAATGGCAATAAACCTAAACCTCCCAAAATCATAATTAAATTGAGGGCAAGGGCAATATCGCTGACTAATCCGGCCAAAAGGTAATAACCTGCCATAAAAATAAAGATTAATATACTGCCAATTAAACAGGCTTTAACGCCTTTATTTATAGAATCCTGTCCCAAAAGCGGGCCGACTGTCCTTTCTTCTTCAATATGCATAGGAGCTGGCAATGCACCGATCCTTAAAATAAGGGCCAGATCCTGGGCCTCCTTGAGATCAAACCTTCCGGTTATAACCGCTTCACCGGAAGGAATGGACTCTCTTATCATGGGAGCCGATTGCACCTTACCGTCTAAGACGATCGCCAGGCGTTTACCCACATTTGCCGCAGTTACTTCGGCAAACTTTTTAGCTCCTTCTGGATTAAACTGTAATGCTACAATCGGGTCATTAAATTGGCTTTCATCAAAACGCACCGAAGCATTTATCAAAGCATCCCCTATCAATACTGATTCTTTTTTAAGCAATACCGGCTCATTTCCCTCGGGGGTATATTTTAATTCATAACCTTCGGGGACCTGCCCTTCTATAGCGCTTTTAATTTTTTCAGTTTCGTTGGAAACAATTTTAAATTCGAGCATTGCGGTCCTGCCGATCAGTTCAATCGCCCTGGCCCGGTCGGTAACTCCGGGCAATTGGATCACAATCTCGTCATCTCCCTGCTTTTGAATGGAGGTTTCCCTGACCCCGAATTCATCGATCCGATTACGTATAATCTCAACTGCCCTATCGCAAGCATCGAGTTTAGCCTGGCCCTCAAGATGGCTGGTATCGACTTTAAGCAAAAGGTGCATCCCGCCTTGCAAATCAAGGCCAAGGTTAATACGCTTATTTAAAGGAAAGGCATAAAACGCGAACAATCCGACAATTCCTAAAATAAACAATATTTTAAGGTTGAGTTTTTTTTCCATTATTTTACTCCGGTTAATTGGCTAGGGTTTCTTTATGTACGCTATACTGCTTCTTTCGACTTCCATTTTAACGTTTTCATCGATACGTAAACTCAAGGTCTTTTCTTTAAGGCCAACTACTGTGCCATGA
The DNA here is from genome assembly GCA_028710845.1 of Candidatus Omnitrophota bacterium. GTDB lineage: Bacteria > Omnitrophota > Gorgyraeia > Gygaellales > Profunditerraquicolaceae > UBA6249. The sequence continues at coordinate 3,783 of JAQTTI010000004.1, read as the reverse complement.
ATTCCGCTTAAAGTTACGACTTCATCATTTTTGTTTATTCCGGCGATCATTCTCTGGTGCTCTTTTTCTTTTTCTTTTTGAGGACGGATTAAAAGAAAATAAAAAATAATAAAAATTAAAGCTAAGGGAAAAAGCTGGATTAACGGATTAGCTGCTCCTTGAGGCATTTTAAGCTCCTTTGTTTGTTTTCTTTAAAAGACTTTTTACGGTAGTAGACAATTGAGCGCCGTTTTTTATCCACTGGTTCAGGCGTTCTTTCTTTAATTCGACTTTACCGGTGATCGGCTGATAATAGCCTAATTCTTCAATCACCCGGCTATCCCTACCCATACGTTCATCAAAAACGGTAACCCTAAAATGCGGTTTACCGCTTGGATTTTTTCCGATCCTTCTTAAACGAATATGTACTGCCATGATTTCCTCCTTTAACCTTAGATTAACTTCGATCTTATTTTGTAATTGCCTCCATCATACCGCGGGCTTTATTCACTGATTCCTGATATTCTTTTTCCGGTACAGAGTCAGCGACTATCCCTGCACCTGCCTGCACATAAGCAAAACCGTCCTTTAATAAAATTGTCCGGATGGCTATACAAGTATCCAAATTATGCGAGAAACTAAAATAACCTATTGCCCCGGCATACAACGAGCGTTTGGAATTCTCCAGCTCATCGATAATCTCCATGGCCCGGATCTTCGGGCTGCCGGAAACCGTTCCTGCCGGAAAAGCGCTTTTGAGAACATCATAAATATCAAACCTTTTTTTGTCAAGTATTGCGCTGACCTGACTTACAATATGCATAACATGGGAATATTTTTCCACGCTCATAAAATTATCAACCTTTACTTTACCCGGCAAGCTTACCCGGCCTAAATCATTCCTGCCTAAATCTACCAGCATCAAATGCTCGGCTCTTTCTTTTTCATCATTAAGCAGTTCTTTTTCGAGCCGATCATCATCTTTCTCGTTTAAGCCTCTCCTGCGGGTGCCGGCGATTGGCCTGGTCTGGACCAGGCCGTTCTCACAACGCACAAGGGTCTCGGGGCTTGAACCGATAACCGAAAATTTTTTAAACTTCAAATAATACATATAAGGAGAGGGATTTAAACTGCGCAGGGAACGGTAAATTGCAAAATCGTTCTTTACGGTCTTGACTTTAAAACGCTGCGATAAAACTACCTGGATTATATCGCCCTTTTTAATATGCTCCTTGGCAGCCTTAACCATAGCCATAAATTCGCCTTTTTTAACATTGCTTTTAATATCAAGCCTTTGCGGCCTTTTTTCGCTAAGCTCTGCGGCAAAGGGAGCTGAAAATTCTTTATGGATCAGTTCAATTTTGTCTACCGCATTTTTATAAAGCCCTATTTTTTTGAGCCGGCTTGAATTTTCGGGCACAATAACATTACAAAGTATTTTTAGCGTATGGCTTAGGCGGTCAAAAATTAAAAGCGTATCGGTAAGCATTAAAACTATATCCGGCACTTCCAGGCTGTCTTTATTCTTATCCGGGATATTCTCAAAAAACCTTACCGTATCATAACCGATATAACCCACCAAACCGCCGTAAAACCGGGGAAGGCCTTTGACTTCGGGGCTCTTAAAACCCTGCATTATTTTTTTAACTTCGTCAAGCGGGGAACCTTCTATTTTAAATTTCCTGGACTTATTCTTGCCGGGATAGATAATCTCAACCATTTTTGCCTTGCTTTTAAAAATCAGGCTGGGAGAGTTTCCGATAAAAGAAAAACGGGCAATTTTCTCCTGGCCTTCGACCGACTCTAGCAAAAAAGAATAATCGCTCTTCTGAAGTTTTAGAAAAGCAGAAACCGGGGTATCCAGGTCCGCATTTATTTCCCTATAAACAGGAATAACGTTGCCCTTGGTTGTTAATTTTAAAAATTCTTTTAAGCTTGGAGTATACATATCTGCTTGTTTGAAATAGCTGTTAGTTATTAGCTCGTAGCTCGTAGAAAACCTTTCAATGCTGCCCGATTTTCTTCGAGCTAAGGGCCACGAACTAAGAACTAAATGCTATTTAATTCTCCTATAGAAACAACTCCTATTACCGGTATGGCAAGCTTTACCGATTTGGCGGACTTTTATCAACAAAGCATCCATATCACAATCATAAGCAATTGATTTTATAAATTGAAAGTGGCCGCTGGTTAAACCTTTGACCCAATATTCTTTCCTTGAGCGCGACCAGAAACAGGTCTTGCCTAACTTCAAGCTTCTTTTAATTGATTCCTTATTCATATAGGCAAGCATCAATACCTGGCTGTTTTTATAATCCTGAATAATCGCAGGAATCAGACCGTTTTTATCAAATTTAAGGCTGCCTAACTTAAAGATTGTTTTCTTCACCAAAATATCCTTTCCTATCTTAGTCTATAGACGATAGTCGATTGTCGATAAAACCTTGCGATGAAATTTTTATAGACCATAGCCTATCGTCCATCGACCATTATTATAGTCTTACCGGAACTCCTTTTTCTTTCAAATAATCTTTTACCTGTTTGACTGATAATTCCTGGTAATGAAAAAGCGAGGCCGCCAAAGCTGCATCGGCGCCTGTCTTGGTAAAAACGTTATAAAAATCTTCCAAAGAGCCTGCTCCTCCTGAAGCAATTACCGGAATATTGACTTTAGCGGTTATGGCTTTAGTCAATTCTAAATCATACCCATTCTTAGTCCCGTCAAAATCCATACTGGTCAGAAGTATTTCACCGGCGCCCAGACGGGCGGCTTTTTCAGCCCAAACCAAAGCATCGATTCCGGTAGGGGTCCTTCCACCATTAATAAACACTTCCCAGCCCTGCTCAGGAACAGGTTTTACCCGTTTGGCATCAATGGCTACTACAATGCACTGGCTCCCGAATTTTTTCGCCGCATCACTTATTAACTGCGGAAATTTAACCGCCTGGGTATTAATCGAAACTTTTTCTGCCCCCGCATTCAAAAGATTACGGATATCCTGGATCTCGCCTATTCCCCCTCCGACCGTAAAAGGCATAAAAATATTACAGGCAATCTCCCGAACCAGGTCTACCAGGGTTTTTCTGTTCTCAAAGCTGGCGGTAATATCCAAAAAAACCAATTCATCCGCGCCTTGCTGGTCATAAGCTTTGGCGACTTCCACGGGATTGCCGGCATCACGCAGCTCAAGGAATTTAACTCCCTTAACTACCCGGCCTTCTTTAATATCAAGACAAGGGATAATACGTTTAGTTAACATTAGTGAGCGCTTAACTTACGAACCTCCGTAAGGAGGCGAGAGTAAGTTAATGCGCGAATTTAATCCCCCGCCGCTTTTCGCGGGGATAGCAATTATTGATATCCTTATCCCCGCTATCATACTCCTATACAAGCAAGCGAGGATAAAACTCGACCAGATAACTTATGTTCGCTTTCGCTCCATAAGTTATGGTCTCGTTTTACTTGACTTTCTTATCCAAATATTCCTTTAAAACCGACCAGGTTTTTTTACCAACTTTCCCGTCAGCAGTAAGATCATTGGCCTTCTGAAAATCTTTGATGGCCTGGCGGGTATTTTTTCCTATTTTTCCGTCAATGTTCCCCTGGTAATAACCTGCATTCTTTAAAGCAGCCTGGATCTGTTTATTGCTCGGACGCTCCTTGACTTCACTGGCAAGTTCAGTTCTCTCAGTTGATTCAGTTTGAGCCAAAGCATCTTTTAAACTATTTATTTCGGCGTCTTTCTCGCTTAATTGCGCCTCAAGCGCCACAACTCTATTTTTTAAACCCTGGTTCATTAACTC
>JAQTTI010000059.1 GCA_028710845.1 Candidatus Omnitrophota bacterium | reverse complement strand
GTATTTTTCCGCGAGCATCTTTTTGAGTTTACCCTTAATTATTACCGGCCGCTGGCAGAACCAACCCGTTTTATCGAAGCGTTGATATCATTTTTCAGCCGGGCAAAAGACGAAGATATTTCAGCTAAGGAGTATTTAAAATACGCCCAGGATTTCCTGATTAAAGTTAAGGCTGCACCTGAGGATAAAGCGAACGAGGAGTTAGCTGTTCAGCAGATGGAAGTAGCTTCTGCTTACCAAAAATTCCAAGAACTTCTGGCAAAAGAAGGCCTGGTTGATTTTGGAAATCAATTTTATTTAAGCCTGCAATTATTGCGCCAACATCCCTTAATTTTGCAGAAATACCAGAAACAATTTAAGTATATCCTGGTTGATGAATTTCAGGATACTAATTTTGCCCAGTTCCAAATGGTAAGGCTTTTGGCAGGTTTATCCAAGAATATAACGGTAGTCGCCGATGATGACCAGTGTATTTACCGTTGGCGCGGGGCAGCTTATAGCAATGTGATGAATTTTATCGATGAATACCCAAAAGCAGAAAAGATCACCCTGATCCAAAATTACCGTTCTACGCAACCGATCCTGGATTCAAGTTATCAGCTTATTCAAAATAATAACCCTGAGCGTTTTGAAGTAAAAGCAAAAATCGATAAGCATCTAATCGGTTTGACTAAAGAGGGGCCAAGTCCGGTTCACTTACATTTCGATACTCACTCTGCTGAAGCTGATAATGTAGGTAAGATTATAGAAAAAGAAGTAAGTATAGGTAAGTTTAAATTCAGGGATTTTGCTATTCTAGTCCGCTCAAATTCCGACGCACAAAGTTTTATCCAATCCTTAAACATGTTAAACATTCCCTGGCAGTTCAGCGGGAACCAGGGATTGTATTGCCGGGGCGAAGTCAGGCTGTGTATAAATTTCTTACGGGTAATCGCCAACCCTTCGGATTCATTAAGTTTATATTATTTGGTAAGTTCGGAAATTTACAAAATAGATTTAGTTGATCTTACTCTTTGCAGCCATCTGGCCCGCCGCAGGAACCAATCGCTTTACTCGGTATTTAAAGATTTGGAAAAACTGCCCGAATTGAGCCAGGTTAAAGAGGATTCTAGAGAAATAATAAAAAAAGTGCTGGCGGATATCGAAAAGTTTCTGCTGATTGGCCGGGACGAAACAACCGGAAGGCTGCTTTATAGCTTTCTTACCGATACCGGCTATCTTAAATACCTGACTCATGATCCGAGCTTGGAAAAAGAAGCTAAGATCCAGAATATCGCCAAATTTTTTAACCAGGTCCGTGATTTTGAGTTGATCGCTAAAGAAGACCGGGTGATTAGTTTTATAAAACATTTAAACCTTTTAATCGATTCGGGGGATGACCCGCCCACCGTTGAGGCAGACCTTGACCAGGATGCGGTAAATATATTGACTATACACAAAGCCAAGGGACTTGAATTCAATGTGGTTTTTTTAGTCAGCCTTGTTCAGGGGAAATTTCCGCTTCCCAGGCGCACCCAGCAAATCGAATTGCCGGATACCCTGATTAAAGAGGTCCTGCCTACAGGAGATTTCCATGTCCAGGAAGAACGCCGGCTTTTTTATGTAGGCATGACCCGGGCAAAATCAGAATTATATTTTACCAGCGCCGAGGATTATGGCGGTAAGCGCCTGCGTAAACCTAGCCAGTTTATCCTGGAAGCTTTAGGTAAAAAATCTGTTGAAGATGTTGAAAAGAAAAAAACCGCTGCTATCGAAAGCATCAAGCGTTTCGCTCCGGTTGTAGAGACCGCTAGGTTTGAGCTTAAGGAGCTGCCGGAAGATAAATTAATTACTCTGAGTTATTACCAGATCGATGATTACCTGACCTGCCCTTTAAAATATAAATATGTCAACATCCTGCGGGTACCGATTATGGAGCATCATACTGTTATTTATGGCCGGGCAATGCATGAAGCAGTAAGCCGGTATTTACTGCGTAAACTTAACGGGGAAAAAGTGGCTATGGATGAGCTCCTTGATTGTTTTGAAGCCAATTTCGACCCGCGGGGGTTTTTAGACGTTGCTCATCAGGAGGAGAGGTTCCGTATAGGAAGAGAGGCTTTAGCCAGGTTCTATAAGGATGAAGAAAAGCGTAATTCCAAGCCAAAATTTATTGAAAAAGAGTTTTCATTTGTAATCGGAGACAATAAAATCACCGGTAGGTTCGACCGGATTGACGAGCGTGATGACGGAGCGGTAATTATGGATTTTAAAACTTCGGAGATCAAGACGCAAAAGGATGCCGATAAAAGGGTAAAAGAAAACAAGCAGCTGGTTCTTTATGGATTAGCCTATCAGCATATATTCGGTGTTTTGCCCAGCGCTGTCGAGCTTTATTTCCTGGAATCGGGGATTATCGGAAGCCATAAGCTTAGTGAAGATAATATAGAAGAGGTAAAGAAGGATATTTTGACAGTTTCAAAAGGGATCCGCAAGCAAGAGTACCCTGCCAAACCTGAATATAAAGCCTGTACTTACTGCGCCTATAGTCAGATTTGCCCTTCTGCCGAAATACGTTGACAACCCAAGCTATTTGGATTAAAGTAAAAGGAGATTATGAAGTCGATTATTTCAATATTTATCTGGATTGGCAGTATTTTGCTGACAATTATCCTGTTCTTTGTGGTTTTGATACTTACCATCCTGCTTTTTCCGTTTGACAAGAAAAAGAAAATCACCCACGCTCAATGTTTCTGGTGGTCTGACGCAGTAATCGGCCTAAACCCCTTTTGGCAGGTAAAAACTAAAGGCCTCGAAAACATCGATAATAAAAAAACCTATGTGATTATCGCTAATCACCAGAGCCTGGCTGATATTGTTGTGCTTTATCAGATTAAACAGCAGTTTAAATGGGTGGCCAAAGCGAGCTTATTTAAAGTGCCTTTTATCGGTTGGTGTTTGGGCTTGATTAAGCATATCAGGCTTACCCGCGGCGATTTTACAAGCATCAAGCAGATTTACCAGGAAGCTAGCGATTGGTTAAGAAAAGATATGTCGGTTCTATTTTTTCCCGAAGGAACCCGCAGCGTAAATGAACAGATGGGCCAATTCCAAAATGGGGCATTTAAGCTGGCGATCAAGGAAAAGAAAGCCATTCTTCCTATTTGCATTAAAGGGACGCAGGAAGCAATTCCTAAAGGCAGTTGGATTTTTAGTGGCAGGGTAGCTGCTGTGGTAACAGTATTGCCTGCTGTTGAAACAGAAGGGTTTAACCCGGGGGATTTTGCTAAACTTAGGGATGAGGTTTATTCCAAGATTCAGTTGGCACTTAATGAGAGATAATAAATGAAAAAAAAGTCTAGGGTTATAATTTTAATTTTAGCGGTTTTAATTATATTTTTTATAGCAGCCAATATCATTGTCGGCTCAATTGCCCCCAGAATAGTCGAAAGGCAAATTGAAGAGAACCTAAAGCTTAAAAGCAGTATCGGTAAAATAAGCTTGTCCCTGCCTTTTATTATAAATATCGAAAAAGCAGAGATCGGTAATCTGGCCAGAATTAAAAAGATCTCGTTTGCTCCCAGTCTAATTTCTCTTTTATTCGGTAAAATAGTCATCCATGGCCTAAATATCGTAGAACCCGTGGTTAATCTTGAGCAATCGCCCGATGGAAAAATGAATCTTCCTGCTTTGGAGCAGAAACAAAAGGCGCCGGCGATTTATTTAACCAGCCTAAGGGTTGTTGACGGCAAAATTATTTTTACCGATAAAAAAATAAATCCCAACGGTTTCCAGACAGTTATAAATAGATTAAATATAAAAATATCGAAAGTCGTCCTACCGGTTACTTCTTTAGCCGCTGATTTCAACCTTACTGCCCAGATTGCAGACTCAAAAATGTCTTCCCTGGGAGACATTGCTTTTTATGGTAAGCTGGATTATCTGTCCGGGAATATGGACGCAAAATTAGAACTTAAAGACCTCGGTTTGGTTAATTTTTCTCCTTATTACGGTAATTTTATTTCAAATAGAAAGCTTGCTTCCGGGTCGTTGAATATAACTTCTGTTTTTAAATCGAAAAACAACGACTTGAAAATTATGACTGTTTTTAACCTGATCGGATTAAATTATGAAAAAAGCTTGGAAGAGCCTCAGGCTGAACAAGGGTTTGAATTCGGGTTGACCAGCGACGCTTTAGATATGTTTACCGATCAGCAGGGCAATCTGCGGCTTGAATTCGAAATAGATACAAAGCTGAATAACCCGTCTTTAAGCCCGGATAAAATAAAAGGAATAATCCTTAAGGCCGCGATGAAGAACCTGTCCGGTCAGTCTCCAGAACAGATAATTGATAAAGTCACCAGTAAGATCGAAAAATATAAAGATATCGGTAAAGAATTAAAAAATATATTTAAGAATTAAGGAGGCAGAAAATAATGCAGGCAGCGCAGACCAAGTCATTAAAAAATATCGAAGCAAAAATGGAAGGGTTGGATGTAAACTCTATACGCTACCATATACTTGCCAGCGCCAAAAGTTTTAAATCTTCCTGGATCGAATTGGGCCGCTCTTTATATTCGGTTTACAAAGACAAAATGTATAAAGAATGGGGTTATGTTAATTTTGATGTTTATGTTGCCCGCGAGATAGGAATACGCAAGCAAACGGCAATGAAACTGTTAAAATCATATTATTTCCTTGAAAAGGAAGAGCCGCAGTATTTAAAAAGCGATTACACCGAACAAGCCCAGCCTGTCAATATCCCCAGTTTTGAATCAGTAGACATCCTGCGCCAGGCGAAAAATAAAAAAACCATCGATGAGGATGACTATCAAAGTTTAAAAAAGGAAATATTCGAAAAAGGCAAAGACGCCGGGGAAGTAAAAAAGAATTTAGGGGTGATAATCAGGCAAAGGCAGGAGTTTGATAGCGAAGAAATACAGGAAAAAAGGAGGCTATCCACCTTAAAGAGGCTGGTGGGTCAGCTGCGTTTGCTTAAAACCGAGGCCAGTACCTTAAAAATACTTTCCGCGCCTTTAGTCAAAGATTTGGAAAATTTAATTAAAAATATCGATCTGGAAATTGGGGAACAATCCTAAAGCAATGAACGCAAAGCCGGGAAAAGCGGTAACTTTGGAACAAAGGATGTTTCTTTTGGGAGTGCGCGAGGAAGATATAGTGGAAAACTTTGTCCGTTCCAGCGGCCCCGGCGGCCAGAATGTCAATAAGACTTCTACCTGTGTATATTTAAAGCATCTGCCGACCGGGATAGAGGTAAAATGCCAGCGGCAAAGATCCCAGGCGATGAATCGTTCACTGGCAAGGCATATACTTTTAAGTAAGATTGCTAACAAGATCCAGCAGGATAACCTGGCCAGGCAATCGCTTAAAGCCAAAATCGTGCGAAAAAACCGGCCCAAGCCAGCGGGGCTTAAAAAAAGAATATTAGAAGGCAAGCGCAAGCATGCAGAAAAGAAGTTATCGCGTAAAAAAATTAGCGAGATTGAAGTTGCATAAAAGATTTATTGTGGTAATATATTAAATATTGTAATATGGTTCCTGCTCCAAAGAACTCGAAAATGCTCCGGCATTTTCTCGTTGGATCAGGATTAATTCGCGGACGCTTCGCTACAACTTATGTCGTTCTTCGTACTCCATAAGTTGTCCGCTCATTAAAAATATTGACTAGTCAAATTAATTACCGTATAATCGTTAAGAAAAAGGAGGTAGAGATTTGGTTTTGGCAAAGGAGCAAAAAGCAAAATTAATCGATAACTTTAAAGTGCATTCCAGGGATACCGGATCTGCGGAGGTTCAGATAGCGATCCTTACAGAAAGGATCAATGACTTAGGAGAGCATTTTAAATCACATAAAAAAGATCTTCATTCTCGCCGCGGGCTGCTTCTTTTAGTAAGCAGGCGCCGCAGACTCCTCAAGTACCTCAAGGATAAGGACATGAAGAAGTATGAAAAGATTCTCGGAAAACTTAGCCTGAGAAAGTAATCCTTCGTAAAAAAAGAATCATTAATAATAAAGAAAGAGTAATCATGCAGAATAAAAGTTTAAAAATTAAATTTGGTAAAAACGACCTTATTTTAGAAACCGGCAAGATTGCCAAGCAGGCCAACGGCTCAGTAACAGTTACTTATGGAGCTACGGTTATCCTGGTTACAGCTTGTATGTCGCGGGAAATAAGAGAAGGCCAGGATTTTTTCCCTTTAACAGTCGAATACCAGGAAAAAACGTATGCCGCAGGCAGGATCCCCGGAGGTTTCTTCAAGCGCGAAGGCAGGCCTTCGGAGAATGAAATATTAGGTTCTCGATTAATTGACCGACCGATAAGGCCGTTGTTTCCCGATGGTTTTCTAAACGAAGTCCAGGTTATGGCCATGGTTCTATCTAGCGATGGAGAGAATGACCCGACCATATTGGCTTTGATCGGCGCCAGCGCTGCTTTATCAATTTCAGACATTCCTTTCAACGGTCCTTTAGTCAGCTGCCGGGTGGCCAGGGTAAATAACGAATTCATCCTTAATCCTACCTTTGCCGAAATAGAAAGTTCCGACCTGGAAGTTGTGGTCGCTTGCAACAAAAACGGCGTGGTGATGCTCGAATCAAAAGCAAAAGAGGTTTCGGAAGAA
>JAQTTI010000058.1 GCA_028710845.1 Candidatus Omnitrophota bacterium | reverse complement strand
CGGTTGTATTCTGCCCCGCATGGACTCGAACCATGATAACAAGATCCAGAATCTTGTGTCCTACCATTAGACGACAGGGCAATAAATGCTCTAAAGCGGTGTCCTACCTCCCGCCTAAAAAACGGCGGGATTTCGCTAAATATAAACCAAGGTGCTCAAATTAGACGACAGGGCAAATGCCGCAAAAGGGGTAAATTTAGAGTAATTATACCTACTTTATCAACTGCTGTAAAGAATGATTTTTCCGATTATTTTCAAAAAAATCCAAGTTTTTTTAGGAATATTCCCATTAAGTGGTAATATATAGATATTGATGGATAATCAAACCTTAAAAAGGAGAAAAAATGCCAAAATGCAATGAGGAAGAAGCTAAAACATTAAAATTATTTAACTTTGTGTTTTTGACCTATTTTGCAATCGGCGCTTTATTACAAATTTTTGCCCCGACAATAAAGCAGTTCTTTATGTGCAATCCCGGCGCTACTCTTCTTGGTTTATTAATGGGAGCTTCTATCTTATTATTTGCAATCGTTATAATTCTTTTTGCTGCCAGTTTTTTCGTTTTGGGTTTCCAGTCGGCTAAGATATTACAGAAATACGGCTTAACTAAAACCAGGCCGGTATTCTGGTTAATCCTTTTATTTATACCCCTTTTAGGTTTAATAACCGCTATTATTCTTTGGGCAAATAATCATAGGCTATTAAAAGAAACTAAACTAGCGTAATATGAAAAGATTTCTGGCTGTTATTATATTAATCTTTATTGTCTCGGCTTGCGCAAAAGATAAGATAACAAATGACACCTTAAAAGCAATGGAAACAGATTATTTAAGCGGAAAAATGGACCGGCAAACCTATCTCAATAGAAAAAAGGCTATAGAAAATTCGCCCTCTTGGCAGAATTATTCAAAAGAGCAAAAACAGGAAGAGCTAAAAAGGCTCCAGCGGGAAAGGTACTATAGGGAATTCCAGTCTTTCTATGTTAACCCCCAGGAACAAGAAGGTCCGGTAACCAGCTGTTACAGAAATCTGGACGGGGGCATTACCTGCTTAAAAAACTGAAGAACTATTTTTTAAAATAAAAAGCCGGGAAGATATCTTCCCGGCTTATTTTTAGTTTTAACTTCTTACCAAAGATTGGTCTTAGCCCAGTTGTCTGCCTTTTGTATGGCTTTGCAATCTTCCTGAAACCCTTCAGCCATTCCATTGCCAAGCCCGCTAATACCTTTGGCGACAGTACATCCGCTGGCTAAAAAAATAAAAACAAAAAGAAAAACCGACAAAAAAAACCTTTGCTTCATTTCTTGCCCCCTTTTTATATACAGCCAACTGTTACTATAATAGCATAAAAAATAAAAAGACAAGGGGAAATTTTATTGGCTTTTATCTCTGGGCATTGCCTGCCCGCTGGTAGTTTCCCCTTGCCTCACTTAAAGTTTACTAAGGAAATATAACATATTGTACGGCAATATCAAGGGGGCCGAGAAAAGAATTATTTTGTTGCTTTATCAGTCTTCGATAATAATGACTTTGGGCTTAATTCTTTCTTTGGGGCTTGGTTTAGGCTGCTCCTCGGCTTCAGAAACAGAAATAGACATATTGTCGAGGGTTGACTTCACCAATTCCCGGTATTCCTCAATGCCCATAGTTTTTATGCCCTGGCCTTTGGCATCGCTTGATGAAACCGGATTAGCTTTAAAAAGAGGGCCAACCTTGCCTTTAACAAAAACCAGTCCTAATATAAAAATTACCGAGAGAAAAAATAAACTAAAGATTATCTTACCCATTTTAACAGCCTTTTTTTGCTGCGCTCTTTTCCCAGATAATAAATCACTTCGAACAAGCCCGGTCCGATAGTTTTACCGGTAAGAGCAACCCGGATCGGATGGATTAGCTGCTTGGCTTCCATTCCCAGGTCTGCCACTAGTTGGCGAAAGGCCGATTCGATATTAGCGATCTCATATTCTTCTAAATTATCCAGGCTTTGCACAAAAAGGCCGAAGGCTTTTGACAGGAGCGGATTATCTGCATCCAGATATTTTTTTACCGCAGCCTCATCCATAACCGGTTCATCGAGGAAGAAAAAATCCGCCCAATCCACAAAATCATTCAGCCTAGGCAGGCGGGCCTGGAATAATTTTACCAAATCCAATAAATTACCCCGGTCAAATTTTTCTTTAGTTATCAATTTTTTATCTTCAAGTAAAGGGATAAGCTCATCGGCCAGCTTTTCCGGATCTGCGTTTTTCAAGTACTGGTTATTGATCCAGTCCAATTTCTTTAAATCAAAGGTTGCCGAGGTTTTATTCACGGTTTTTATATCGAATAATTTCACCGCCTCTTCTATCCCGATAATTTCCCGGTTGCCACCCGGCGACCAACTGAGCAAAAGAAGGTAATTTAACAGGGCTTCCGAGAGATAGCCATTTTTCCGGTAATCACTGATCGCAGTTGCCCCGGTACGCTTAGAAAGCCTTCCCCCGTCTATCCCCATTATTAAAGGCAGGTGGGCAAAAAACGGTATTTTAAAACCCAGTGCCTCATACAAAAGGACCTGTTTGGGGGTATTGGAGATATGGTCATCCCCTCGTATAATATGGCTGATCTCCATTTCAGCATCGTCAATAACGCAGGCGAAATTATAGGTCGGCGTTCCGTCGGATTTGATTAATACCTGATCCTTAATGAGGCTCGAGTCAAATTCGATCTCTCCCCGGATTAAGTCGCGAATATTTATCTTTTTAGCCGGAACCTTATAAATAATCGCCTCTTTGCCTTCGGGTGATTTTTCGATGTAGGCTAAACCTGACTTAAGCAGATTATCGGCATATTTACGGTAAGTTTCAAAACGCTGGCTCTGATAATATATTTCATCCCAGTTAAAACCCAACCATTTAAGGCTATATAGTATTTCATCGACAAATTCTTTTTTTGAGCGCTCTTGATCCGTATCTTCGATTCTTAGTATAAATTTTCCTTTATTTGACTGGGAAAAAAGCCAGTTAAACAGGGCTGTCCGGCCGCCGCCGATATGTAAATTTCCCGTAGGGCTGGGGGCAAATCTTACTCTAACCATGGTTTAAACCTGCTCCTTCCGCAAGCGCCTGTTCATTGATTTCTAGTATCCTTAAATTACCGGCGGGCGCCATAATTTTAAAAACCTGCAGGACATCATTAATTTTAAGGGTCTTTCTGGCGCTTAAATAACATCCTAATGCCACCATATTGGCCACTTTTATATTGCCTAGCTTTATAGCCATATCGGTAAATGGAAATTGGCATAAACATGTTTTGCCGCTGCTTTCGCTTTTAGCTAAAGAAGAATTAAGGATTAGCAACCCCTTATTTCTAAGCTTGCCTTTAAATTTTTCCAATGAAGGGTTATTTAAGATTATTAAAGTATCCGCTTGGCTAATATAAGGAGAACCGATTTCTTCATCCGAAATAGTAACCATGCAATGGCTTGTACCGCCGCGGACCTCAGGCCCATAAGCAGGCAAATAGGTAACCTGTTTACCTTCAAGCATCGCTGTCTCAGCCAAAACTTTACCGAGGAGCATAACCCCCTGGCCGCCTGAACCGGCAATAATTATACGCTCAGTCATTTGATCCTTCCCAAAGGAAATTCTTTTTGCATAATATCTCTGGTCCAATCAAGCGCTTCTTTAGGATTAAGGCCCCAATAAGTCGGACAGGGTGAAAGAATTTCAACTAAAGAAAAACCCAGGTTATTAATCTGGTTTTCGAAAGCTAGTTTGATTGCCCGTTTGGCTTTTAATACTTCTGCAGGTGTATGGAAAGAGACTCTTTCAATATAACAAACACCGGGTAATAAAGCTAACATCTCAGAAATCTTTAGCGGGAACCCATGTTTTTCTTTTTTTCTTCCTTCGATAGAAGTAGAAGTTTTCTGGCCCAAGAGCGTGGTAGGAGCCATCTGGCCTCCGGTCATTCCGTAAACTGCATTGTTAATGAAAACTACCGAAAGGTTTTCTCCGCGATTTGCCGCATGGATAGTTTCATTGGTGCCAATAGCGGCTAAATCACCATCCCCCTGGTAAGTAAAAACAATGTTGTGAGGGCGCACTCTTTTGATACCTGTGGCAACTGCCAGTGCCCTGCCGTGCGCTGCTTCCGAACAATCAAAATTCCAGTAATCATAGGCGACTACGGCGCAACCTACGGGGGCTATCCCAATGGTTTTTTCCCGGATACCTAACTCGTCAACTACCTCGGCAATTAACCGGTGGGCAATACCGTGGCCGCACCCCGGGCAGTAATGTGTGGGCAAATCATACAAGGACTCGGTTTTAGTAAATAATTTTTCCATTATAATAATTTCTTAACCTTATTAATAATCTCTTCTTCCGTCGGTACTCCTCCCCCTGAACGGCCCAAAAATTCAACCGGGTTGCGGCCATTAACCGCTAACCTTACATCCTCAACCATCTGTCCCGCCGACATTTCAATAGTAAGATACTTTAATTTCTTATCTTTACTATTAAAAGCTGTTTTTGGGAACGGCCAAAGGCTGATCGGCCTGATCAGCCCCACTTTTTTGCCGTTAGAGCTTAATTTAGCCACAGCGCTTTTGGCAATCCGGGCCATGGTACCGTAGGCGACCAAAACTACTTTTGCGCCGGATAAATTTATTTCTTCAAAACGGATTTCATTTTTACTGATGATTTGGTGATTTTTTTGTAAAGTTTTATTAAATTCTTCTAGCGCGCCTTCCCGCAGGAAAAAAGATTTAACGATATTCGGTTTTCTCCCCCGGCATCCGCTAAGCGCCCAGCTTTTTTGAGGAATAGTTTTGGTTTTAGGCCTTAACTCAACCGGTTCCATCATCTGGCCCAATATTCCGTCTCCTAAAATCATAACCGGAATGCGGTATTTATCGGCTAAATCAAAACTAAGCCGGGTAAGTTCATATGCCTCCTGGACAGAAGCAGGGGCAAGGACTATTAAACGGTAATCCCCGTGTCCGCCACCGCGGGTTGCCTGAAAATAGTCAGATTGCGAAGGGGCAATATTACCAAGCCCCGGGCCGCCGCGCATAATATTTACAATAACCGCAGGCAGTTGCGCACCGGCGATATAAGATATCCCTTCCTGTTTTAAGCTTATTCCGGGGCTAGATGATGAAGTCATGCTCCTTGCCCCGGCGGCGGAAGCTCCATAAACCATGCTGATTGCAGCCAGCTCCGATTCTGCCTGGATAGACACTCCGCCGGAATCGGCCATATGTTTGGACATATAAGCAATAATTTCGTTTTGCGGGGTAATCGGGTAGCCGGCATAAAAATTGCACCCGGCATCAATTGCGCCTTGGGCAATCGCCTCATTACCAGAAATCAATATTTTATCTTTTTTCATTTATGCACCTCTATACAGCAATCCGGGCAAATTATCGCGCATTGCAGGCAGCCGGCGCATTCACCATTTAGGACAAATTCGGCAAAATTGAGTCCTTTTTTATTCAGTTTCTCGCTTTTTTTAATTAACCCTTTGGGACAGAAACTTACGCATAATAAACAGCCTTTGCACCTCTCTGGGTTAATTGTAATCTTAGCCATTATCTTTTAAAGCCGAACGGATATTTCCGGCAATCCCTTTAGCGGTTAAATCATATTTTTCTAATAACAACTCTCTTGAGCCATGCGGGATAAACTCTAAAGGAAGGCCGAGCCGGTTTACCGGCTTACCTAGATCCTGAGCGATTGCGCTTCCGAACCCTGAATCTCTGATCCCTTCTTCCAGGGTAAAAATAAATTGCGATCTTCCGCAGTGACTTTTAATCAGATCCAGGTCAAGTGGTGCAGCAAATCGGGCGCTGATCAATGTGCCTTGGATCCCTTCCTTGGCCAATATTTCAATAGCTTCCTGGGCGGACTGGACCATACTACCTAAAGCAATAACGGTAAAATTTTTACCCTCCCTCAATAATTCTGCTTTCCCCAATTTTATCGGCTGGCAGGCGGCGTTTCGGTAGATAACATTGGCCCTGGGGTATCTTATTACTGCCGGCCTGTTTAATTTTAAAGCAAAATCAAGCATAGCCTCTAATTCTTCCCCGTCTTTTGGCGCCATTATAGTAAGGTTAGGTATGCTTCTTAAATAAGCAATGTCGAATATCCCCTGGTGGGTTACACCATCTTCTCCGACGATACCCGCCCGGTCAATGGCAAAGATTACCGGAAGTTCCTGTAGAGCAACCTCCTCGATAATTTGATCGTAAGCCCGCTGTAAAAATGTCGAGTATATGGCGACAATCGGCTTAAAACCCTGTTTGGCCAGCCCCGCCGCAAAACAAACTGCATGGGGTTCGGCTATGCCCACATCAAAAAACCTTTCGCCAAAATTGTCCCTGAACTTATCCAGCCCTGTACCTTCCGGCATAGCCGCGGTAATCGCAACAATCTTATTATCGGCTTTGGCCAGCTCGACTATTTTGTTGCCGAATATCTCAGTATAAGTTTTTTCACTCGGTGATTTCTTAACTTCTACTTCGCCGGTATTTATATCAAATCGGCTGATTCCGTGAAACTTTACCGGATTATTCTCGGCAAAACCACAGCCTTTTCCTTTTTTGGTAACCACATGTAAAAGGCGGGGGCCTTTGATCTCGGTAATATTTTTTAAAGTAGATATCAGTTTGCTTAAGTCATGTCCATCAATAGGGCCGAAATAACGGAATCCCAGCTCTTCAAACAACATTCCGGGCACAAATAAACCTTTTATCCCCTCTTCGAATTTAGACATCAGCTTAAGCAGGCGGCTGCCTC
>JAQTTI010000057.1 GCA_028710845.1 Candidatus Omnitrophota bacterium | reverse complement strand
CCGGTAATGTCGGTATCGGGATGACTACTCCTACCGGCAAGTTGATTATTAGAGGAGCCGGGACCACCAACGGCTTAACCCTGCAGACCCAGAATTCTAGCGGCACCCAAATGGTAACTATTCTTGACAACGGTAATGTTGGCCTTGGAACAACAGCTCCGGTGAGCAAGCTGGATGTGGTCGGCGCTGCCAATGACAGCGCGTTGCATATAACTCAGGGAGACCTTACTTTAAATGGCGGAAATACGGTTCCTTGGACCCGTGGTTCCAAAATAAGATTTTTTAGTCGGAATGATACTAACCACGCAATATATTATGCCGGCTCGACAAATAGTTTGCACTTTGACAGCTACGCCCAGATGTATTTTAACCAGGGATTTTACACCCCCGGTAATGTCGGTATCGGAAATATGGCGCCTAGCCAAAGGCTAGTGGTTGAAGGTAATTGCATAGTTAATGGAAAGTTTAGCGGGGGAATAAAGGGTACTTATGGTCCGGTTTCAAGCCCGGGTTCTGTCAACTATAATTCTTATACGGTTAGCTTTGGCACTACTTTCTCGACGGCGCCTTATGTTATGGTGACCGCTCGCACAGCAGGAGGTTCACCGGGTTTGTTAGTAGTGAATCTGCAAAGCATAGGGACAAGTTCTTTTGTAATCAGGGTTTCCGATAACGACTACGGACGGGCGGGGGTTAGCGGTGTAGTTGACTGGGTAGCGATAGGAATATAACAGAAAGGTAGATCTTTTATGAAAATTACTTTTTTCTTTTTAATTATTTTACTAACGATTTCTTCTGTTTTTGCCGAAGACATTACTATTACTACCTATTATCCTTCTCCGTTCGGAAACTACCGCGAACTAAGAGCGGCCAGGATTGCAATCGGCGATAACTATATAGACGGGGTTGCTTATACCTGGGAAAATGTTAACGGTGACGGCGGGGAGGTGGATTTCCAGGCAGATTTAGTGGTTCAAGGGAATTCCGGTTTTGGCACGGCCAATCCTGCCAGCCGGGTTGAAGTTGTTGGCTCCGCTGCCAACGTAAGCGCCCTGCATGTAAATCTTGGGGATATCTCTTTAAGAGGCGGGAACATGGGTAGCTGCGGAATAAGATTCTTTGACCGCACCGATACCAACCACCGTATATATTACTCAGGCGCAACCAACAGTTTACACTTTGATAGCTACGCCCAGATGTATTTTAACCAGGGATTTTACACCCCCGGTAATGTCGGTATCGGGATGACTACTCCTACCGGCAAGTTGATTATTAGAGGAGCCGGGACCACCAACGGCTTAACCCTGCAGACCCAGAATTCTAGCGGCACCCAAATGGTAACTATTCTTGACAACGGTAATGTTGGCCTTGGAACAACAGCTCCGGTGAGCAAGCTGGATGTGGTCGGCGCTGCCAATGACAGCGCGTTGCATATAACTCAGGGAGACCTTACTTTAAATGGCGGAAATACGGTTCCTTGGACCCGTGGTTCCAAAATAAGATTTTTTAGTCGGAACGATACTAATCACGCAATATATTATGCCGGCTCGACAAATAGTCTGCACTTTGACAGCTATGCCCAGATGTATTTTAACCAGGGATTTTACACCCCCGGAAGTGTTGGTATCGGGATAACGACGCCCCGTTCAATGCTGGATGTCGCAGGTGGAGTGAGGGCGAACAAAGGCAATACCTGGGGAAATGACAGTTCCAATGTCGGGTTTTCGTTTGAACAAGACGGTGATACCGGGATGTTCGCTGTTGGAGGCAATTCGGTTATGCTCAGTGACCTTATTTTTAAGATAGATACTGCTGAGCGGATGAGAATTACTACGGGTGGAAATATTGGTATTGGGACTTCCGCTCCCCAAGGTACCTTGGATGTAAATGGTTTAGTTTATGCTAATCAATTTTGGGTGCGGGGTACTAGTATACACTATCCGGATTACGTTTTTGAACCGACATATAAATTAGAGTCTATAGACGAACATTCAGAATATATGTGGGAACATAAGCATCTAAAAGCTATCCCGGAAGTAATGAAAGATAAGTCAGGAAACATTGAGATGGAACTTAGCGGGCAATCCGTAGGTATATTAGAAGAGCTGGAAAAAGCGCACATATATATTTCCCAATTGAATGAGAGAATAAAAGCTTTGGAAGCAAAATTAGCGCAGTTACAAGAAAATAGCGCAGAGTAACCCAATAGTCCGGCCTTTAATGCAGTTTAGGGATGAATTTGTTCTCCCAGCGGAACAGTAGATTATATTTGTATAAGGACGGGGGCCTAAAGTGGTAAGATTATTTAAAATCTGCGGATTCTTTTTCTGTTTTTTATTTTCTCTCCTCCAGCTTTCTTTTGCCGAAGACATTACCATTACTACCTATTATCCTTCTCCGTTCGGCAACTACCGCGAACTAAGAGCAGCCAGGATTGCCATCGGCGATAACTATATAGACGGAGCTGCTTTTACCTGGGAAAATGTTAACGGTGACGGCGGAGAGGTGGATTTTCAAGCAGATTTAGTGGTTGAAGGCAATGTTGGCATAGGGACAGCAACGCCTTTTGAGAGGTTTCACCTAGAGGGTGGAAATTTTGCTTTAAGAGGAGGCAGGCTCGGAATCGACCCAAGTTCCATATGGCTTGGGGTGGTGCCACCGCAAAATCCGATTACAATTGCCAGGGGCGGAGCGCCTTATCAAAATCGTACCGTTAATGAGTTTATCCAATTTTACAGCGGCCCAGGAAATATAAACCAGATGATGTTTAGCGGCACAAATGCAGCTTTTGCCATACGTTATAACGGTACTAGCGGCTCATGGGATCAGCGCAGGTTAAGTGTCGTAACCGGCGTAGGCGCAGGTGACGGAAGCGGGGGGACTGAGGCATTTACAGTTACTAATAACGGCAATGTCGGCATCAGGACAATTGCTCCAACCGTTCCTTTAGAAATTAATACTACCGGCACTGCTATAAAATCACCGGGAGATATAAGATTAGGCGAATGGGCCAGTAATACCGGCGGCACTATTTATTTTGACAGTTACCCCTCAGGGCGGATCACTTCTTCCGATACCAGCCATGTCAATGCTATGTTAATTGATAGTGCTTTTCACCTTGCGTTAAGGACCCACAATCTGGGCGCAACTATCGGCAGTATTTCTTTTTACCCCGGAGACGGCAATGCTCAGATCGGGCAGATGAGCGATACTTTATTTTTTTACAGAGGTAATATGGCTGTTGGGACAACTATTCCGCTTGCCCGGTTGACTGTCGCCGGCGGGATCAGGGCAAATAAAGGAAATCCTACTCCGGCTAATAACGGAGCTAACGTAGGATATGCATTTGAAGAGGATGGAGATACTGGGATGTTCTCGGTAGGCGGAAATGCGCACACGGGTAGCGATCTGATTTTTAAGATTGATACCGGAGAGCATATGAGGATCGTAAACGGGCATGGCGGTCTAGGTACGGTTGGTATAGGCACATCCGATCCCCAAGGCTACAGGCTTTATGTCAATGGAACAGCTTATTCTACAGGCGGCTGGCAAGGTTCTGATATGAAATTTAAGAAGAATATTAGCGATATTGACGGCCCGCTTGAAAAGCTTTTAAAAATCAGGGGAGTTATTTTTGAATGGAAAACTGATGAATTTAAAGATAAGGGATTTCCTTCCGGCCGTCATTATGGGGTTATTGCTCAGGAAATAGAGGAAGTCTTTCCGGAAGTAGTTAAAACCGGCAGCAATGGGGAAAAAGCAGTTTCTTATACTGAACTGGTTCCTATACTCATTGAGGCAATGAAGGCTCAAGAGCAGGAGATCCAAACCCTAAAGCAAGAGGTCGATCAGTTAAAAAAGAAGCAGTAAAATTTACAATTCTAGATTTTAGATAAACTTAAAAACCGTTAGATTTTAGCCTCCAATCGCGTCTATTAGAGCGGAAAGGAGGTTTTTTATTGTTTGACAGTGCTATAGGGGCAGGTTATAATATTACTTCTAAAAACTTAAAAAATGACTGTTTAGTAGATAGTCAGGGAGGATTTAAATGGTAATTGAAAAGAAAAAAGAAAAAGAAGAGGTTAAGGAAATTTCTGATCGTCATAAGGCTCTAGAGCTTGCTCTTGCCCAGATTGAAAAGCAGTTTGGTAAAGGCTCAATTATGAAGCTGGGGGCGCATGTAAAAGCTAATGTTGAGACTATTTCAACCGGTGCCCTTACTCTTGATTTGGCCTTAGGGGTGGGAGGTCTTCCCCGCGGAAGAGTTATTGAGATATATGGTCCTGAAGCATCGGGAAAAACTACTCTAACCTTAACAGCGATAAGAGAGATTCAGAAAAAAGGCGGAGTAGCAGCTTTTATCGATGCCGAACATGCATTTGATTCGAATTATGCCAAGATAATCGGGGTAAATTTAGATGAGCTTTTGATCTCCCAGCCGGATACCGGCGAGCAGGCTTTAGAGATTGCTGAAACCTTGGTGCGATCTAATGCCGTAGATTTGGTAGTTATTGATTCAGTCGCAGCCTTGACTCCCAGAGCAGAAATAGAGGGGGAAATGGGCGATTCGCATATGGGCCTTCAGGCCAGGCTTATGTCTCAGGCATTACGTAAACTTACCGGCTCGATAAGCAAGTCCAGGACTACGGTTATTTTCATTAATCAGCTGCGCGAAAAAATCGGGGTAATGTTTGGTTCACCGGAAACTACTCCCGGAGGCCGGGCGCTTAAATTTTATTCATCAGTAAGATTGGACGTGCGCAGGATAGCCACGCTAAAAGAAGCCGATAAAGTAATCGGCGGGCATGTCAGGGTAAGGGTGGTAAAAAACAAAGTCGCATCTCCGTTTCGCGAGGCGGAATTTGATATACTGCACAACGAAGGGATATCCAAGGCAGGTGCCGTAATCGACGGGGCATTAAGCCTTGAAATAATTGCCAAGAGCGGAACCTGGCTTTCATTCGAAGACAAGAAATTAGGCCAGGGCCGGGATGCGGCAATAAAATTCTTGAAAGAAAATCCGAAACTACAGGAAGATATTGAAAAAGCTGCCCGTAAAAAGTCTAGCGCAGAATAAACCGCAAAATACCGAAGAAGCCAGGGCTTATGCTTTCTTGCTGCTTAAGTTCCGCCTGCGCAGCGCAAACGAATTATTGCAAAGGTTAAGACAAAAGGGTTTTTCCGAACAGCTAAGCAGAAGCACGATTGAATTTTTAAAAGAAAAAAATTTTATTGATGACCGGGTTTTCGCTAAAGCCTGGGTAGGCTCGAGGCTTAATCGGCCTTTTGGCCTAAGGCGGATAAAGATGGAGTTATCCGTAAAAGGCCTGGATAAAGAAATTATTGAAAGTACGCTTAACCAGGCTAAATGTGGTTATGATGAAACCCGGGTAGTAAGTGATTTAGCCAGGCAAAGATTTTCTAAGCAAAAAGGAATAGAACCTAGATTAGCAAAATCGCGCGTATATGCATATCTATTGCGCAGAGGTTTCTCCCCCGATATAGTTAATGATGTGATTAAGCAATTATGACAGCAGATTTATTAAGAGAAAAATTCCTCGTCTTTTTTAAGGCCAGAGGCCACAAAATCGTCGATAGCGACTCTTTGGTTCCTAAAGATGACCCTACCGTGTTGTTCACTCCCGCCGGAATGAACCAGTTTAAAAAAGAGTTTATGGGTTTTGATTCCGGGTTTAAGCGGGCTGCTACTTCTCAACGCTGCCTGCGTACGGACGACCTGGAAAAAGTCGGTCAGACAAGCTGCCATCATACTTTTTTCGAGATGTTGGGAAATTTTTCTTTCGGCGATTATTTTAAAAAAGAGGCTATTTCCTGGGCCTGGGAATTTCTGACTAAAGAGCTCTCCATCAGCCCGGAGAAGCTCAGGGTTTCAGTGTATCAGGATGATGATCAGGCTTACAATATCTGGAAAGATATCGTAAAAGTACCGGAGGACAGAATTGTAAGGCTTGGTGATAAAGATAATTTTTGGCCGGCTGAGGCAAGAACAAAAGGGCCGAACGGGCCCTGCGGCCCCTGTTCGGAAATCTTTTATGATTTTGGCCCGGAAGTAGGCTGTGGAGAAAAAATTTGTGATCCATCTTGTTCCTGCGGAAGGTTCGTTGAAATATGGAATCTGGTTTTTACCCAGTTTAACCGTAAAGATGATACAAGCCTGGAACCTTTGCCCAATAAAAATATAGATACAGGTATGGGTTTAGAAAGGCTGACTGCAGTTATGCAGGGCAAGCAGAATAATTTCGAAACAGAATTATTTCAGCCGATAATAAAAGAGATCCAGCGCACTTTACAAGTTAAGCCAGATCTTAAGGTAGTTTATGCCGTAGCCGATCACATCAGGGCTGTTACCTTCTCAATTTTCGATGGGATCATGCCTTCTAATGAAGGAAGAGGCTATGTAGTCAGGAAGGTAATCCGTAAAGCCGTTCTGCATCTTAAGGGGCTGGGGATAGCCGAGCCTTTTCTTTACAAACTGGTTTCGATAGTTGCCGAGATAATGCGTAACCCTTATCCGGAGCTAATTAGCCGCAGGGAGGACATTGCTCGGGTAGTTTTAGCGGAGGAAAATAATTTTATTTTTGTCCTTAGTTCAAGT
This sequence comes from Candidatus Omnitrophota bacterium, assembly GCA_028710845.1. Taxonomy (GTDB): domain Bacteria; phylum Omnitrophota; class Gorgyraeia; order Gygaellales; family Profunditerraquicolaceae; genus UBA6249. Next base: position 220 of record JAQTTI010000057.1, on the reverse strand, counting down.
CAGGATTTATTTAATGATAAGTTTGCCGAATTTATAAAAAAACCGGATCCTGAAAAAGTAGGAAACATCGCTTTTTTGCTTCATGATACTTATGGAATCCCCCTTGAATTGACTAAAGAGTGGTTGGATCAGCAAAAAATAAGTTTTTCAGAAGAAGTATTTCAGCAGGCGATGAGAGATCAGAAAACCCGTTCAAAAGCAGGTAGCGTAATGAAGGGAG
>JAQTTI010000056.1 GCA_028710845.1 Candidatus Omnitrophota bacterium | reverse complement strand
GTCCCGCTGTATTCCTGGGTTTTAGTCCGGCCATGGATAAAAATAGCGTTTACCCCGCAATCCTGGGCAAGCACAGCAATATCTTTGGCATTAACAGAATCCTTATCCCAGCCTAGGCGCATCTTAATGCTTACCGGAAGCCAGGCGTTTTTTACTATTAATTTTAAGATTTTTTTTAATTTTTTAGGCTCGCGCAGCAGACTAGCGCCTTCCCCTCTTCGGGCTACTTTCTTAGCCGGGCAGGCGGCGTTAAAATCCAGAATATCAAATTTATAGTTCCTTAAGACTTCAAGAGATTTTAAGATATACTGCTCTTCGCAGCCTAATATCTGCACGCCCAAAGGCCGGTCCTCAGGTAAAGTACTAAGCATCTGTTTAGTCCTACGGCTTTTATGGCTGACTGAACGGCAATTGATCATCTCCACAAAAGCAAGTTCTGCCGCGAATTTACGGCAAAGCATACGAAACGGCAGATCGGTAATCCCTGCCATTGGCGACATGATCAAATTTGATTTAAGTTTCAATTTTCCGATTTCTAGCATGTTATAAAAATGGGGTCAGAGCTAATTTATTGGGTGGCAAAAGAAAATAAATTAGCTCTGACCCCATTTTTTAAAGTATGTATTTAGGGTCTTTGATTAGCGGTTTCTTCTTTATCTCTTCGGCAACTGCTGGCGGAATTCCGGGTTTACCTAGCTTGTAATACATATAATTTTTATACCCTTCGACTCCGGGCTGATCAAAAGCATTTACATTAAATAACTCTCCTTCAAAGGCGGTTGCCATTTCGAAGAAAAACAGTAATGCGCCCCAATAATAGGCATTAACCTGCGGCATAATTATTGTGCAATTGGGCCTTTTTTCGCTGGTCAAAGCCCACTCGGTAGCTTCCTGGGCAATCTGCATCAACTGGCTAAAACTCTTACCCGCCAAAAAGGCAGCCTCTTTTGCCGGAACCTTCAGCTCCGTTTTAAACTCCTGGACGCGGATAAATGTTATAACCTTATTATTCTCCCCTTCGACGTTATTTTGCTGTATAGAATGCAGGTCATTCGTACCTGAGGCCGCAATAGGGGTCGGCCCCCGGTTAAACAGGTTATCCTTGTCAGTAACCCAGCTTTCTAAACCATCATGGTTTTCTATTTTACGGTGGTATTTTTTGCCTAAGCTCTCCGCCAAAAGCTGGACGTACCAGTCTGCCGTAGATTTAAGGGTTTGCGAAAAAGGCATTAGTATCGACAATGATTTTGCTTTTTTCCGGTAAAGGATGACCTGCAACAAAGCATACATATAAGCGGGATTTTTTAAAACATTATCCTGGCTGCAAGCAGAAGCCATATCCTTTACGCCCTCAAACAATTCTTTTATATTGATGCCGGTGATCGCTAAATGAAGCAGGCCCATATTAAATTCCGAATATCTGCCGCCTACGCCTTTTAAAAGCGGCAATGACCGGAAACTTAACGGGTCTTTTTTCTGCTCTTCATTGACTCTTTTCCGCAATGAACCGCTTTCGGGATCAGTAATTGCCAAAACCTGCCTGCCGAAATCTTTGCCGATTGCTTTCTTAAGCCACTGCTCGACTAAAATAAACGCGACTTTGGTTTCCGTAGTTTCCCCGGATTTGGAAATCACCACCACAAATGTCTTCTTGGGGTTAAGGTTTTTTAGCAATACCTGTAAAGTATCGGGATCGAGATTATTGCCTTCAAGATAGATCCGGGCTGATTTTTTCCTTAAAGTTTTGAATTCATTATAATATGGCGGGCATAGCGCGTCTTGGGCTGCCTTTAAACCAAGATAGGAACCGCCGATGCCTAAAAATAAAACATTTTCATATTTTAAGGAAATTTGACGGCCGAGCTTAATAATATCGTCTATCTGTTTTTTATCCTGCTGGTGTAATTTAGCCCACTCCAGGCTTAATTTCACTCGGGCGCCGGGATCGGAAATAATTTTCTTTAAATGGGTTGCTGCGGTGTGCGCAAAGGGCAGGATTTCGTCGATATCCTCCTGTTTTACCCCGTGTTCGCCGACATTCAAGCTAATCATGTTATTAAAATCAAATTTCAAACTCATTCTAGCTCCTATTTAAAAATAATCTTTACGGTAGTATGTATGCCATCGCGCCACGGCCAGAGCATAGCAAAAACATTGTTGGCTCCAATATTTTTGAAATATAAGGTCTGCCCCTGCATGATACCTCCGAAAGAATCTACTGTTTTCTGCAGGCCTTCTTCCAAGCTTTCATTAGCCGGAAAAACCGGATCGGCGAATATATTCTTTAAACAAAAATTAAGCTTTTCAATCTCCTGCTGAACAATCACTGCTTCCAGGTAATTATTAGTTTCCTGACGGATGCTTTCGAAGTTTAATGCTTTTAAATTGTTCTTGATCGAGCTAAAATCCATGCCTTCCTTCTGGTTTAACATTATAACATGCCTCCGGAATTTTTAAACCTGGTTTAGATAATCCTTAAAAGATTCAGCCCGGTTTTCGGATCGATTTCTTTATTGGCTTTGATTCCTTTTAACTCTAAAATAACCGCTTCAATAACCAAGAATACCTTGGAGTTTCCGCGGACGCACCCGGTTAAAACCCGGTTCTTTTTACCCATGCTGGCATGAATGTGGATCTGAGGGCCGCTGGAATTAGAAAATATTGTCCCAAGGCCCATTACTTCCCAGCCGTCTTTAAAAGTTTTTTTGTTCGGCTCTGGCGGTATAACCGGTTTTTTGGGGCCGGTAACTAAATCGCCTTCCCGCAGGGCTCCGATAAAAATAATCGAAGCGGATTTTATCCTCTCCTTCTTAGCTAAACCAACAAGGCTCTTGATTAGAATGTCATTATTCTCGAATTTGAGGAGAAAAACCCTGCCAATTTTACCTACGCTATATTTCATCTTTAATATTGAATTTCAAGGATCTTTTGATAATAGCCGTTCAGTAACTTCATTGTTTTTACTAAAATCAGGCCCTGTAAAATGGTAAGCAAGATAATTAAAGCACTGATGATTATTTTAGTTTTTTTGTTAAAACGCGGATTGGCCCAGACCAGAGGAAGCATAAACGGTCCAAGAACGAGAAAAGATGCGATTAAAGACCAGGTTCTAAAATACCATTTCTGATCTCTATCCGCCATTATTTCTTCCTCCGGGTCTTGGCTTTCTGCTTCTTATGGGCAACGCATAAAAATTCGGCTATAGATGCAATTTTACCGTCTTCATAAGGGAACTCTTTGCAGGTTACCGGCTTAAATGAATAATCGATCTTATGTATCCGGCACAAACCGTCGGGGTCCAAGAAAACGCAAGGCTCATCTTCGTAGCTCGTACCAACCTTGTATCCTGAAGGAAAAGCTTTATCGATCTCCAAATGGAAAAAATCGCCTTTTATGCCAAGGGATAATATTTTCTTGGCTTCTTCAAGGTCTATCCATGCCCCCAACCTACAGCAATCTGCCTGATTTGTACAGGTATCGCAATCAATAACTTTAGGTTTATTTTTCATCTGATTATTATACATTCCTTTATTAATAATTCCAATCATATTTAGGCATAAAAAAAGTCCCGCCTATATTTAATAAGCGGGACTTTTTACCTTAGGTGTTTAAAGTTTTACAACATTTGTAGCCTGTTCGCCTTTAGGTCCTTTTTCGATATTAAACTCGACTTCCTGACCCTCAGCTAAAGACTTATAACCTTCACCCTGGATTGCGCTGTGATGAACGAATACATCGCTACCGGATTCAGGTGTGATAAAACCAAAACCTTTCTGGTCTGAAAACCACTTTACTTTGCCTTTTGCCATTATTTACTACCCCCTCTCCTCTTAATTTTTTTAGTAAATAACGGCAGAAACAAAAAACCGCGAAGGTTAGTTTTTGCACCTCGCGGCCTACAAACTTCTAATCCTTTATTCACTACTTAATAAGCTTAACACATTTTTATGATTTGTCCAGTAATAATATGACTATTTTTACGGCTAATTCTGGCAGGCTTAGCCTTAGATTGAACAGATAAATCAGCTGAATACCTTACAAAATGCTTCAACAACTGCAGGATTGAATTGAGTACCCGCGCCTTCCTTAATTTTAGCTATCGCTTCTTCTTTAGTCATCTTTTCGTGGTATGAACGGGTGGATGTCATTGCGTCGTAGGCGTCGGCAACCGAAACAATTTGAGGTAAAATACCGGTTTGTTCTGATTTTAAATTATCGGGATAACCTTTGCCGTCATAACGCTCATGATGCGACCTAACCACAGAAAGCATCTCCGTATCTAAAAATACCGGTTTTAATATTTCTTCTCCGACTACGGGGTGCTTGCGTATAAGCTCCCCCTCATCGGAAGATAAACTGCTTTTCTTGTTTAATATATCTTCGTGAATGCCTAATTTACCAATATCATGTAATTGCGCCGCCCGCTTCAATAATTGGGCCTTTTCTATGGGTATACCCATTACAATGGCGATTTGATAGGCATATTCGCCGACTCTATCTGAGTGCCCGCGGGTATAAGAATCTTTTGCCTCCAAACTCCGCACCATCGCTTGAACTACGCGATAGAAATAATCATGTAATTTATCCCGGGCATCTTTTAAACTTAAAGACATCTTATTAAAAGACTCGGCAAGCTGGCCGATCTCATCACGGGACGGAATTTCAACCTGATATTCCAAGTTGCCTTCTGCAATATGTTTAGTACCATCTATTAATTTTTTAATAGGAGTAATTATTCTAATGGAAAATATTGCCCCTAAACCTAAAGCAAAAATAAGACCCATAAATAAAACAAATGCCCCTCTTAAGAGTAACTCTTTTTTAGCAAGATAGACATCGCTCGCATCAATATCTATTCCTAAAATAGCAATGGGTTTATTATTTCTATCAAGAATTGGGGCGTAGCCCGAGAGGAACTTACCCCATTCATCAGTAGATAAATTAGTATCTGCTGCGGGTTTCCTGAATGAACCGAGCATTTCGGGGAAATCACTGGCATCATATTTATCCCCCGGGAAAGATGTAGCTTTGGCTTTAACGGATTTGGTTGTAAGCGCATCGGGATCAACTATAAATTGCAAGATACCCGGTTTATCTGTTTTAGTCATAATATAAATATAGCGGATCAAAGGATTAGCTTGTTTTATTTTTAGCAATTGGACTGCTATTTCCTTGAAAGAAAGAGTATTTATCCCTTCGAAATTTAGAGGAATAATGCTTAATTGATCCACATCGATCGAAAGCGCTGCGGTCTGCGCAATTGTTTTGAGCTTATCCCTAAATTCATCAAACTGCGATTTCAAACTATACTTAAAAAGAATTAGATTACCTAAAAGAGCGACAAATAACAATGAAAGGACAAAAGATGCCGCGACCTTTAGATAAAAACTGTGAAAAAAATTACTTCTTATTCTCATTTTTTATTTTGATTATCTTAAAACTATTGAAACTTTTATCGCTTTTATATCCGGCGGTTGATGTACGTATCAAAGACCATGTATAAACTTTGCCTTCTTCGAATAAATCCGGCGGAGCTTTAAAAGAAGCGGCGTCAGCCGGTAAATTTTCTTTTAAAATTAAATTATCCGCATACATATTATAGCCTTTGTAAACCTTTAAAATAAAACCGCCGGTAAGCGTAGAATCAAGCCACCAGCTAAATTCCAATGGTTGATCGTCATTTAAAATGACTGTATCATAAATAGGGTATCTGAGCCTTGGCTCGGACGGGCTATTATACGGTGCGCCATCTAAGGTAAAACTAACCATGCCGGCGGGGCTAATCGTATTAAAAACAAGAATGAAAAAGATTAAAATCATTATTTGTTTCATAGCCCAACTCCTATACCGCTAATTAAAATCTTCCCGCAATATTTTTTTCCTTCCTTAATAATCATACCGCGCTTTTTAGCAACAAAGGTAATAGTCTGATCGGCCTTTACGCAACAGCCCAGGACCTTACCGGTTGTGGCATCTAATCCGGAGGGAATATCTACCGATATAACATAGGCCTTGGCAGAGTTGATTATATCGATTAGAGACCGGTAAACCGGCCTTACTGTTCCTTTGGCCCCCACACCCAAGAGCGCATCGATTATCAAACTACACCTATTAACCTTATTTTTAACTAAACCGGCATTTGACAGGCCAACCGAAATGATTTTCTGCTTTAATTTTAAAAGAATATCCAGATTAATCCTGGCCTCATTACCAACATCGCAAGCCTTCCCGGCTAAGTAGATCTGCGGCCTGATTCCAGCTGCTAAAAAGTGCCTGACAGCGCAAAATCCGTCCCCGCCGTTATTGCCTGTACCGCAAAATACCGCTACTTTTCCCGGCCGGCTAGCTAAGGCCTTTATTGCTTCTTTACTTATCGCGCTTCCGGCATTTTCCATAAGCAAAATAGTCGGTATCCCAAATCTATCCAAAGCTTTCTTATCCAGAACCTTGGCTTGCTTGGCAGTAATAATTCTTTCTTTTTTCATTCAATCTTTCCTGAAGAGACTTCGCCTATCCTTACCCTGATTAACCCTTTTTTTAGATCAGCTATCCTAGCAAATGCCTCCCGGCTCAAATCTATGATCCTACCCTGTCTAAATAACCTTATCGCCGGGCCAAAATCATTATGCCTGACTCTAACACACTTATTATTATCAAGATTGCAGACCAGATAATACCCTCCGAATTCTCTGGTCCTCATTGCGCAGGTATATTTCCCATATTTCTCTCCGGAAGCAGTAAGCCCGTGATTATACCAGGAAGCCAGACCTTCTGTCGGATAAGGCCCAATCACCGGGGTGTTATCCTGGCATCCACAGATTAAAATGATACAGGTTAATAGAAAATATCTCATTTTTTATATTATACCTTAAGTAACAAAAAACCCGAACATTTTTTGCCCGGGTTAAGAAAATA
>JAQTTI010000055.1 GCA_028710845.1 Candidatus Omnitrophota bacterium | reverse complement strand
AGCTATATTTATATCGGTAAAAATTACCGTTTTGGCAGGAATGCTTCAGGCGATTATGGGCTCTTGAAAAAGGTTAGCAAAATTTATAAATTTAAAGTAAGAGGATTTTCGATTATTAAGGCAGCCAATCAGGATGTAAGCAGCACCGCTATTAGAAGATTAATTAAGCAAGGCCGACTGAAAAAAAGCGAAAAATTACTCGGCCGGCCGGTAAGCGTTCTTGGCTCGGTGATTAAAGGCTCAAGGCTTGGTAGGCGGCTCGGGTATCCTACAGCAAACATCAATCCTCATCATGAGGTTGTCCCTCCCGAAGGGATTTATGCGGTTAAGGTGATTTTTGAGAATAAAATTTATAAAGGTATATGTTATATCGGCCGGAAACCGACAATGAGTCCTAAGAAAAATAAACCGGTCATCGAAGTGCATATTTTTGATTTTTACAAGGCCATCTACGGTAAATACCTTGAAATCCAATTTTTTAAATTAATCCGGCCAGACAAAAAATTTTCGACAATTAAAACATTAGCCTCCCAAATTAAAAAAGATATAGCTTCCTGCCGTAAAATTCTTAACCCCTGATTTTTAAAAACCACAATAGCTTGATATTATGCCGGTTTAATGCACAATTTGTTGTATTTGCTGCATTTAGGTAAATATTTTTCTTGACAAAAGGGGGTATTTTGACTATACTTTTGGTATTCAGTGGTTAAAAGTGGAGTGAAGTGGAAGGACGGTAAAAATGTTCTATGGGGAGTTTGAACACTCAATTGACCGTAAAGGGCGATTGATCTTACCCGCCAAATTTCGCGAAGTGGCTAAAAACCAATTCGTAGAGAAATTCTTTGTTACCCGCGGTTTAGACAAATGTCTTTTTATGTTTTCAGAAGAAGAGTGGCGCTCTCAGGAAAATAAATTTAAATCAATGCCGTTTACTAAACAGCAGTCCCGTACTTTTAACCGGTTGCTTTTTAGCGGAGCCGTTGAAGTCAGTTTTGATAAGCAGGGCAGGATTTTGCTTCCCCAGTACTTAAAGGATTTTGCCGATATTAAAAAGGATGTAATGATTGTAGGAGTTTCCAACCGTATCGAGATTTGGGCAAAAGACAAATGGCAGGAATTTTTTGCAAATACCCGCCAGTCTTTTGAAGAGATCGCAGAAAAGTTAATGGATGTATAGATGCTAGATCAGATGTCGTTCCATGTGCCGGTAATGCTCAATGAAGTAGTAAGTTATTTAAACCTTGCGCCCGGCCAGACAATTGTAGATGCAACGATGGGCACCGGAGGCCATTCATTGGAAATTCTAAAAAGGATTACGCCGCAAGGCAGATTAATCGGTATCGACCGTGACCAGGATTCGCTTGAGATAAGCCGAAAAAGGCTTGAAGATTATAAGGATTCTTGTAGCTTTGTCCATTCTAATTTCTCCGAACTTGACCAGATTTTAAGGGATTTAAATATAAAAGAAATAGACGGAATTGTTTTTGATTTAGGGATTTCCAGCTATCAATTAAAAAATGCCGAAAGGGGTTTTAGTTTTCAAGAGGAAGGGCCGTTAGATATGCGCTTAGATAAGTCTAGTTATATCTCAGCTTATGATTTAGTAAATAACCTCAATGAAAATGAAATCTCTTCTTTGCTTTGGAATTTCGGACAGGAGCGTTGGCATAACCGGATCGCCCGTCTTTTAGTCGAAGAAAGAAGGAGCGGCCCGATAGCAACCACAAAACAGCTGGCTAATCTGGTTATGCGGGCGATTCCGCAAAGATACCGTAAAAGTTATTACCGGATACATCCGGCTACCAGGAGTTTTCAGGCGATACGCATTGCAGTCAACAGAGAACTGGAAGTTCTGGAAAGCTCAATCAGGAAAGCGGTTGCAATTTTAAAAAAGCAAGCTAGAATATGTGTTATTTCATTTCATTCTTTAGAGGATCGGGTTACTAAACATACATTCCGTGCGCTTAAAGCAGACGGATTAATCGATATTATAACAAATAAACCCCTGACTCCTACGCAGGAAGAGATTGATTCCAATCCTTCGAGCCGTAGCTCTAAGTTCAGGGCAGCGGAGAGGTTAGAAAAAAAATATGAAGCTGACTAAATTTCTTTCCATGGTTGTATTCATCACATCATTTTCCGTCCTCTATGTATATCAGCAGAGCGAGATTTTTCGTCTTGCTTACCTGGGTCAAAAAAAGCAGGTCCTCTTTACAGAATTACTGGATAAGAATACCGCATTAAGATATAATATAAACAAAAGTTCTTCCTTGGTAAATATCGGCGGCCGCATAAATGCAACCACTGAGTTTCAAATGCCTGATAATTACCGTTTTGTCAAGTTTATTTCATCCAGGGAAGGTTTAATGCTGGCGGATGAAAACCAAAATAAGGAAGGTCTTTTGGCGCGGATTTTTAGCTTAAAGAGGGAAGCTCAAGCTAAGACAATTAACCCCTAAGATTTATTACTCCAATAAAATATAGTGTATACAAGTAACTATCGCCGAAGGAACGAGGCGGTATTTTTGGTTTTTTTTGTTTTTCTTCTTTTATGTGTAGGCCGGCTTATATTTATCCAGTTTTTCCGCTCTAGTTATCTTACCTCTATAGCTAAAAAACAGCATAACCAGCTTGTGGAACTTGAACCGCGCAGAGGGACAATCTATGATTGTAACCTTAAACCGCAGGCTTTCAATATGTCCATGGATTCGCTTTATGCGGTTCCCAATGAAATAAAAAATAAAGAACAAGTGATAACTCAATTAAACTCCATACTTGGGCTTAAGCGAAGCTATCTTGAGGATAGATTAAACCGGAAGAAATCATTTATCTGGATAGCGCGTAAAATTGATCCTGATAAAGCTGCGGCGATCAAGAAGCTAAAAGTTAAAGGCTTAGGATTTTTAAAAGAGACAAAACGGATCTATCCTAATAGCTACCTGGCTAGCCATATTATTGGTTTTAGCGGAATGGATAATACCGGCCTGGAAGGCGTGGAAAGGGACTATAACCGTTTCTTAAAAGGTAATGCCGGATGGGCGATTTTTTTGCGTGATGCCCGCCAGAAAAAACTTGATATATGGGAAAAGATGGTCTTACCTGTCGACGGAGAAGAGCTGGTTTTAACTATAGATGAGGTGATTCAATATATAGCCGAAAGGGAGCTTGATAAAGCTTATAATGATTTTCATGCTAAAGGGGCAAGTATTGTAGTTATGGACCCGCATACAGGAAAGATTCTAGCTTTGGCTAATCGGCCCACTTATGATTTAAATGACCATACAAAAATCAATAAAGATTCAATGCGTAACCGGGCGATCTGTGACCTGTTGGAACCGGGCTCGGTATTTAAAATAGTCACTGCTTCGGCTGCTTTGGAGGAAAAAAGGATTACCGAAGAGGATGTTATTTTTTGCGAAAATGGAAGCTATCAAGTAGGAGGCAGGGTCCTGCATGACCACAGATCCCATGGTTTATTGACTTTTCGGCAGGTAATCGAAGAGTCAAGCAATATCGGTACGGTTAAAGTTGCTCAGCGTTTGGGGCCGGATAAGCTTTATCAGTATATAAGGGCTTTTGGGTTTGGTTCAAAATTAGGGATAGATTTATCCGGAGAAATATCCGGGATGATCTCCCCGCCCAGGTTGTGGTCAAAAACTTCAATCACATCCATACCTATGGGGCAGGAAGTAGGAGTAACTGCTTTGCAGCTGGCCAGCGCAATCTCGGTAATCGCCAACGGCGGGCAATTAATGAAGCCTTATGTTATAGACTCAATTCGCGATAACCAGGGCAGGATTATAAAAGAAAATAAACCTCAATTAATTCATAAAGTAATTTCAATAGATACCGCTATGCGGATTAAAAAAATTCTAACCGGAGTTATCGAAGAGGGTACCGGTAAATTGGCCAAGGTCCCCGGATTTAGTGCCGCGGGTAAGACCGGTACAGCCCAGAAACTTGAGCCAAACGGGACTTATTCCCATAGTAAATTTGTAGCTTCTTTTATCGGTTTTTCTCCCGCAGAGGATCCGATATTGACGATTGTTGTAATTGTCGATGAACCTCATCCATATTATTTCGGCGGGGTGGTGGCTGCCCCTGTTTTTCAAAAAGTCGCCGCCGACGCAATCCGCTACATTAAGGGAAACCAGCTTCCCGCAGGAGCGATGCAATGAAAATCGCAGGATTTACAATAAAAGGAATAACTTCTAATTCAAAGGATGTAAAGAACGGATTTGTTTTTGTTGCAATAAAAGGCAGCCGGCAGGATGGTAGCGATTTTATAAAAGAGGCAGTCGGAAAAGGCGCAAAAATAGTGGTTATCCAAAAAGACTCCGGAAATATAAAATTAAGAGATGGAATCAAGCTGTTAAAAGTAAAAGATTGCCGGAAATTTTTAGCCGAGTCATCGGCGCAGTTTTACGGATTCCCTTCGCAGAGGCTTAAAGTTACCGGAATTACCGGGACAAACGGTAAGACTACCATAACCTACCTGATTGAAGCGATCTCAAAACAAGCGGGAGCCGACTGCGGGGTGATCGGCACGATAAATTACCGTTTTAAAAATAAAACTTTCGAAGCCAGGAATACTACTCCTGCCAGTTTTCAGCTTCAGGATCTGTTCTCGAAGATGTCTAAGCGTTCAGTTAAATACTGTGCTATGGAAGTTTCCTCCCATGCTTTAGACCAGGATAGGGTGGCGGGAATTAATTTTAACAGCGCAATATTTACTAATCTCACCCAAGATCATCTTGATTACCACCGCAATTTCGAGAATTATTTTCTAGCTAAAGTAAAACTTTTTCGCAATTTATCTCCGAATAGTTTTGCCATAATAAATAATGACGATAAATATGGCCGTAGGATCAGAAATCTTTCCAAAGCAAAAATTATTACTTATGGGATAAAAAATAAGTCTATGGTTATGGCCAAGGAGATAACTTTTAATATCCGCTCGACAGAATTTACATTAACTGCGCCCAAGATCAAGACTAGGGTTAAAACTAATTTAGTCGGAATATACAATGTTTATAATATCCTGGCTGCTATCTGCTGGGCTTTAAGCCAGCATTTAAAAATAAATGATATTAAAAATGCGATAGAAGGGTTTAAGAATGTTCCCGGCAGACTCGAGAGTATAAAAACCAAATCCGGAAATAATATATTTATCGACTACGCCCATACTCCGGATGCCCTATATAATGTTATAAGCTGTTTAAAGAAAATTGTGAAGGGAAGGCTTATCGTAATTTTTGGCTGCGGCGGAGACAGGGATAGGCTTAAGCGGCCGAAGATGGGAAAAATCGCGACCAGTTTAGCCGATTATGTTATTATTACCAGCGACAATCCGCGCTCAGAGGAACCGGGAAAAATAATAAAAGAAATTAAAAAAGGGGCGAGGGGAAGTAATTATTGCATCGAGTGCGACCGTTTTAAGGCAATCCGTAAAGGGCTAGCGATGCTAGAAACTGGTGATTGTTTGTTGATTGCAGGCAAGGGCCATGAAAGTTATCAGATTATAAATGATAAGGTCTTTCATTTTAATGATGGAAAGGAAGTAAGAAAGTGTTTAGTGTCGATGAAATAGCCAAGGCTTGCAGGGCAACCCTGATTCAGGGCGATCTCAGGCTTAAGGTCGCAGGTATTGGCACCGATTCAAGGAAATTAAATCCTAAGGAAGCCTTCCTTACTTTGAAGGGAGCCAATTTCGACGCTCATGACTTTATTCAGGAATCCTTGAAATCAGGTGCTTCTGCTTTAATAATAGATAGGGTACCTGATATCGTAATCCCCCCCGATGTGGCCGTAATCAAAGTCAAGGATACTACTCTTGCTTTAGGCGATCTTGCCCGTTATAGGCGGCAAAAATTCTCTTTACCGGTTATTGCCGTTACTGGCTCAAACGGTAAAACTACCGCCAAAGAAATGATTGCCTGGGTTTTATCCTCTTGCGGCCAGGTATTAAAAAATGAAGGGACCAAGAATAACCAGATCGGCCTTCCTCAGACCCTGCTTAAACTTTCGCCAAATGACGATTTTGCGGTAGTAGAAATCGGGACTAATCATTTCGGGGAAGTAGATTATTTGGCTAAAATAGCCAGACCGAATATCGGCCTGATCACCAATATCGGCTTGAGCCATTTGGAGTTTCTTAATAACCTAAGGGGGGTTTTAAAAGAAAAGTCGGCTTTGTTGGATAATCTTAGGGAACCGGCAATCGCTGTTCTTAATGCCGACGATAAGCTATTGAAGCATTGGATTACTAAAAGCAATAATAAAAGGGTAATTTTTAGCTATGGCATAAGCGAAAAAAGTGATTTTTCAGCTAAAGATATAACTATCGCCAATGCAAAACTGGAATTTAAAGTTAACCACAAATTCAATTTTATCTTGAATTCACTTGGGGTTTGCAACGTTTATAATGCTTTAGCTGCAATTTCAGTCGGCCGCATTTTAGGGTTAAGCTACTCTGAGATAGCCCAAAAACTGGCTGATTTTAAATTTCCTAAAGGCAGGTTAAACCTCATTTCATTAAAGGGAACTAATTTTATCGATGACACCTATAATTCCAATCCGCTTTCATTTCAAGCGGCTCTCTCTGTATTGCGGGCCGTAAAATGCAAGGGGAAAAAGGTTCTGGTAATGGGCGATATGCTGGAATTAGGCAAGCAAAAAGAATTATTGCATAGACAAATCGGAAGGAGTATAACTAATACATGCGATCTCCTTCTGACAGTGGGTAATTTAAGCAGGATTGCTGCCCAGGAGGCAGGCAAGCGCGGTTTTAAAGATAAAAATATTTTTTGTTTTGATAACTCTCAACAAGCCAGGGAATTCTTATTTAGTAAGATGTCTTTAGGGCCGAACGACTTTACTCTTGTCAAAGGTTCCCGGTCGATGAGAATGGAAGAGATCTTTAATATTTAATGCTTTATCATCTACTCTATCCCCTCAGGGATTTTATTTCCTTTTT
>JAQTTI010000054.1 GCA_028710845.1 Candidatus Omnitrophota bacterium | reverse complement strand
CTGCTTGATTTTTATGATGTAACCTTCCATCTTGTGGATCATCCTGACCGGGCAATGAGCAAATTTGAACAGAGGACAAGAAAGTACCGCCCGGAAAGCGCCAATAATGCCATGGCTTTCTACCATCTGGCTCTGGTTCCTAGTTTTGATGAATATTCAAAGAAGGTCGAACCAAGAATTGATTATACAATTGATCTTACTCAGGATGTTTTTGTTCTAACCACTGGCCCGCATTTACTTCTCGCTCAGGCTAAACTGGAGATTGAAGCACGCCTGAAGCAGCGTTTTGAGGCCAAAAAGATAGGCAAGGAAATTTATGATGCTGCCTTAGCCAATACCTATCCGAATTTAGAAGCCTGGATTGAAAATGAGCATTTAGCCAAGTTGTTCCCCAATGTCAGAGCGGCTATTTTGGAGGCGATTGAACAGGGCCGCTGGGACCATATTATTGAAGCTTTCAGGCAGGAAATTACTTTTGGTACTGCCGGTATTCGTGGCAAAGCTGCTTTGACTAAGGATGAATTTAAACTTTTTGTTCAGAATAAACTTTTGGCTAAAATTCTTAAAGGACCCAATACTATTAATGAAGTAGTGCTGCTTTTAAAGACCGCCGGGGTAATCCGCTACATGAAAAAACACGCCCTGCATAAAGTAGCTATTGGTTATGACAGCCGTATTGCCGGCGCAGAATTTGCTGAGATCATCGCCCAGCTTTTTATTGCCGCATCAACTCCTGAACACGAATTTATTGTTTATTTATTCGACGAACCTTGTCCGTTCCCGGAGTTATCATTTGGAATGACTACCAGGGCAGTGCGCGCAGATATTGGTATTTTGATTTCCGCCAGTCATAATCCGTGTGATTACAATGGCTATAAGATTACTAATTTTACCGGCGCTCAATTAAGCGGTGATATGCGTAATGAGATTGTAGCAGATATCGCCTCAGTTACTTTTGCCGATATCCTTCTAAAACCTTTATCTAAGGCCAGGCCGGGTGAGTTGCGCTGGTTAGGCGGTGCAAACCCTATTGAACGCGACTATTACGGCGTAGATTTAGATAATCCGGAATATTTTATTGATATGCATTCTTTGCATGTTGCTCAGGTAAAAGGTTTCTTCGTAGATGAAGCATTAGTCAAACAATATGCCGGCCAGATTAGCTTAGGTTTTTCCGCTTATAATGGCGCAGGGCGCCTGGCTGTACCGCGCCTCTTAGCTGAATTAGGTTTTGAAAATACCCGCGCGGTCTCTAGCCTTCAGGAATTAAACGGTACCTTCCCGGCATTTGGCTGGGGTGAGCAGCCTGATCCGGGCGATCCGATTGCCGCCGATATCGCCGTAAGAGAATTTATAAAAGAATACGGACAGGAAGCGCTGGAAGCATTGGATCTGTTTATCGGTACCGATCCGGATGCTGACCGGGCAGGTTTTACTATTCCGGTTCCGGAAAAATACCAGTATCTTTTTGGTAAATATAAACTGCTCTCAGCTAATGACGCCTGGACCCTTTTAATCTGGTATCGCCTGATGCGTAAGCAGGCTTCCGGGCAGCTTACCGAACCCGGTAAACATTATATTAGCTTTTCACACGTGACCACTGATGCCTTAGAAGCAGTAGCCCGTTATTTTAGCATTAACTCTTTTGGTTTTATGGCCCATGCTGATAAGAGAGATGTCAGCCAGTATTTAGGCTACCCACAAGCAGGTTTGCCCAAAGGTTTAGCTTTAAGAAGCTGGGTTGGTTTTACCTATATTGGTGAGACTGCTGCTAAATTAAGGGAGCTAGGTTTAATTAATGAAGCAGGTTGTGAAGAGTCTAATGGCTTTAGTATCTTAGGCGGTGCAGTGCCTGAAGGAGAGATTTTAGGTTTTGGCGGACATGTCAATGACAAGGATGGTACCTTAGCCGGAATGCTTTTAACCGAAGTCGCTTGTTATGCCGCCAGTCAGGGTAAAACCTTATTTGATCTGTTGGTAGAAAATATCTTCCTTAATCCTGAAATTGGCCTTTATGTTACGGCGAATAAACCTTTACCTAGAGTCGGATCATTTGAAGGCGCCGAAGGCATTACTGAAAAAATTAATCTTTTAAAGAAGGTCCAGCAATGGATGCAGCAGGCTAATGCCCATCCGGGAGAGTTTATGATTGCCGGAAGAAAAGTCTTAGGCGCGGTAGAGTTTGCCAGAGGCGCTTATGATAAACAGCATTATCCTGGTTTTCCGGATGAAGGCGTAAGGTTCTTTTTCGCTGATTCTCAGCTTAAAGACGGAGATCCTTTTACCAATAGCCGTAACTACATTACAATTAGGCCTTCCGGTACCAGCCAAACCATTCGCTTCTACGTGCAGTCGAGAATTTTAGGTTTAGTTCCGGAAAATGCCGCTGCAGCTTATAGGGATCAGACTATTACCGCCGAGCGCATTGCTTTAGAGGCGCAGCTGCAACTTCTTGAGGCAGCCGGATACAGCGATAAATATCGCGCCATGGTCGATGCTCAGTTGGGAAAATTAGCTAATGACCCCGCCCGTCCGCTTCCGGGCCAGCCGATGCCTTCAAGGGAAGAGACAGATGCTGCTATTAAACAGGTTGGTTGGGATAATGCTCAAATCCTCACAGAAACAGCCCCGGAGGTTAAATTAGCCGTTTTACTTTTAAGGTCAATTAATGAAGATGCGCTGGCAGATTACGTGGAATATCTTGCGAAAGCGGGCTTAATTCGTGCCGGCCCCTACCAAGGATTTTTAGCAGCTATTTATGAAAATTCACCTGCCCAAGAAGGCATTGCCATAAGCAATACTTATTCTAAATATAATACTATCTTTGAACGCGCCGTCTCGATAGTTCATGAAATCGGTGCAACCGCAAAATTCAGCCTGCCTCATGACATTAACTCCGCAAGAGAAGAAATGGTCCAAAGAATCATATCTTATAGCTGCCTTGGTTTGCCCGTTAGGCCAGAAGGCCTTATCTTTAGCCACGAAATCCGCGAAGTATGGAATATTAATTATTACAATGCACATGTTAGCGCCGGGGTTGAATTCTTTGCCGAAGGGGAAAAGCTCGGCTTGGGTCAGATTAATATCGATCAAAAAACTGCAAGCATACATACCTGCTACTTTAAATCTTTCCGGCCGGGTCAAAAACTTGCCCAGGAGTTTGCCGCCAGGTTATATATCAGGGCCTTCCAGATAAGCCGCGTTTTAGGTTTTGAAACCAAATATGCACACGCATTCTATACGCTTAGCGAGATTGAAGAGCGTGACCTGGAAGAATTAGGCATCGCCGGCTACAAAGAATTCTGGGCCAAACAGGAAGAAAACTATGCGATTTTCAGGCACTTAGGATTGGAACCGGGTAAACTTATGCCTCCATTTTCGGGATGTTATTCGGAACATGTTGCGCCTTTAGATGAAGTAGTGGCTGGGGCTAGGGCTAATTGGAAGAAATGGTTCTATGAAAACAGGGTCAAAGCAATCGGCAGCGAAACAGCCTGGAAGCAGATTGATTCAACTATCAACTGGCTAGAGATATTCAGCTGCCTTGAAGAAGAACAGGCTAGAGCCTTCTCTGATATATTGGCCCAATTATTAGCGAAAGCAGCTCCGATTCAGAACATTCAGAATTATTTCCTTTTAGATAAAGATGGCCGCCGGCAATTAGCAGTTAGACAATTGGCTAAAGAATTAACTCCTAAGCAAAGAAAATTCCTGGAACGCGAGCCTTCCCTGGTTGTTACTTTAATGGGTGAAAAACCGCTTTATTACAGCGTAATGCAGGATATTAGCTATGTAAGGGAAATTATCGGTAATCCATCGTTTGTTTCGATCGGTTTGGAAGTTTTAGAGGTAGGTGATGGCAAGGGTGGTGTTTCCGATTACGTGATTTATGATCTTCCGGCAGTTAGCAATATCCTTAATGAATATCGCCAACAGTTATTCGGACTGCCAGGATTGCCTTTAGCTCTAATAGCTTTATTAAACATGACCGAAGACGAAGAAGCTATCGAAGCCTTGATCAGAAGCGTAATACTATTACCTATCGAATCGGATTTATCGGATGCCGAAGAAACTGCTATTGACGTACTTTTAGGGGTTTTATTGGGAATTCCTTTCGAAGATGCAAATTGGTGTGTGTTTGAGCTTTATTCTCAATATAAAACATACTCAGGAGTCAGCCGTATTCCCGAAGCCTACGTTGTTCCTAGCCGGCATTTTAATCGTTATAACGATGTTAATCTTTATTTTGGCAGAACAGAAAAATTCAGAAAAATAGTAGAAAGATGGGATACGGCTATTGATTCATGGATGCATTTTGCGGCTTTAGACCTTGCCCGTTCCAAATCAGGCAAGCCTTTGACTGCGAAACAGGTCAGAACCGACATTAGAAAGAATAAATCACTTATCTTTGAATTAAGCTTTGCTGATAGCCGGATAGAGCAGGCTTTGGCAAACGTGAGGGAATTCTTAATTGCTACCGGAAGGGCCAACTGGATAGTTTCTTTAGATGAATTCATGGCCTTTCTGGCAGAAACAGGACATTTAAGGGCAGGGCCGTTTAAGTTGTTCTATGGTTCATTCTACCAGGCTGCCTATTATCTTGATCAATATGTCCTAGATAATCCTCTGGAGCTTACCTTAACCTTACTGCATGATTTAGGCGCTTTCCGCGGCCGCTCTCACCAAATAAACCGTGCGTTAGAAAAAGAATATAAGTTTGATAAATGGAGACAGAATCCCTGGGAAACCGAAGCTGATTATCAGCATTTCCGGTTAAGGCCAGGCTTACGTATCTCGGGAGGCTTATCGTTCTTGATAAGCGATGATAGGCTTTTGGATGACGCTGAAGAAATTATCGGGGCAAATCTAACCCGGATTATCGGTAATGGCATTGTTGTAGTTTTAGGATTTGGTAATATTTTCCAAGAGTTGATCAATTTGGCCCAAAGGTTCCCTGAAGCAACTATTCATGGAATAGAATGGGTAGAAGCAGACATCAGGGCTGCTCAGGAAGCCGTAGCGCTTCTGCCCGATGATTTAAGAAACAGGATTATTTTGCATCACAATGATTTTACCGACTTAAAATCAGTATTTGCCGATGGCGCAGTGAAGCTGGTTTATTCGAGAGGAGTGTTGGACAGGATTATATTGAGCGAAGAAAAATTAAATTCCGCCTGCCGGGAAATCTATAGGATCTTGGGCGAAGGTGGTCTCTTAATCAGCATACCTAATGATATGACTATGGTATTGAGGTCTTTAGGTATGGACGACCTATTGTTTAAGAGTAAAAATAAAAGATATGTCTATCCATCCCTCATGGTCTTCTTAAAATCTGCCGCAAGTTATTCTTCGGCGCCGAAACATATTATTATAATCAGCGCATTTATATTAGTTTTATTCCTCGGCTTTGGCCTTGCTTGGTTATGTGCTCTGCCTTCCGTGGCTGGTGGGGAGCATATTGTTTCTTCAGGCTGGGCTGAAGCCGGGGGTTTTGCCTTTATGGGCGTAGTTTATGGCGGTTTCGATCTGGTAAAAAAGATCGAGGATTTAGTTAAGCAGATCCTTGGTTCAGACGACGAAGAGTTTATCGAAGCATCAACAGAAGAGGCAGAAACTTTAGCCGAAGAAGTTGACGTTTTGGAAACTAATCCGATGCGTAAGAAGTATATTCTTGAAATGGTTGCCTTTTTAGAAAGGATGTCAAAGCGCAAACAGTTTATTGCCAAAGGCTCTCTAGAATTAAGAGGTGTTGTTTCAAGTCAAGTTAAACTTGTCTCTTTTGATGGATCGGTAATCCTGGATGATAGCGGTAAATACGCCAAACAAGCCAAAGATTTAATTCAGCTATTAGCCGCTGCCGGGGTAAAAATGGTAGTCGTTACTTTAGGCAACAAAGAAAGAACTGTTGACCATATCAGAAGAGCCGGTTTGTTAGAGCTTTTAGGCGGTGAAGATTCGATATATCCTGTTTCAGATAATGACCAGAAAGCCGGGGTTTTATATGATCTTAGAAAACAGAATAACCTAAGCGTAGAGCAAGTAGCCCACTTGGATGATAGTCCAGAAGTTATCAGCCATCTCAACGGGATTTGTATTACTGTAGGAGTAGTAAAATGGATGGAAGAAAAAGAAAAGACTACTTTATTTCAGATATTTTCCTATGCCGGAACTTCGGAAGAAGCAACTGAAAACAAACAAATGGCGATAGCCAGGGATCATTTCTGGTCAATGCTAGAGGTTAGGCCTGATTATATAGTAAGGGACTTAAATGATGCCAATACAATTTTGAGTCTTTTTAGCATAAAACCTGCTGGTAATCCTTCCGGGGTAATCCTGCAATGTTCATTATTGCCGCTGGTAATAATTGGTTTAGTTATTATCTTTATTCCATTGCTTCCTGTGATAAAAGAAATCTTAAATGCAAATTTTTGGTTTTTATTGATCGGCGTAAATATACTTATTGCCAAGACATTGAAGATTCCTGGCCAGGATTTTATTCTGAAAGATACCGAAGATTCCGACGCCCAGTCACGGCAATTTACTCTCCAGAACACCAAAGGTATAACCTTCGGTTTTGTCGAAATTTCCGAAACGTTAAAAGGAATCAGGCTGGATCTTATGGTCGCCGCCGAACTGATAGGAAGCGGGATCGGAACCAGTATTGTTAGGGTTTTAAGAAAGGTGCTCGGGCCTAACGTTGCTTTAATCGGCCAGCCAGGCGGATATCTCGAACATAATCGCGGTCGGTTCCTAAAGTTAGGTTTAGGGCCTATTATTATCGACGAAGATAAAGGGATATTGGTAAAAGAAATTGTTATTGATCCTGTGCTTGCTTTAAGGGGCCAAACATACAATGAAACTATTACAGGAAGAACTGCAGAACAAGCCTGGAAAAACTTTTTGGAGAGAGTAAAAAGGATCCATTCTGCTTGTAATGGGACATTTGAAGCCGGCGGAAATTATGAAAGAAGCGCTGATGGCACTAGTTATTCTTTAGTCTGGAATAAGGATCTATCGGATGACGGTG
>JAQTTI010000003.1:3785-30956 GCA_028710845.1 Candidatus Omnitrophota bacterium | reverse complement strand
CAGCAGGGCGATTATCAAAAATAAAGAAGAAGCCCTTAGAACTGCAAAATCCATCGGATATCCGGTAATTATTAAAGCTGCGGCCGGCGGCGGCGGAAAAGGAATGCGTATCTGCCATAATGATTTGACCCTAGTCTCAAGTTTGCTTACCGCTCAAACCGAAGCCGAGGCTAATTTCGGAAACTCCAGCGTTTACATCGAAAAATATATTGAGCGGCCGCGTCATATCGAAGTGCAGATTATCGGCGACCGCCACAACCATATAGTCCAGCTCGGCGAAAGAGATTGCAGTATCCAGAGGAGGCACCAGAAATTGCTCGAAGAATCTCCTTCTCCGGCTGTTGACAGCAAGATGCGCAAAAAATTGGGCGAGCTGGTCTTAAAAGGGATGAAATCGATTAATTATATCAGTTGCGGAACAATCGAATTTTTGCTTGATGAAAAAACGAACAATTTTTATTTTATGGAGATGAATACCCGCATTCAAGTCGAACATCCGGTTACCGAGATGGTTGCCGGCATCGATTTAATCAAAGAACAGATCAAGGTAGCCAGCGGAGAAAAGCTTAAATTTAGCCAGGAGGATATTCAGCTAAAAGGCGCGGCTATCGAATGCCGGATTAATGCCGAAGACCCGGAAAACAATTTTATGCCTTCTCCCGGCAAGATCGATAGCTTAATTCTTCCCGGCGGCCCTAATGTGCGGGTAGATACGCATATTTATGCCGGCTACGAAGTTTTGCCCTATTATGATTCATTGCTAGCCAAACTGATTGTTAAAGGTAATAACCGTTCCGAGGCAATTAAGACGATGCGTAGGGCCTTAAGCGAATTTTATATTGCTCCGATTAAAACAACAATACCTTTTCACCTTAAATTAATGGATAACCCGTTATTTAAAAAAGGCGATTTTTCCACTCACTTTGTACAGGATCTTTTAGCTAACGAAGGGAAGGCTGAATAATGAATTCTGATGAACTAAGGAATGAGTTAGGGATTTTGAAAATCCATAAGAATGCAATTACTTCCATATCTTCGATCGCAGCCATCGAGATAGACGGGGTAAAAAGGGTAGGCAAGGATTTAAAAAGCATGCTTTTTGAGTTAGCCGGCCACAAATTTTCTTCGGCGATAAAAGTAGAGATCTCTAAAAATGAAGAAGTGAAGGTGGAGATTCCTTTAATTATAAAATACGGATACAATATTCCTGAAGTTGCCAAGAATGTCCAGGAAAATGTGCGTATGGCTCTTGAGAAAATGAGCAATCTTTCCATAAAAGATATCAATGTGAGTGTGCAGGGTATAGAAAGGGGGTAGTAATGAGATTTTTTACCACTTTGGGAATTTTATTTTATGCCGCAGTGATTATCGTTATCGGTATAGGTTTGATCGTCTTTTCGTTAAACTTATTATTACCCCAGGATATCAGCAATATGATTTCTTTCGCCTTGGAAAGTCAGCATTCCAGGATTGTAATCGGCTTAAGCGGCGCTCTTTTAATTTTAATCAGTTTTTCTTTTGCCCAGTTAATCCTCGGAAAATTCCAGAGAGAAAAGACTATTGCTTTTACAACTTCTTCCGGCCAGGTGACTATTTCGCTTTCTGCCGTAGAAGACCTTATCCGCAGGCTGGCTGGTGTCATTGCGGAAGTAAAAGAATTAAGGCCTAATGTTGTAGCTAATAAAAAGGGCATAATCGTAGACATGAAGGTGGTCTTGCGTTCCGAGGCAAATATACCTGAATTGACCAGCCGGCTTCAGGACATCACCAAATCCAAGATCCAAGAAGTCCTCGGCCTGGAAGAGCAGATCATTATCAGGATTCACGTAGCCAAGATCGCCCATGATGAAAAAGACAACCGTAAGAAAAAGGAATCTGATAAGGATAATCCGGCGATACCTTTCAGCGGTTACGGCAGGCTTTAATAGATAATCTAACAACTCATGCTTAAGGAGGAACAGGAAATGGCAAGGATTGGTATTTTAACAGGCGGAGGCGATTGCCCGGGATTAAATCCGGTTATTCGCGCGGTGGTACGGAAAGCTTTAATCGAAGGCTATGAAGTTCTGGGTATTAAAAACGGATGGAAAGGCTTGGTTTTAAATGACACCATGCCTTTAAATATAGATACAGTTTCAGGGATCTTACCTAAAGGCGGAACGATCCTCGGGACTAGCCGGACTAACCCCTATAAGACAGAAGGCGACGTGGATAAGGTCAAAGCCAATTTTAAAAAAATAGGTTTAGATGCCTTAATTGCCGTCGGCGGTGAGGATACCCTGGGAGTAGCCTATAAATTAACTAATGATGGAATACCGAACATCGTAGGCGTGCCTAAGACTATAGACAACGATCTTTCGGCTACTGATTATACCTTTGGTTTTGATACTGCTTTAAATGTGGCCACTGAATGCATTGACCGTCTGCATACTACGGCTGAAAGCCATCACCGGATCATAGTTGCCGAAGTAATGGGCAGGCACGCAGGCTGGATTGCTATCGAGTCAGGGATAGCCGGAGGAGCTGATGTGGTCCTGATCCCTGAAATCCCCATTGATATGGATGAGGTTTGTGAAGTTATTAAAAAGAGGCATTCAAGAGGCAAGACTTTTAGTATAATCGTTGTAGCCGAGGGCGCCCAATTTAAGGACGGCTCAATGGTGCTTCAGGAAAAGAAGCTTGATGCCTTCGGCCATGTAAGGCTTGGCGGTATCGGGGAAGAACTTGCCGCCCAAATTGAAAAACGCACCGGATTTGAAACCAGGGTCAGCGTTTTAGGCCATATTCAAAGAGGCGGTTCACCTACAGCTTTTGATAGAGTGCTGGGGACTCGTTTTGGGGTAAAAGCCGTAGAGTTGGTTAAGGCTAAAAAATTCGGGAAAATGGTAGCTTTATCAGGAGTAAAGATCATCGAAGTTTCCCTAGAAGAAGCAGTAAAAGCTTTAAAGACGGTGGATATGGAGCTTTATAATCTCGCTAAAGTATTTTTTGGATAATTGGCAGGCACCTAAGCGTTAAAAAGCATTCTCGCGGGTGTCCTCCACGCGGAGGAAGAAAAAAATGCGCGAAAGAATAAAGGATATTCTTTTAGAAAGCATTCAGGTTAAAGAAGAAATTTTACGTAACCAGATTGAGTCGATTAATCAGATTGCCGAACTGATGATTGATTGCCTGAAAAAAGACGGAAAAGTGATTGTTTTCGGTAATGGAGGCTCAGCTAGCGATAGCCAGCACATTGCTGCTGAACTAGTCGGGCGTTTTAAGAAAGACCGTTCAGCTTTAGCCGGTATTGCCCTGACTACCAATACCTCGATCCTTACCTCCATAGCTAATGATTACGGATATGAGTTTGTTTTTTCCCGGCAAGTCGAGGCCTTGGGAAAGAAAAATGATGTTGTCCTGGGAATCTCAACCAGCGGTAAGGCCAAGAACGTTGCCTTAGGGATTAAGCAGGCAAGAAAAATGGGGATTAAAACCGTAGTTTTTAGCGGAGGAGATGGCGGAGATATCGTAAAATTAGCCGATGTTTCGTTGGTCGTGCCTTCAAAAATTACCGCCAGGATCCAGGAAGCACATATCACTATAGCTCACATAATATGCGAAATGATCGAACAACAGCTTTGTCAGGAACAAAAATAACCGCTCTTCCCGGCCTTATCCGCAAGGTTAAGAGTTTAAAGAAGCAGGGTAAAAGGATAGTCTTTACCAACGGCTGTTTTGATATTCTTCATTACGGCCATGTAAAATATCTCGAGGATGCCAGGCGTAAGGGCGATTGCCTTATAGTCGCCGTAAACAGCGATTCTTCAATTAGAAAAATTAAAGGCTCTTTGCGTCCGGTTATCGGGCAGAGCGACCGTTTAAAAACAGTTGCCGCGCTCTCATGCGTGGATTTTGTAATTTTATTTAAAGAGGATAATCCGCTTAAATTGATCAAAGCACTTAAGCCGGACGTTTTGATTAAGGGTTCTGATTGGAGTAAAAATAAAATTATCGGATCCGATTTCGTGGAAAGCTACGGGGGGAAAGCTTTGACTGTAAATTTAGCAGCAGGACGGTCAACCAGTGCAATAATCAACAAAATCGCTGCTCTTTTTTAATAAACTTTTAAGTCTGCCATATATGTCGGATATTTCTCAAAATAGTTTTTACCGTATAATCGACGCAAATTTGAACCGGGCCAAAGAAGGTTTGCGGGTATGCGAAGAAATAACCCGGTTTATTTTAGACGACCGTAAATTAACGGTTGTTTTTAAAGATATCCGGCACGGAATAGACGAATTAGCCAGGGAAATTTATCCTGTTTCAGAGTTAATCAATCAGCGTAAAAGCGGAAAAGACGTAGGGAAATCAAATTGCCGCGGTGAATTTAGCCGCCGTAATTGCAAAGATATTTTTTTCGCCAATATCCAAAGAATCAAAGAATCCTTACGGGTTTTAGAGGAGTTCACTAAGCTATCTGATAAAAAAGCTGCCCTGGCTTTTAAAGGCCTCAGGTATGAAGTTTATGAAATCGAGAAAAGCTCTTTTAAAAAAGTCTCAGCTTTACCTGATTCTAAACAAACAAAATAAGCCAGGTAAATCTTTAGAAAAGTTTTGTTCTAAGCTGACAAATTCAGGTATCGATATAGTTCAGTTAAGGGATAAGTCCGGCGTAAAGCAAGAAATATTAAAATTAGCCCTTAAATTATCGGCTTTTTTTGCTAAAAGTAAAACGCTTTTTATAGTTAATGATCATATAGATATTGCTCTATCCTCAGAAGCTGACGGGGTCCATCTAGGGCAATCCGATGCTGCGGTAAGAATTGCCAGGAAAATTTTAGGCAAGGATAAAATTATCGGCATCTCCTGTCATAGCCTGGCCCAGGCAAGGAAAGCAGAAAAGGAGGGAGCGGACTATATCGGTATAGGCCCTATATATGCCACTCCCACTAAGCCCGAATATAAGGCGATAGGGTTAAATGTACTCTGCCGGCTGAAGGATAAGATCAAAATTCCTTATTTTGCCATAGGCGATATCCACCATGGTAATCTAAAAGGCGTAGTTTTAAGCGGGGCAGAGCGCATAGCTGTTTGCCGGGCGATTTTAAAATCTAAAAACCCCAAGCTTTCGGCGATAGGCTTAAAAAAGATATTAAAAAAAATATGACTCAATTGGAATTTGCTAAAAAAAACATAATTACCGGTTTAATGAAACAGGTCGCTGTTTTGGAAGGAATTAAGCCGCGCGAACTCATGCTCCTGATAGCCTCCGGCAAGGCAGTGATCCCTTTGAATGTTAACCACAAAATAAAAAAACCCTGCGCTATAGGAACTTCTCTCTCCACCAAGATCAATGCTAACATCGGTACATCTACGGATGAATCCCAAATTTCGGAAGAGATAGAAAAACTTAAAATTGCCATAAAGCACGGAGCCGATGCATTGATGGATTTAAGCGTAGGCGGTGACTTGACCCGGATGAGGAAAGAAGTTTTAAAGTACTCAACAGTTCCCGTGGGCACAGTTCCTGTTTATGAAATAGCTGTAAAAGCCGAAGAAAAAACCGGGGAGTTCCTGAAATTCGAGCCGGAAGATGTTTTAAGTGTTTTAGAAGAGCAAGCCAAACAAGGAGTGGATTTTTTTACAATCCACAGCGGAATAACCAAAGAGAGTTTAGAAGTTTTACAAAAAAATAAAAGGCTGATGGGGGTGGTTTCAAGGGGGGGTGCTATTATTGCCAGCTGGATCAAATTTCATAAGCAAGAAAATCCTTTTTACTCTCACTTCGATCAGATTTTGAAGATTGCCCATAAATATGATATTACTCTAAGCTTAGGGGACGGTCTGCGTCCGGGATCAATTCTGGATGCAACCGATAAGGCCCAGATTAGCGAATTAAAGATACTTGGCGGTTTAGCCAAGCGGGCTGGGCAAAAAGGGGTACAGGTAATGATCGAGGGTCCCGGGCATGTTCCCTTGGATCAGGTGGAAAAAAATATAGCTTTGGAAAAGAAATATTGCCATGGCGCTCCCTTTTATGTATTGGGCCCTTTGGTTACGGATGTAGCAGCCGGATATGATCATATCAGTTCGGCAATCGGAGGAGCTATTGCGGCTAGCGTGGGAGCAGATTTTCTCTGCTATGTTACGCCGGCAGAACATTTAAGGCACCCAACGGCCAGCGATGTACGGGAGGGGGTTATAGCCAGCAGGATTGCCGCCCATGCCGGTGATTTGGTTAAGAGAAGAAAACAGGCTTTAAAGTGGGACAGGAATATGTCTATCGCCCGCAAGGCCCGGAATTGGAAAAAACAAATCCAACTGTCAATAGACCCCGATAAAGCAAAGCTTTACCGTTTAAGCAGTAAGCCTAAGCTTTCTGATGTTTGCACAATGTGCGGGAAATATTGTTCTATAAGATTAATGGATCAATGCCTGCCTATCGGCAGGTAAACCTGCCTGCAGGCCAAGGTAGGGTAAGCTTGCGGGTGTAATTCAATGGTAGAATGGCAGCTTCCCAAGCTGCATACGGCGGTTCGATTCCGCTCACCCGCTTAAAAGGTTGAAAATGCAAAGTATTATTTCTTTATTTTTAATATTATTGTTAGCCGGTTGTAAGACGGTGCCGCCTCCATATACCGGGCCAAGCTTGCCGGTTTCCGTTCAAACAGTTCCGGGATTCCAGCATAAAGTTGAAGCCGGCCAGACCTTATGGAGAATATCTAGAATTTATAATGTTGATATCGACGATATTTTAAAGGTGAACCGGATTTCGGAAAGTTCTACAATTGAGATCGGCCAAATTCTAATTATTCCCGAGCGGCCGATGAGCATCGAGCAGGCTGTTAAATATGCCCCTGAAGATTTTATCTGGCCTCTCAAAGGAAAAATAATATCAGGATTCGGATCCCGTTACCGCAATCTGGTAAATAAAGGAATTAATATACTGGCAACAGGCCAAGCTGATGTTTTAGCCAGCCGGAAAGGAAAAGTAGTTTTTTACGCTTCTAATTTCGGCAACTTCGGTAAAACTATAATTATAGACCACGGAGACGGGTTAAGGACCGTATATTCAAGGATGGAACAGGTTTTTGTAAAACCCGGAGATTACGTGCAAAGAGGCTCCATGCTGGGCCGCGCCGGTTCATCGCAAAGGGATAAGAATATTTATTTGCATTTCGAAATCAGGAAAGGGGCATTGCCTCAGAACCCTTTGTTTTATCTGCCATGAAAGAAAAATTCTTTGACCGGAAAAACTATATCCATATATTGGAAAAGAGGGTATCAAGCCTAAAAGAAGGCTACCGCCAGAATATCGCCATTATCGGCCAGGAAGATGTCGGCAAAACAAGCATTGTTTCAAAATTTCTGGCCAATTTTTACGATCCAAGGATAATCACGGTATTTATAGAAGTCAGGCCGGAATCTTTAAGCAGTTTTTCTAACCGGTTTATCTGCGCCTTGCTTTATAATTTCCTGGCCAACAGCGGTTTGCCTTTAAGAGAAGATATTCAATACCTGATCGATAAATCCTGCCGTTATATACCAAAAACCTGCGAAAAAATTAATTTTATACTTAGTGAGCTCTCTAAAAGAAAAAAAGTCAATATTGTAACCGAGCTTTTCAGCCTAACTGAAATTATTAACCAGGAAACCGGTAAATTTTCAGTTGTTTTTCTGGACGAATTTCATAACCTTGAAAATATCGGCGTAAATAATTTATATAAAGAATGGGGTAAATTACTTATCCTGCAGAAAAATACCCTTTATGCAATAATAAGCTCAAGGATTTTTAAGGCCAAGGCGATACTTTCCAAGCAGCTTTCTTTGTTATTCGGAAATTTCGAAGTTATTACGGTTGAGCCTTTTGATATCCATACCAGTTCAAGCTATCTCGATCAGCGGTTGCTTTCTTTAAAGTTAAGCCCGGGGCTTAAAAGTTTTATAATTAATTTTACCGGCGGCTATCCCTTGTATCTTGAATTAATTGCCGATGCATTATCGCAGGCCGATATTCCAGCTGACCTGCCGGATATTTTGGAAAACTTATTGTTTAATACATCCGGGATACTTAACCAGCGGTTTTCAAATTACATAAAACGCTTCCTTGATGAACCGGCGAATAATGATTATATCTCCATACTTTATTTAATTGCTTGCGGAGAAACCAGGATCAAAGATATTGTCCATATTTTGCACAAACAAAAGAAAGAATTGACCGTAAGGGTGAACTATCTTCTTGAGGCCGATGCAATAACTCGCAGCGGAGATTTTCTTAAGTGCACCGACCGTTTATTTAGCTATTGGATGCGTTTCGTTTATAAACAAAAATTACATAGTGTTACCTTCGATGCCAATAATCAAAAAGAAAAATTCAGGGATAATATCCTTGCGCTGATCGGGGAGTTTTCGAAACAATCAAGCCTGCCTTTGGCCAACAGGGTAAGCGAGCTATTGTCTTTGTTCGAAGATGACCTTATGCAATTTGAACGGAAAAAAATACGGCTAAACCATTTTCGCGAAATAAAGCCTTTGGTCTTTAATAGCCACATGAAGGAGGGCCTGCTTGGCCGTTCGAGTGATGCGTTATGGATTATGGCAATCAAACCCGAAGCTCTTACTGAGCAGGATGTTGCCGAGTTTGCCAAAGAATGCAAAAGATATCACCATAAATCACAGCGCAAGATCATTGTTACTTTAAAAGAAGTAGAACCGAATGCTAGGTTAAAAGCCCTGGAGGAAAAAATCTGGACCTGGGATTTGAACAGCTTAAACCAGATCCTCGATTTATTCTCCCGGCCCCGGGTTATTGTGTAATTTAATTATGAAAATTGGCGTGATTTCCGATACCCATATTCCAGATAGATGCGAGCATCTTCCTCTTAAGGCTCTTGATGCGTTTAGAAGCGTGGACATGGTCATTCATGCCGGGGATTTGGTAAATTTAAGGGTCATAGAAGAGTTGAAATCGGTTTGTCCGAAGATCATCGTCGTATCCGGAAATATGGATGAGGCTGAAATTGTAAATAAGTTTCCTGCAAAACAGATTTTGAATGTTTCCGGGCTTAAAATAGGGATTACCCATGGTTTAGGTGCTCCCCAATTCCTGGTAGGTTTGCTCAAAGATACTTTCAAGAATGATAACTGCGATATCATAGTTTTCGGACATTCGCATAAAGCTATGAATGAAAAAATAGGAAAAACCCTGTTTTTTAACCCCGGCAGCGCGACTGATTGCCTGGATAGGGAAGCTTCTTTTGGATTGATTGAAATAGACGGAAAAATAACCGCTAATATAATAAAAATCTAAAACATGGATAGGCTCTGGGCCCCCTGGAGGGACGGTTACATAAGAAACAATAAGAGAAATAAAGGGTGTATTTTTTGTAAAGCTAAAAAATATCCATCTTCTGAGCAGGTAATTTTTAAATCCAAGAAATCTATCTGCCTGCTTAATATATACCCGTATAATAACGGGCACATTTTAATTTCCCCTTTAAGGCATTTTGGGGATATTTCTGCGGCAAGCGAAGAAGAGCTTTTGGATATTTTCCGCAGTCTTAAACGGGCCAAAAGGCTTCTTGAGAAAACCCTAAAACCGCATGGTTTTAATATAGGTTTTAACCTCGGCCGGGCGGCCGGCGCCGGCGTTATCGGCCACCTGCATTTACATCTAGTCCCCCGCTGGACAGGGGATGTTAATTTCATGCCTGTATCAGGAAACAGCAAAGTTATTTCGCAATCTCTTAAGGAACTGGCAAAAATCTTAAAGAAAGCCGACCATGAATAAAGAATTTGAGGAAAAATTTCTGGCTCCCTACGCGATGAAAAGTTGCGATTCCCGCGGCAGGGTCTATAAAGAGGCCGAACATCCTTACCGGCTTTGTTATCAACGCGACCGCGACCGGATTATCCATTCTGCGGCCTTTAGGAGGCTTGAATATAAAACCCAGGTTTTTGTCAACCACGAAGGAGATTATTACCGTACCCGCCTGACCCATAGTATTGAGGTTTCCCAAATCGCCCGGACTATTGCCAACGCCTTACGCCTGAACACTGATTTAACCGAGGCGATTGCCTTGGCCCATGACTTGGGGCATACTCCTTTTGGGCATTCGGGAGAAGAGATATTAAATGAACTGATGAAAAAATCAGGAGGTTTTAACCATAATCTCCAGGGATTAAGAGTAGTTGATTGCCTTGAGCAACGTTACCCTGATTTTCCCGGGTTAAACTTAAGCTGGGAGGTAAGAGAGGGAATAGTCAAACATTCTTCAGTTTTTGACATTGCGGTTAGAATCAAAGAGTTCCTTCCTGAAAAATCGCCGACTCTGGAAACTCAGCTGGTTGACGTTGCTGACGAAATAGCCTATGATAACCACGATTTGGATGACGGGCTGACCTCGGGGTTAATCAAAGAAAGTGATCTGGAAGGCCTCGAGATTTGGAAAAAAATAAATCACAAGATAAGCCAGAAATATGATAAAATTGAGTTTAATTACCGGAAATACCTGATTATCCGCGGTTTAATCAACCTGCAGGTAACCGACTTGATCCAGGCGACCCAGGCCGAAATTACCAGGCTTAAAATCAAAAAATATACCGATCCCCATAAAATCGGGAAAAAAATAGTAGATTTCAGTAAAGAAGTAAAAGAATTAAGAAAGCCGTTAAGGGATCTTCTCATGCAGAAACTTTACCATCACTACAGGGTAATGCGCATGAGTACCAAGGCCAAGCGTTTTATTAAAGAGTTGTTTTGCGAATATATTATTCATCCGCAACAATTGCCTTCGGAGATTCAGCAAAATATTCCCAAAGAGGGCGTAAAGCGGGTAGTTTGTGATTACATAGCCGGTATGACTGACCGGTACGCATTAGATGAGTATAAAAAGCTATTCGACCCCTACGAAAAAGTATAGGTTTTTGATTTCCGCGGTACATAGTATCTACCGCTTGCTTAACTCTACCTATGAAGTCAACGAGTTGATCGGCAGGATGTCGCGCCTGTTTTGCCAATTTTTCCATGCCTATTACTGTACTATAATTTTATTGGATATAAATAAAAAATTCTCTTCGATCAGGTGCACGATAAAAGACAACAAGAAAACAGTAATTTTTAAAAAGCATAAGATTAGCGACAAGGTTGAAGAAAAAATCATTAAAAAGTCGGCATCCGTCAGAAAAGGAAATCTTTTAGGTATCCCGCTTATATCGGAAGATCTGTTGGGGCTTATAATCATCAAGCGCCAGAAATCAAAGAAGCCTTTTGATATCTTTGATCAGGAAATGCTGATGACTATGGCCGAGCAGGCAGTGGTAGGCATTAAAAACTTACAGCTTTATGAAGAGCAGGAAAGAATTGTATTGGGTAGTATCAAGTCTTTGGTAACTTTTCTTAATACCAGGGTTTCTAGCGAATATACCCATTCTCCGCATTTTAGCAAATTAGTCTATGCTTTAGGCTGCGAGATACATCTGGATGAAAAACAGCTCCAAAGTTTAAAATACGCCAGTCTTTTGCATGACGCCGGAAAGATAGATATACCGGCTGAAATATTGACCAAGACTACCAAGCTTACAGCCGCAGAATTCGATGTCATTAAAAAACACCCGGAGAAAGGGGCCCAGATTTTAAGGCCGCTTCAGGTATTGCGTCCGGCTATACCGATTATCATGTATCATCATGAAAAATATGACGGGACCGGTTATCCTTCACGCCTAAAAGGCAATCAGATTCCTCTCGGCGCAAGGATTATGTCGGTGGCCGATGCTTTTGAGGCCATGGTTTACGGCAGGCCTTACCGTCAAAGGATGGATATTCCTTCGGCAATTAAGGAAATAAAAAGGCAGATAGGTACGCAGTTTGACCCTAAAGTGGTCGATGCTTTTTTAAGAGTAATCAAAAAATTCAATAAAAGGGTTTATTTAAACCAGGATTGGGAATCCAAGAATATAGTATAGATGGCCCAAAAAGATTATACCCAGGGAGAACTTTTTGCTCAGTCCGAGGACAGTGGTTTATACAAGCCTCAATCCTCCAGGAACCCGTTCTTTTTGCGGATAAGGAATTATGAAAAAGCCATGCTCCTGGTTATGGGTATAGTCATATTAAGCATTATAACTTTTTCACTAGGCGTAGAAAAAGGGAAACGCAGCGCTTTGGCCGAGATTAACAGTTCCAGCCAGGATTTTTATACTATTCAAGTAGCTGCTTTTAAAAATCGCAAGCTGGCTTTGCGTCAGGCGCAGATTTTACAGAAGAGCGGTTACACCCCGCTGGGTTTTGCAAAAGGAAGCTATATTATTTTGTGCGTAGGCAAATTTTCTAATCAAGAGAGCGCGCAGCCTTTGCTAAATGAGTTGCAGAGGACCTATGCTAAATGCCGCATAAGGAGGTTATAAAAATGTCAGTACACCCGTCACTAACAATTTCGGAGAAAGATAAAAAAGCCCGTTCAGTCTTAAAACGAACGGAGCGTATCAGGCAGATGCAGGAAAAGGGTAATTGGAAGGAAGGAAGCGCGGTTTATGGCCTGCCCAAACTAAAAACTTTAAGGATCAAGATCAAGAAGGAAAAGGTCGAAAAAGCTGAGACTACCGCTGAGGGAGCAGCAGCTGCTCCAGCCGCTGGCGCCAAAGCTGCCCCGGCTGCTAAGCCTGCCGCAAAAGGCGAAGCCAAGAAGTAAGGACCTATAAAATGCCTCTAAAATTAAAATTTAAATCGGTCTTTATTTCCCTGGCTTTTTTATGCCTAGCTTCTTTGGCCTGGTGCGAAACGGCTTCTTTTATAGGCCAGGTGAGCGTGGATGATATTAACGTCAGGGTCGACTCGACGGTCACATCTGCAATAGTCTGCAGTCTGCCAAAGGCAAGTCTTGTGGAAGTTGTTTCCGAAGCTTATGATTGGTATAAAATACGCTTGCCCAAAAGAGCTCCTTCCTACGTAAGAAAAGATCTGGTCGAATGCATCAATACCGACCAGATCACCGGAAAATGCGTCAGCGCTAAGGTAATCAAAGACAGGATTAATGTCCGTTTGTCTCCGAATGAATCAGGCTGGATTGTCGGCAAGATCAATAATCTTACGGTCCTAAATATTGTTTCCGAAACCAAGGATTGGTATAAGATCCAGCCGGTGCATCAAAGCTTCGGTTGGGTGAATAAAAAATTTATCAATAAAAACCTGACCCATTTAGTAAAAAAGGCAGAGCCTTTGGCCGGGGAAAAGGAGATAAAACAGGAAGTTAAGGCCGGAAAGCAATTAATTCTAGAAGGAGTGATTAGCCCATACGGAGTGGTTTTATGGAGGAAGGCCACCCATAAATTAATTACTTCCGATAATAAGCTTTATTTTTTAAAGGGTAACCGGAAAAGCTTAAACAGCCTTAACTACCATAGGGTAAAGGTCACCGGTAAATTAATCACGCCCCAAGAAAGCAACCACCCCATTATTGAAGTGGATATCATCGAATTATTAAATTAAGCGTTTTTTGTTTATGAAAAAAATAAAAGTTAATTTCGGGCAGAGAAGTTATCAGATAATTATCGGCCAGAATATTCTGGACAGCCTGGGCGCCTTCTTGAATAGTTTAAGGTTAGGTTCGGATGCCTTTATCATTACCAATAATTTCCTAAAAAATAAATATGGTTTAAAATTAACCCGCTCTTTATCAAAAGCCGGGATTAACCAATATTTTAAAGTTGTTCCTGACAGCGAAAAAAGCAAATCGATTAAAACCGCAAGCCAGGTAATTAAAGATTTAGCCGAATTCGATAAGAATAAGAAGGTTTTTATTCTGGCCTTCGGCGGAGGGGTAGTCGGGGATCTTTCCGGTTTTCTGGCCTCGATTTATAGGCGAGGTATAAGTTACATACAGGTACCTACTACACTGCTGGCCCAGGTTGATTCGGCTATCGGCGGGAAAACCGCCCTTGACCTTGAAACCGGGAAGAATCTGATCGGGGCATTTTATCAGCCAAAGCTCGTATTTAGCGATGTGGATTTTCTGAAATCTTTGGATAAATTGCAGTTGTCTTCCGGCATGGCTGAAGTAATAAAATACGCGGTGATCAAAGACCAAAAGCTTTTTGTTTACCTTGAAAATAATCGTGATCAAATATTATCGGCCTCTCCCACAGCCTTGGAGAAAATAATCGGTTCCTGCAGCGTAATAAAAGCCAGGATAGCCGAAGCTGATGAAAAAGAAAAACTTGGGTTAAGAACTATTCTTAATTTCGGGCATACTATCGGCCATGCAATTGAGACCGCTGCAGGCTACAAAAAGTATAATCATGGCCAGGCTGTGGCTTTAGGTATGGCGGCAGCTGCTGATTTAAGCGTAAGGTTTGGTATTTTGGATGAAAAAACTTCCTTAAGAATAAAAAATCTAATAAAACTTTACGGCCTGCCTTTGAAATTAAAAGGTGTATCAGCCGAAAGGATCATTAAGGCCCACTTCCACGATAAGAAATTTTCCGGAAAGGTAAATAAACTCGTGCTTGTCAGCGCTATAGGCAAGACCAGAATAGCCCGTAATATAGATTTGAAATTAATAAAAGCAGCGGTAGGGAGTCTATATTAATTACCTGCGGGTTGAAAGAGTTGTAATTACGCCTTCCAAATCAAGTTCTACGCTAGTGGCAGTAATCTTCTTAACCTTAGCGCCATCGACAGTTTCATTTTCCCTGACGATCTGATTATTGACCAGCGCATAACCGTCATTATCCGAAACAAAAATACCATTTAGAACAAAATCAGGTTTTTGGCGAATGCTTGGTTCAGCAACATTGATATCTTGTTTGGGAAGGCTGGCGGTGGAGGTTGGGGTTTGAGTATTCGGAATTTGCTGCTGGATACTAGGGGTTGGTTGGACAGAAGGGGCAGCTTTAATAATATTGGCCGGATGCGCCTTATGGGCCAATAAACTGAAAATCAGATTACCGAGGAAAAGGCCGGCAATAAGGATAAAAATATATAATAATATAGGCCTTTTTCCGGTTTTTCCGTTTGAGGCAGTATCCTTAACCGCTTCATTTTTCTGAATAGATAGTTCTGTTTTTTTTAACGCCTCATTAATAATGCTCATGCGGTTTGCCCCACAGAATAGCTGTCAAGTTCCTCGACGCATCTTTTTAAAATATTAGAATCAATCTGGTTTGTTTCTGCAACGAACCCAGCCAGAATGGCCCTGTCGCAGATCATGTTAATAAGCCTGGGCGTGCCTTGGGAGAAGCGGCTGATTATTTCAATAGCCTCGTCGCTGAATTCGATTCTTTTTTCGGCGCCGGCAACATTTAAGCGGTGGTTAATATAGTTTTTTATTTCTTCTTCTTCAAGCGGACCGATATGATACCTGACCATGATTCTCTGGCGAAGCTGCCTTAGATCGTATAAGTTGATCCGTTGGTTAAGTTCCGGTTGGCCTACCAGAATTACCTGGAGTAATTTATCTTTTTCTGTCTCAAGATTGGAAAGGAGGCGTACCTGTTCCAGCAGGCTAGGTTCCAGGTTCTGAGCCTCGTCGATTATTAAAACCAGGTTATTTCCGGCTTCCGACTCTTTTAATAAAAAATTATTCAGCTCAAAAACCATCCCCAGTTTATCTTTACTTTTAGAATCGATCCCGAAGTCTTTAACAATGGATTCTAAAAGCTGGGTTTCCGAGAAGGTAGGGTTTAAAATAAAAGCGGTCTTTACGTTTTGCCCGAGTTGATTAAGAAAAAAACGGCAGATAGTTGTTTTACCCGTGCCGACCTCGCCAGTTAAAACAATGATCCCTTTTCTTTGCGAGACGCCGTAGAGCAGGTGAGAGATGGCTTCTTTATGGTGCTTGCTTGAAAAGAAGAAGGCAGGGTCGCTGGTAACGTTAAAAGGGCGCTCTTTTAATCCGTAGTATTTGCAGTACATTCAATCTCCTTAGGCGTCATTATAACAAAATTGCCAAATTTGTAAATCTTATTAATTTTTTAACTGGATAAAGCGGGAGGTTTGACTTGGATTCTCGGGAGGGCGTTTGCAGGCCGAGCGGGCATGGTTGCCCAGCTATCAGCGAAGTCTGGCAGAGCGAGGCCGAAACCCGAGCGCAGTTTGCCTCGCAGGGGCAAACCAGCGTCCCTCACGAGAACCAAGGCAAGCCAGGACCCGCTTTATCCAATGGGAATTCATCGACCATTTTTTAACGCTTGTAAGCTATTGACAGGTATGCCAATATGTGCTATATTTTCAAATTGATGGATAGGATTGGCAGTAAAGAAAACAGGTGTTTCCCTCGGATAAGCTTTCATTCCAAGGTCCATTATCAGTTAAGGGGTAAACCGGAATTTGACAGCGCGGTTACTAGCAACATCAGTTGCGGTGGTATGCGCTTTTCAAACGACAAATTCATTCCCACTTCGACTGCGATAATGCTTGAGATAAATGTTTTAAACCGGGTTTTAAGGCCGATCGGCAGAATTGCCTGGTCGCAGCCAGTTTCTCATTCCAATCGCAACCATATGGGCGTTGAATTCATAGAATTCGATACGCTTGAAAGAAATTACCTTAAAGAATTTATAAACATGCAGCTTTAGAACCTGCAATTAATGAAAGGAACAATTCATGTCTGCTGATGCAGTAAAAGAAAATCCGACAGAATCAAAACCAAAAGCCGAAAAACAAACTAACTGTCCAGCTTGTAATAAGCTGATCAAGAAGATAAAACGATATTATCGTAACGGTAAGCTGTATTGCAGCAAGAAATGCTGGCGCTCATTTGTGACTAAGTCAAAAGAAGAAGCAGCCGCCGCAGCTGCTGCCAAATAATATGAAAACCGCAAAAGAACGCAGG
Organism: Candidatus Omnitrophota bacterium; assembly: GCA_028710845.1. Classification (GTDB taxonomy): domain Bacteria; phylum Omnitrophota; class Gorgyraeia; order Gygaellales; family Profunditerraquicolaceae; genus UBA6249. The sequence goes on along the minus strand of JAQTTI010000003.1, from coordinate 14,145 downwards.
CTCCATCCACGCCTAGAACATAAACTGCCGCTTAATCTGGCGGTCAACGGCTATGATTTCTCGACCTCAACGCATAATATAAGCAGCGTCGGTGCTTACTGCCACTTGGATAAATATATGCCGCCTTTCACTAAGATTTCGGTTAAATTAAGCCTTCCCACTAGGGATAAGGCGGGCAAAAATACCATAGTTGAGTGTAAAGGAGTAGTAGTAAGAAGCGAAGATGAGGCCCGCGGCGGCTTCAACCTGGCAATTTTTTTCAATGATATCCGCGAAGAACAAAAGAAAAAGATAGCCCAATATGTAAGCCAGTTCTTACCTTAAAAATTCAGACCTTAAATTGGGAAAGATCGCAAAACATAACCCCAGCGCTAAGCTTATCATCGGCCTCATCTATAAAGATGAGGTTGTTTTTATTAAGGCCAGAAATAAATTAAAAAACAAGTTCGGCAGGCAGGATTTTGAATCGGCGGCGTTAGATTTTAATTATACAAATTACTATGAACCGGAGATGGGCAAGGGTTTAAAAAGAAGGTTTATCAGTTTTTCGAAGCTCATACCGATCCAGGACCTTTACCGCATCAAGCTATATACCAACAGGCTTGAAGAAAGGTTTTCCGCAGCCAAACACCGGCAGATTAATATTGACCCGGGATACCTTGACCTGGCAAAACTTGTTTTGGCTTCCACTAAAGATTATGCCCACAGGATCTTCCTGCGCAAAGGAATATTCGCCGAAATAGCCCTAACTTACCGGCAGGATAGTTTTTCCCGCAACGACTGGACCTATCCGGATTACTGCAGCAAAGAGTATATCGAAATTTTTAACCAGATAAGAAAACTTTATGCGCCGTAAAGTCATATTTTTCATTTTAGCCTTTTTGATAGGCGGTTGCACGACTATCTATAACCCGGCAACTGGCCGTAAAGAGACTTTTTTCATAGATTCTAGAACTGAGGTTAGCCTGGGCCAGGATATGGCCAAGCAAATAAATTCGGAAATGAAACTGGTTACTGACCCCATAATGGACCAACGGCTTCAAAGGCTGGCCCATAGGGTTGCCGCCGTAAGCGACCGGCAGGATGTTACCTATAAATTCAATATCGTTGACGATAAAGTATTCAATGCCTTTGCCATACCGGGAGGGATAGTTTATATAAACAGCGGCTTAATGCAGGCAGCCGATGACGATGAGCTGGCGGCAGTACTCGGCCATGAAGTAGGCCATATTGCCGCCCGTCACAGTGTTAAGCGGCTCCAGGCTGTTCTAGGATACCAGTTAATTACTTCGATCGCCTTAGGAGGCGAAGAAAAGCGCCAGGTATTACAAGCTGTTGATGTAGTTTTTAATGTTGTGACTTTAGGCTACGGCCGAAAAGATGAATTACTGGCGGATAAATTGGGAGTCAAATATGCAAATGCCGCGGGTTTTAATCCGTCCGGAATGATTACTTTATTGCAAAAACTAAAAAAAGAATCCAAGGAAACAGGTCTAAATTTAGTTTTTTTAAATTCGCACCCGCCGGTTGAAGAGAGAATCAAACTGGTAGAGCAAGAAATCGCCTCTTTAAATAAATAAAATGCCTACTTATCCAGCATATTTAAAAACCTATAAAAGCGGAAAACTAAAAAAAATAGCCGAAGAGTTATTTTTATCGCTTGATTCATGCCAGATTTGCCCCCGGCGTTGTAAAGTTAACCGTCTGGAAGGAAAATTAGGTTTTTGTAAAACTGCAAGCCTTCCGGAGGTCTATAGCTATATGTGCCATCATGGTGAGGAACCTCCGGTTTCAGGGAAAAACGGAAGCGGGACCATTTTTTTTAGCCGCTGTAATATGGGCTGTGTATATTGCCAGAATTACGAATTCAGCCAATTAGGCAAAGGAAAGAAATATGCATTTGAGGATTTGGCGGGGATAATGTTAAAATTACAAGAAGAAGGCTGTCATAATATTAACCTGGTTACTCCGACCCATGTCCTGCCGCAAATACTTAAAAGTTTGGAGATAGCTGTTGGGAAGGGTTTAAAAATACCTTTAGTTTATAATACCAGCGGTTATGAGCTGGCCGAAATCATTAAGTTGCTAGACGGAATCGTTGATATTTATTTAAGCGACAGCCGTTATGGCAGCGACCAATCTGCAGTGCAATTTTCGCTTGCCCCCGGATATGTCAAGTTTAATCAGGACGCTCTTTTGGAGATGCACCGGCAGGTGGGAATAGCCGAATTTACGAATGAAGGCCTGATAAAAAAAGGTTTGATCGTCAGGCACCTTGTATTGCCTAATAAGCTGTCGGCAACCGAGAAAATAATGAAATTTATTGCCCAAAAATTGACCGATCAAACCTATGTAAGCTTAATGAGCCAGTATCTGCCTTACCATAAAGCTTCGCTTAATGATAAAATTAACCGTAGGATTTCGCCTGAGGAATATGAAGAAGCCAAAAAAATTCTGGAACAGAATGAACTATTTAACGGATGGATCCAGGAGTCATACGGCCAGGAGAGGTTCGCCGGGGTAAACATAAAACCTGTTAAATAATGTTAGAAAAAATCACCGGGTTTATAACCGCTAAACTTTTTAAAATTAACGATTCTCGCCGGAAAATAGCCTTGGGAGTGGGATTAGGGGTTTTTTCCGGTTTATTGCCGGGAGCAGGGCCGATTGCCGCTTTATTCCTGGCTTTTATTTTTAAAGCCAACCGGGCTGCGGCGCTTTTGGGAAGTATGCTTACCAATACCTGGATCAGCATTGTAACTTTTGTATTGGCAATAAAAGTCGGTTCTGCTATACTTAATTTAAATTGGTTTGAAGTAAATGAGAAAGCCCAATCGATAACCAGGGAATTTAACCTGGTAAAACTTTTTAAGCTTTCATTTTTTGACGTAGTTTTACCGGTCTTAGCCGGTTATATATTTATAGGATTAGTTTTAGGTTTAGCCAGCTACCTGATAACCCTGTTGATAATTAGGAGGAAGCCCAATGGAAGTAAAACAATTCACTCATAGTATCAGGGATGATTTTAACCGCGTAATCAGCCTTATCGGGGTTATTCCTTTACTTGTTTTTGTATATTTGATTGTAGGTAAGCTTTCTAATTTTAACAAGTTGGCCGGAGAGATAGGCTATATAATTATAGCTACAATCGGCGTTTTTGTAACGGGGATCATTGTGGGCAGAAAGATGCTGATGACAGTTACCCTTAAATTGATTGACGACAATCAAAAGATCCTGGCTATGCAGCAGGAATTAATCGGTAAGAATCGTTTGGCGGCAATAACCGAAACCGTGCTTACTCTGGGCGACCAGGTAAACAACCCTCTTCTGGTTATCGGAGGCAACCTGGAACTTTTGGATTCAGAGATTAAAGGCTCAGGGGCCAGCGAAAAGATCCAGAATAGGGTGCAGACTATGCGCAACAGTTTTTTAAAAATACGCGAGGTTACCGATAAAATGTCGAGGCTGACTAAAGCGGAATTAGTTAAAATTCATGGCGATACGCAGATGATTGATTTGAGTAAGTCAATTTAGTCCTTAGTTCGTGGTTCTTAGAAAACCACTCCAAGTTTTATAATATCTAATAGCTAAAAAAATAAGGCCGAAATCTTAATGATATCGGCCTTATTTTTATTAAATAATATTAATCTCCGTAGACAGTGGTGATATACTCACCATAGATACCTAAAATATTCTTGGCATCATAATCTACATATTTGATTGTTTTTATTCCGCCTTCCGAAGCAGCGGCTTTGATACTGCAATCGCCGGTTGCTACTAAACCCAGGATCGAGGTAGCTCTCGATGTTCCGATTTTGCTATAGGTTACACCGCCGTCTGCCGCGCTAACAGGAGCTTTAATTTCGGTATAAATCATTCCCATCGGATATGGGGTGGCGCATCCGTTAAGCATTACCGCAACAAATAGGACTAAAACAACAAAACTTATCTTTCTCATTTCTAACCTCCTTTCAGTGTGTATTCTAGCAAAATATCCGGAGAAAACAAGATTTATTTGGCTTGCTAAAATTAATTTTCGGAGTTAAAATAATGGACAATATTCCATCCTAAGGGGGTTTTAATGAAAAAAATAGTTTTATTAAGGCACGGCGAAAGCAGTTGGAACAAAGAGAATCGTTTTACCGGTTGGACTGACGTTGATTTATCTGAAAAAGGCATACAAGAAGCAAAAAAGGCAGGAGAACTGCTTAAAAAAGAAGGTTTTGTATTCGATTTGGCTTATACCTCGGTATTAAAAAGGGCGATCCGTACATTGTGGATAGTCTTAGATGAAATGGACCTGATGTGGATACCCGTATATAATTCCTGGCGTTTAAATGAAAGGCACTATGGCGCCTTGCAGGGTTTAAATAAAGCAGAAACCGCCGCGAAATACGGCGAAGAGCAGGTTTTGATTTGGAGAAGGAGTTACGATGTCCCTCCGATGGCTTTAGAAAAAAAAGACCCCAGGTATCCGGGCAATGACCCCAGGTATAAGGGTCTTAAGGCTCAAGAATTACCGCTTACCGAATGTTTAAAAGATACTGTTGCCAGGTTTGTTCCTTACTGGCTGGAAACAATCGCTCCGGTTGTAGAAAGCGGCAAAAAGGTAATTATAGCCGCCCACGGAAATTCTCTGCGCGCGCTGGTTAAATACCTGGATAATATATCGGAAGAAAAAATCGTAAGCCTGAATATTCCCACAGGCATTCCTCTGGTTTATGAATTAGAGGATAATTTGAAGCCGATTAAAAGTTATTATTTGGGAGATCAGGAAGCAGTAAAGAAAGCTATGGAGTCGGTTGCTAATCAAGGAAAAGCAAAATAAAAAAGGAGGAAGGGATGAAGAAGTCTTCATTATTTTTTTGTTTTATTTTTCTTCTAATCGGTGTATGCACCGTAAACGCAGAAGATGGTGATACTGCGAATCAGGAAGGAGCCGGAAAAACGGATTGGAAGCAGGAGTTAATGGGGGATAGGCAGGCGATTAAGGAAGAGCGTCAGCAAATTAAAGAAAATGCCGAACAGGCAAGGAGCGAAGAGAAACAGTTAAGGGACCAAATTAAAGCAGCAATGGATGCCGGCGATAAAGAAACAGCTAACCAGCTTAGGGAACAATTAAGAGCTACTCACCAGGAAAATGTCCAACAAATGATTCAAGATAAGAAAGATATAAAAATCGACCAGAAAGATTTCAGGCAGGATTTAAATGATGCCCGTAAAGATGGGGTTTTACCTCCAAGAAGAGACAGAGATAATAATCCTCCAGGGCCGGTAGGTGGTCCAGGTACTAACTGGGAAAACAAACCCGGGCCAAAAGGTGGTCCAGGTGTTAGCCCGGATAGAAAACCATGGATAGACAAAGATAATAATCCTCCAGGGCCGGTAGGTGGTCCAGGTACTAATTGGGAGAACAAACCCGGGCCAAAAGGCGGCCCAGGCGCAAGCCCCGATAGAAAACCATGGATAGATAAAGATAATAATCCTCCGGGGCCAAAGGGTGGAGCAGGCACTAATTGGGAGAACAAACCCGGGCCAAGAGGCGGCCCAGGCGCAAGTCCGGATAGAAAGGTAAAGTTAGACAAAGATAATAATCCTCCGGGGCCAAAGGGTGGAGCAGGTACTAACTGGGAGAACAAACCCGGGCCAAGAGGCGGCCCAGGCGCAAGTCCTAATCGAAAGCCGGCAAGAGTGGTTGGCGGTGGAGGTAAGAGAAAATAACAGGTTGTAGGTATGCAATATGGCCCTGCGATGCAAAGCAGGGCCATATTTCGCTATGTTTAAAAAAATATCTTTTATTTTTATTCTTTTCTTTTTGATGGGCGCAGAAAAAGGAGGATTAGCGATGGAAATATCTAGTCCTGATTTTGAGCATAACGGATTGATGCCTGTTAAATTTTCTTGTCAAGGAGAGGGGGTTAATCCGGCTTTAATTATCAAAAATATTCCCAAAGCTGCCGAAAGCCTAGCCTTGATAGTCGACGATCCTGACGCTCCGCTTAAACCTTATATTCATTGGGTTGTTTATGATATTCCGGTTGTCTCTCGCCTAGAAGAAAACAGCGCGCCCGGGACCCTGGGAGTAAACACCTCCGGGGATATTGAATATGTGAGCCCGTGCCCGCCGACCGGAACGCACCGTTATTTTTTTAAGATTTACGCTTTAGATTCGATGCTTAATTTAGGCGACGGATTAAACAAGCAGGAACTGGAAAAGGCAATGCAGGGCCATATTCTGGATAAAGCCGAATTAATAGGCTTATTTAAAAAGAAATAAAGGAGAGTAATATGTCAAATTTGGTAAAAGCTATGTTTTCTTTTGTTCTGGTAATATCATTTTACAGTATTAATCTTTTTGCTGAAGAGCCTGTGGTTGACTTAAAAAAGCTCGAGTTTCAGAAAATAGACACCGACAAGAACGGTTATATCGAAAAAGGCGAAATGGATAAATATGAAGAACAAAGCTTCAATGAAATAGATAAAGATAAGAACGGCTATATTACTCCAGAAGAATTATTAGGCGATAAAACATATGTGTTTGGGTCAGCCGAAGATACTGATAAAGACGCTAAAATCAGCAAGACGGAATCAGCATCACGGTTCAGCGAATATTTTAAACAAATGGATAAAGATAACGATAACAGGGTAAATGAACAAGAGTACACTGATTATTGGAAGGGAATATATCGTTTTTAAATAATCCTCCCATTGAAAAAGTTCAAAGCAGATCATGATTACTTTAAATAACCTTTCTTTACAATTCGGCCAGCGCAAACTTTTTTCGGGAGTAAATCTTGTTTTCTCCCCCGGGAATTGCTATGGTTTGATCGGCGCCAACGGAAGCGGAAAGTCCACTTTTTTAAAAATTCTCTCCGGTGAAATTGAGCCTACAACCGGCGAGGTGACGGTATCCCCCGGAAAACGTATTTCGGTTTTAAAGCAGGACCAGTTTGCTTTTGACCAATATCAGGTCCTGGCGACTGTAATTATGGGGCACAAACGTCTGTATCAAATTATTACGGAAAAAGAAGCTATCTACGCCAAAACCCCTTTTAGCGATGAAGACGGTATGCATGCATCAAGACTGGAAGAAGAATTCAGTGAGCTTGACGGCTGGAACGCTGAATCCAGCGCAGCGAAATTATTAAGCGACCTTGGCATAGAAGAGTCTTTTCATACTTTGCAGATGTCTCAACTGGAAGCGGGGCAGAAATTCCGCGTGTTATTGGCCCAGGCCTTATTTGGAAACCCCGATATTTTACTTCTTGATGAACCGACTAACCATTTGGATGTTGAATCAAGTATGTGGCTGGAAGAATTCCTTTGTGATTTTGAAAATATCGCTATTGTAGTTTCCCACGACCGGCATTTTTTAGACAAAGTTTGCACTCATATAGCCGATATTGATTTCGCCAAGATCCGTCTTTACGCCGGTAATTATACATTTTGGTCGGAAGCCAGCCAGCTGGCGGCGCGCCAGCGCAGTGAAACAAATAAAAAGATTGAAGAAAAGCGCAAGGATTTAAAAGATTTTATCATGCGCTTTGCCAACAACGCCTCGAAAGCGCGCCAGGCTACCAGCCGCAAAAAGATATTGGAAAAGCTGACCATTGAAGATATAGAGCCCTCTAGCCGTAAATATCCTTACATAAATTTTGAACAGGAACGTGAAGCCGGTAATGACCTTCTAAGTATAAGCAACTTATCCAAGTCGGTTGACGGCGAGGTAATGTTTGAGCGTTTAAACCTTACCTTTCACAAGGGCGACAAAGTAGCTTTTGTCGGGCCTAATGACCTTTCCAAGTCGGTGCTTTTTGAGATCCTTACGGATAAATTAAAAGCTGATAGCGGAACTTTTAAGTGGGGTGTTTCAACCCGCCGGGCGGACTATCCCAAAGATAACGCCGCTTTTTTTAGTTCAGAATTAAATATAGCCGATTGGTTAAGGCAATATTCTCCGAATACAGAAGAAGAATTCATCCGTTCATTTTTAGGGCGGATGCTTTTTTCGGGAGAAGAGGCGCTTAAGCCGGTTAATATTTTATCCGGAGGGGAAAAGGCCCGCTGTATGTTTTGCCGGATGATGGTTGCTCAGCCTAACGTCCTTATTCTGGATGAACCGACCAACCATCTTGACCTGGAATCGATCACCGCTTTAAACCGGGGGCTTTCCAAATTCCAAGGAACGATTTTATTTTCTTCGCATGACCATGAACTGGTTCAGACCGTAGCCAACCGGATTATTGAAATTACCCCCCAAGGTTATATCGACCGGATCAGCACGACTTTTGATGAATATCTGGCAAACGATCAGATCAAAGAGCAGCGCCATCAATTATACAAAGCGGGAGATTAAATATGAAAGTCATCGCTTTTAATACTAGCAGCCGTCTTGATGGAAACACGGCGATACTTATTAAAGAAGTTTTTAAAGAACTAAAGATAGAGAATATTGGGACTGAACTTATTCAGCTTGCCGGGACTAAAATTCAAGGTTGCATCTCCTGCGGCAAATGCTTTGAAAGAAAAAATGCTAAGTGTTCTATTGATGATCCGGTAAATGGCTATATAGAAAAGATGTTTCAGGCTGACGGCATAATTATCGGTTCTCCCACCTATTTTGCAGATTGCACAGCCAGTGCCAAAGCCCTGATTGAACGAGCGGGTATGGTTAGCCGGGCAAACAATAATATGCTGATGCGTAAAGTCGGCGCGGCAGTTGTTTCAGTGAGGCGTGGCGGGGCAATTCATGCTTTTGATACGATTAACCATTTTTTTACTATAAGCGAAATGATTATAGTAGGCTCATCGTATTGGAATATCGGTATCGGCCGGCAAGCCGGCGAGGTAGCGGATGATGCCGAGGGCATTAATACAATGAGCGTTCTGGGTAGAAATATGGCCTGGCTTTTAAAGAAAATTAAACCGGGAGAAACGATTGAAAAGTAAGGTTTATTTTATTTCCCAAAAAGATTCCAATAATTTAAAAGAAATTAATATTCGCTTAAAGTTGTTGCTTGATAAAAGCGGCATTCTTAATTTTATCGAAAAAAGCCAGAAATGCGCGGTTAAAATGCATTTTGGGGAAGAGGGCAATACCGGTTTCGTAAGGCCTGAGCATCTGAGAATAATTTGCGACGCAATCAAGAATAAAGGCGCTTATCCTTTTTTATCTGATGCCAATACTCTTTACCGGGGAAGGCGGTTAAATTCGCAAGACCATCTTAAGTTGGCTTATGAGCACGGATTTAGCCAAGAAACTACCGGCGCTGAGGTTATCATCCCCGATGATACCAGGAGCGAAGAGGCGGTTGCTATTGAAATTAACCAGAAACATATAAAAAGCGCTAAAGTTGCCCGTATTTATATCGATAGCGAAAGCCTTCTGGTAGTGAGCCATTTTAAAGGCCATATTCTTACCGGTTTTGGCGGCGCATTAAAAAATATCGGGATGGGCTGCGCGACCCGGGCGGGAAAGCTGGCTCAGCATTGTAATCTTGCCCCGGTGGTCCACCTGGAGCGTTGTATCGGATGTAGTGAATGTCTAAAGGTCTGTCCGGCTGGGGCGATTTGCATTCAGGACAAAAAATCAATAGTCGACAGCCAGAAATGTATCGGCTGCGCCAGCTGCCTGGCAGCTTGTCCGACCATGGCTATGTTTATCGATTTTGGCGCCGGAGACCTGGTCCAGGAAAAAATGGTTGAATATAGCTTAGCGGTGCTAAAAAACAGAAAAGGCCAAACAGGTTTCATAAATTTTGCGACGAGAATAAATAAGGAATGCGATTGCTGGGGAATGGAAAATCCCCGGATTGCTCCTGATGTCGGAATTCTAGCCTCGATGGATCCGGTAAGTATTGACAAAGCCAGTTTCGATCTGGTTAATAAAGCCTGCGGCAGGGATATTTTCAAAGAAACCCATCCCGACCAGGACGGGTTAAAACAGCTTAAACTTGCCGATCGCCTTGGGCTGGGAAATCTTGATTACGAGTTAATAGAATTATAGCCGGTAAGATGTTATAATATCGGTTTAGGAGCCAATGATGAGTGAGTGGAATAATAGCCTGAACCGAAGAAGATCCGAACGCATAGATGTCGCCTATACTTTTACCTATAGCGTGGAAGAGCCTTACGATTTACGGATCAGCCTGGGGGTGCCGGATAATGTAGAAGTTTTAATGTTGAATTTAAGCGATCTGGGCATGGCTATTATTACCAAAGATGATCTTCCTGTAGGAGCTAAATTAATCCTTAAATTTAACCTTATTAATTTGAACTTAAGTGGAGAGGACCGGTTTAGGCACATAGAAATTGCCGGAGAGGTTACCTCGAATATTGTCTCTGCGCTTACAAATCATAG
>JAQTTI010000003.1:0-3685 GCA_028710845.1 Candidatus Omnitrophota bacterium | reverse complement strand
AATGTTCAGGGAAAAAATAAAGGTTCTTGACTGCACAATCCGCGACGGCGGCTTAATGAATAAACATGATTTTGAGCCGCGTTTTGTGCGCGAGGTTTATAAAGCGATCTCCCAGGCCGGGATCGATTATATGGAAATCGGCTATAAAAATTCCAAGCGGCTTTTTAGCCCGAAGGAGTACGGTAAATGGAAGTTCTGCGAGGATGAAGATATATACAAAGTAATAGACGGGATCCAGTCCCATACTAAGATTTCCGTGATGGTAGATGTGGACAGGGTAGATGTTGACGATGTGGTGCCCAAGAAGGATAGTCCCGTTGATATGGTCAGGGTAGCAACTTATGTCAAAGACGTGGATAAAGCAATCTACCTGGTAAACCAGTTCGCCGATAAAGGGTATGAAACCGCCGTAAATATTATGGCGATATCCCGCGCGCTGGATAATGAGTTGAATGAATGTTTGCAGCAATTGGAAAAGGAATCAAAAGCCAATATAATCAATATCGTGGATAGTTTCGGCTCTCTTTATCAGGAAAGCACCGAATTTTTGATTAAAAAGGCAAAGCATATTTTAAAATCCAAAGAAATAGGTATGCATGCCCACAATAACCAGCAGCTTGCCTTTGCAAATACAATCGAGGCGATTATTCACGAAGCCAATTACGTTGATTCATCAATATATGGGTTAGGCCGGGCGGCAGGAAATTGCCCTACTGAATTGATTCTGGGATTCCTGAAAAACCCCAAATATGATATCCGTCCGATACTGGATGTAATCTCTAAAGAGTTTATACCTTTGCAGAAGAAGATTGAATGGGGTTATTTTATTCCCTATGCCATAACCGGGATTCTTGATGAGCACCCGCGCACAGCGATTGCCTTACGTGAAAGCGATAAAAAAGAGAATTACCGTGAATATTATGAAGGCCTGGTTGGTGAAGTAGGCGACTAAAAGGAGAGAAAAATGAAAATTACCTTGCCGGTAATAGGTTTAGCTTTGGTTTTTTTAATCTGCGGTTGCGCTACCACGGGGCATCAGGATAAGGCCAAAGTAAGCGCAGAAGATTATAGCTATACGGATGAGCCGGAAATCTGTTTCTTCCCAAAAGAAATGTCCAAGTGGGATGGGTATAGGGTCAATAACAAAAACTGGAACCAGCTTACCGATTTTCAAAAGCTGATGTTTATTTTTGAGGGTTCAAAAGAAATAGAACGCCAAAAAAATGTTACAGTAAATATAAAAGATACCAATCGGGCGCTAGTTGCTTTAAATTTCGGGCTGGATAAGATAAACCAGGAAAACCCGGGAGTAACGGTGCCGGTGATAGATTTTCTTTATGATATTTTAAACGAAGCGAGAATGATTACTCCCCGTTAGGAGCCAAAAAGAATGCTTAGCTTGATCTTTTTGACAGCGGTTTTTTTATTTGTCCTTGCTTATATAAAGTACGGCGGCTTCCTCAAGAAACATTTTCAGCTGGATAATAATAACCAAACTCCTTCGCACAAGCTATATGACGGGATTGATTATGTCCCGGCGCCCGCCCCAGTTTTATTAGGCCATCATTTCTCATCTATTTCCGGAGCAGGCCCGGTTTTAGGGCCGATAATTGCCGGCGTTGCTTTTGGCTGGCTTCCTGTATGGTTATGGGTTGTGATCGGTTCGATTTTTATCGGTGGTGTCCATGATTTTTCCAGCCTGGTTATCTCGATCCGTAACCGCGGCCGTTCGATTGCCGAAATCGCCAATACTTATATGTCTAAGCGCGCCTATCATTTAATACTGGCGTTTATCTGGCTTTCCCTGGTTTATGTTTTGACTGTTTTTACCGATCTTACCGCCAATACGTTCAAGCTCGATGGAGGGGTGGGTACTTCATCTTTGCTTTTTATGCTGCTTGCTGTGGGATTCGGGATTTCTTTATACCGGTTAAAAATGCCGTTAAAATGGGTAACCCCAATCTTTGTTTTTTTATTGTTCTTTTTTGTCTGGTTGGGCCAAAAAATTCCCATTAATAATATTCCGTCAATTTTCGGAGATACAGCCAAGACCTGGAATGTTATTTTAATAGGTTATTGTTTCGTTGCGTCAGTTACCCCGGTATGGATATTATTGCAGCCCAGGGATTATCTATCCAGTTTTCTTCTTTATGGTTCGGTTATCGGCGGTTTATTCGGAATCCTTTTAGGAGGTTTTACGCTTAACTATCCCGCTTTTATCGGCTGGAATGCTAAAGACCTGGGGCCGATGTTTCCGATTCTTTTTGTAACCGTCGCTTGCGGAGCAATAAGCGGTTTTCATGCGATTGTGGCCAGCGGCACATCATCTAAACAGCTAAATAAAGAAAGCGATGCCTTGCCTATCGGCTACGGAACCATGCTGATCGAAGGGGTGGTTGCGGTTATTGCTTTATGCGCAGTGATGATTATAGGGCGAGCCGACCCATTAGTAACCCAGGCGCCTTTAGCAATATATGGGGCAGGGATGGCCAAGTTTTTGTCGGTTTTCGGCATCCCTGAAAAATTCGGTTCATCTTTTGGATTGCTGGCTTTATCCACTTTTATTCTGACTACATTAGATACTGCTACCAGGCTTGCTCGTTATATTTTCGAAGAATTCTTTAATATGAAGGGTAAGCGCATGCGTTACTTGTCAACCGCGGCAACATTAATTCTACCCGCGATTTTTGTTCTGATTAATATTAGGGACGCAAGTGGCAATATTATCCCTGCCTGGAAGAGTATCTGGCCGATTTTTGGCGCGACTAACCAGCTTCTGGCCGGGCTGGTGCTTATGGTTATTGCTGTTTGGCTAAAGAAAAAAGGCAAGCACATCTGGTTCGTGGTTATCCCGATGTTCTTTATGCTGGTTGCAACTCTTTGGGCTTTATTATTAGTCATTATCCAGTATAAATTTAGTGCGATTGGCTTTATCGGCGCGATAATACTGTTCTTGGCGCTTTTACTTATTTTAGAAGCCATAGAAATTTTTGAAATAAAACGGCATACTAAAAGAATTCTAAAAAGAAAATAAATAATTGAATAAATTACTTAAATTTCTAATAATTACCGCTTTAATCTTATTCGGAAATAATATGGAAGCTTTTGCCAAAAGCCAAAAATCTAAGAATTTAGAAAGAGCCACTTTTGCCGCTGGTTGTTTTTGGGGGGTGCAGGCTGCTTTTTTAGAAGTAAAAGGAGTGGTTAGCGTAACCAGCGGTTATACCGGAGGTAATTTTAAAAACCCTGCCTATGAAGATGTCTGTTCCGGTAAAACCGGCCATGCTGAAGCAGTTGAACTTGAATTTGACCCAGAAATCATTTCTTATCAGGAATTACTTGAGATTTTTTGGGATATTCATGATCCGACTACGGCCGACAGGCAGGGCCCTGATGTAGGGGACCAGTATCGCAGCGCGATATTCTACCACAACCAAAAACAGAAAGAAGTTGCTCTGGTTTCCAAGAAAAAAGCAGCTTCTAAATTTAATGCTCCGATTGTTACCGAGATTGTGCCGGCAGGAGAATTTTATAAAGCTGAAGATTACCATCAGGATTATTATAAAAAGCGCGGGATAACCCCGGTCTGCCATATACCGGTTAAAAATGAAAAAAAGAAAAAAGATCCGCTTTAAGATCGGTTCAGCTAAAAATAAAGTTAAAATATTAAAACCCGATAAAAAGA
>JAQTTI010000053.1 GCA_028710845.1 Candidatus Omnitrophota bacterium | reverse complement strand
CCTGCGCCGACTATAACGACTTTTTTAGCCAATATTAAATCCCCTTACTTTTCTTTCTGCCTCCCTCCAGTCCTCCGCAGAACTGCCTTCCGGCTTTCCTTTGGCTTCCCATAAAGAACGGGCGGCATCTTTTATTTTTTGATCAATCTCCTGCCGGCTTTCTTCGATGATCCTGTTATAAAGCCAGGCTATGGCCGAACCCAAACAAAAAGCAAAAACAAAACAAACACCCGCATTAAGCATAATATTAAACAAAGTAGGCTTATAGCCCAGATAAATCATCGATAAGCTGTTGTTTAATTCGCTCTGCAAATAAAAAACTATATTCAGCGTACCTACAATCAATGCCAGACCTGCCCCGACAATCCCGCAAGCAAAACCAAATCCTTTGATATATAACTTTGCCATACCTGCCTCCTTATAATAGTGAATCTGAAAAACTAGAAAACTATTGTTTTATTTTCGTATCTTATAACCCGGTAATCAATATAACTGGCTATTGCCGATGCCAAGGCTTTCTTTTCCAGGTTCTTACCCTTTCTTACCAGATCCTCCCGGCTGTCCTTATGCGAAACATTCTGGACCTCTTGGGCTATAATCGGCCCCTCGTCAAGTTCATTATTAACAAAGTGCGCAGTCGAGCCGATCACCTTAACCCCTTCTTCAAGCGCTTTAGCGGCAGGGTCAGCCCCTTTAAAAAAGGGAAGAAAACCGTGGTGAATATTTATAATATCTTTATTGTATTTTTGCAAAAAATCCGGTGAAAGTACGAGCATATAGCGGGCCAGGACAAGAAAATCGGTCGAATTAAGCGCATATGATAACAGCTCATCTTCCTTACGGTTATTTTTATCGGCGCAAATGTAATGAAAAGGAACATTGTAACTAGCCGCTAATTTACGGTGTTTTTCTACATTGCTTAAAACGAAGGGGATTTCAACGTTTAACTCGCCCGAGCTCCACAGATACAAAAGGTCCACCAAACAATGATCGGGCTCCGATACGAATATTCCCATGCGTAAAGTCTCTGATTTATCATAAAAGTTCCAGCTGGCCCCGAACTGGCTGCCTATAGGCGAAAATTCCAAGGTCAGATCATTTTTCTTATATTGGTCCTGGCCAAGGACAAATTCGACCCGGATAAAAAAATGGCCTCCTTCGGGATCAGTGCTGTATTGATCGGCAGTAATAATATTGCCGTCATGCTTTAGAATAAAATCGGAGATCCTGGCAACAATCCCCTTCTGGTCCTTACAGCCAAACAATAAAATAAAAGTTTTCAATATCCTCTCCCTTAAGCCATTATACCTGTAAATAGATATTGGGTTTAATCGGCAATCTGGCCTCTTAAATGCTGCATAATCTGCCTGATCGGCTCCTGAAATCTACCCGCAATTATTACGAAAACTACTACTAGAATACCAAAAATAATCAGATACTCCATCGAACTTTGCGCTTTTCTATTTTTTACCATCTTTAACCTCCGTCGCTAATAAAGAGGCGGTTGCACGCTTATAATAACACAATTTTTAAAACAGATGTAAGAATATTTTAATTTTAAAACTAACTAAAGCAAATTTCATCTGGTCAGCTCAGTAATTTTCTTTTCTATTAATATCTTATGCTTTTGTTCCTCGGTAATTAAAGAATAGAGCAGGTCTTTTAAACCCGGATGGTCTGCTAAGAGTTTTTTATACAACTTTATTGAGGCTTCTTCTTTTGATAATGCCAACCGAAGCACTTCTAAATCTATCATTTATTCCTCCTTTTTAGGAAAAATTTTATGCAGTCTCCCGGCTTCTCTCTTAAGCAGGAATTCTTTCATCCTTTTTCCGCCCTGATAATCACCAAAAGACCCGTCGGATCTGACAATACGGTGGCAAGGTATGATTATGGGAAAAGGATTGCCTGCCAATGCGCTGCCCACGGCTCGCCAGGCCTTTGGTTTTCCTAAACGATCAGCGATCGCCTGATAAGTACAGGTTGTGCCGAAAGTAATTTTGGCTGCCTGAAGAAGGACTTTCTTCTGAAAATCCGGGCAGAGATCAAGCTGGATGGTATCTAAACCAAACTTTATTTTTCGCCCATCCAGAAATGCCGTAATCTGCTCCACCAGTTTATCGATTCGCGGGCAGGATGAGATCACTGAATCAGGAAATAATCTGCTGTTTTTAGACAATAAGATGCGGCATACCCTGGGTTTACCTTTGTATGCCGACCAAAAAATCACAAAATTTTTCCCTGCTTTTTTGTTTATTAAAATGTTTGCCTTCATAAAATTATTTTTTTATTTTTTTAACCGCGTCTTGCATTTCTTTGCTGTTTACAATATCCATGAATTTAGGATTTGAAAGCAAGGCCTGAATATCTCCTTCTTCGGCAGCTTTCTGCATTTGCGGGTCGTTAGCCATATCCTTAAGCTTAGGGTTAGATGCTAATTCATTGATAAGGGCTTCATTGGCCGGGTCTTTCATTAATTCCTGACCGTATGCAGAAACCTGTGACTGAGTAGGACCGGAAGATTGCGCCGAATTATCGGGCAGAGCGGATTTAATTAATGGTTCAATTTTTAGGACCTTTTTTTCTTCTATCCTGATTTGCCCTAAAGCAGGCGTGTTGATGGTATAGGCTCCGCTGGAAAAAGAAACTATTTCCCCGTTGATTACGCTCCCGTCTTTTAGCTCAATTTTGCTTGGCTGTCCCGCATATAAAGATGAGCTTATAGTTACAAACAAAAAAAGAAACAATATTTTTTTCAAGTTTCCTCCCTTTTAGGCAATTTCATTCTACCATTAATGATTTAAAATTCAAGAATAGAAACTTGTAATAATTTTGATACTGTGGTAATATCAGTTTAATTGCTCTAAGGAGAACCGATGTACGAAACTTTTCTATATAACCCACAAACAGGCATTAAATTCGATAAGCTGGATTCTATTCAAATGCAGGAGGCGATAAAAGACCCTTCAAGCATTTTGTGGCTGGATATCCAGGATATCGATGATAACGATATTGATATCTTAACCGGCGTATTCAATATCCATCCTTTAACCATCGAAGATTTTATCATGGTTAACGCCAGGCCTAAGGTCGAAAACTTCAAAGATTATCTTTTTTTAATCATGTTTTCCCTGGAATGTTCGAAAAATAACTGTGATAAAAAAATCAAAATGGGCGAGATGGATTTTTGCCTTGGTAAAAACTTCCTGGTAACTTCGCACAATGATATAATGCCGGCCCTGGCTATAAATAAAGAAAGGCTGCGCAAAGATTCGCCGATAATTAAAAATGGGGCTGATTTTTTGCTTTATGCCCTTACCGACAGCCTTGTAGACAGCTATTTTCCGGTAATCCATGATTTCGACGATTCAGTAGACCAGATGAGCGATGAGCTTTTTAAAGACCCTACCAACAATACCCTTAAAAAGATCTATATTTTGAAAAACGAAATCATCCACCTTAGGCGGACAATCGGGCCTCAGGCAGATGTAATGAGCCTGCTTGCCCGCGGGGATTATTCTCAAATTACCCCTGCCAACTCAATCTATTTCAGGAATATATATGATAGTTTAATCCGCATTAATGATATTGTCGGTACTTCGCGGGATATTATTACAGGAGCCATGGAAGCTTATGTCTCGGTAGTTTCAAACAGGTTAAACGAAATCATGAAAACTCTGACCGTAATTACAACCATCATGATGCCCCTTACGCTCATTGCCAGTATCTACGGCATGAATTTTAAACATATGCCGGAATTAGAGCATAAATTCGGTTACCCAGCTGTGATCCTTACGATGTCCCTTATCACTATCAGCATGCTTATATATTTTAAACGCCGGAAATGGCTCTAAATCTGCTTTAAAAATAAAAGCCCGGCAAAAATTTGCCGGGCTTTTTTATTCTACTTATGTTCTATATTCTAGCTAGCTCCTTGAAGCATATAATCAATGACCTTATCACTGACCTTATTATCTTTTAAATAAGTGATGATCTCGCTGTTTAGATCATACTTGGAATGGGTCCTTTGAATCTCGCTTATTATCACTGCGTCCGGTACGTTTTGAGCGCCCATTTCAGCTATTTTTACATAGGTTATATGGTTGGGATTAACCTCCAGCGCCTTTCTATCCTTGGCATCCATAGAATTTCCAATTAACCCTCCGCCAACAGATCCCACTGCCGCTCCTATAGCTGCGCCGGCAAGGCCTTGACCGCTCTGATGGCCGATAATCCCCCCTGCCGCTGCTCCGACAAGACCGCCGGCAATTGCTCCGGTCTGAGTCTTGGGGCCCATGGTTTCACAACCGGAAATAATGAATACAACAGCTAGCATAAAAGCTAAAAAACATGGTTTCATTCCAGCACCTCGCTAGTTAAGTTTTGAATATTTTTTACGGGTCAGAAGCATGTAATCGATTACCGCGTCGCTTACTTTATTTTGCTTCAGGAACCCAATTATCTCAGAACTTAGTATATACGAAGAACGCGTTCTGTCAATCTCTGAAATAATTATGGCATCGGGCACCCCTTGAGATGCCATTTTTGCTATTTCAGTAACCGGCAGAAAGGCTGGATTTACCCGGCTCACCCGGCTATCCTCGGGATAATAAATTACGGGATAAACATTATAATGATAAACTCTTGAAGGATAATAAGCCCTGCCGAAATAAAAATATGCTTTCGGAAAATTGCGATGGCTTCCGGGATGCCTATAATTACGGCTGCTGTATGCACGGACATCTGCCTGGGCATAATCAAACAATAGCATAATTGAACTTAAAATAAAGGCCGAAATAATCAAATATTTTTTCATTTCATCCTCCCTTTCTAATAATTTGGCTGTTCTCTTAATATTAGACAATCCTTGACCGAAAAAAGTTCCATCTTTCGAGAAAAAGTCATAAAAAAGCGGAATTTAATCATAGGCTTGTTTGTTTTCTTGCTGTATCATGACTATAAAGGAGGGATTATTATGATTAAAATTGGGATTGTTATTGGAAGCACCCGCCCCGGGCGTAAGGGCGAAACTGTGGCCCGCTGGATTTATGAAATTGCCAAAAAACGTCAAAACGCTGAATTCGAACTAGTAGATATTAAGGACTACAATCTTCCTTTGCTTGATGAACCCATTCCCCCGTCAATGGGCAAATACAGCCAGGAACATACTAAAATCTGGGCGGCAAAGATCGATTCTTTCGACGCCTTTATTTTTGTCACTCCTGAATATAACCATAGTACTTCCGGCGCATTAAAAAATGCCCTGGATTACCTTTATAAGGAATGGAACAATAAAGCTGCCGGCTTTGTCGGTTACGGAAGTGTCGGGGGCGCGCGGGCAATAGAACAGCTGCGCCTGGTAATGGGCGAATTACAGGTTGCCGATGTACGGGCCCAGGTTATGCTTTCGCTTTCTACTGATTTTGAAAACTATAAAGAGTTTAAGCCCGCTTCATTCCAGGAAAAATCCGTTAATTCTATGCTGGATCAATTAATCGCCTGGGGAGAAACTTTACAGACATTAAGAAAAAAGGGCTGATACGCAGGTCAATAAGTAGCGTAAGCTTCTGCTTTCATTAATGTTTTATTTATTTTTTTAATCTCGTTCAGGGAACGCAGCTTTATCCCTTTCCTGCGGAATTCAAGAATCCTGGAAACTGAAAGCTGGCCTAAACCCGGAACACGCATCAGAGTCTTTTCATCTGCCTTATTTAAATTAACCGGAAAAAATTCGGGGTGCACTTTTGCCCATACCTCTTTCGGATCCGCTTCCAGATGAAGATTGCCCTGGCTGTCCAAAGGGATCTCATCTGCGCTAAAACCATATTTTCTGATCAACCAGTCTGCCTGGTAAAGGCGGTGCTCGCGGGTCAAAAGCTGGCTGTTGGTTAAAGTGGATTTCTCGCCGGGCAGGCTGGCAGAACCTGCGCCGCGCTGATAGGCGCTAAAATATATCCGGCTTAAATTCAACTCTTTATACAATTTCCACGAGTATTTTATAATTTCTTTATCTTTATCCTGGGCAGCGCCGATTATAAATTGAGTGGTTTGTTTTATCCCCGCAAATTCTGAACCCTTCTGCGTAAGCCGGCTTATCAATTGTATCGGCCGCAGGATATCCTTTTCATAATCTTTGGAACTGCTGATGGAATTAAAATTATCTTTACCAGCAGTCTCTATATTTAATGAAACCGCGCTAGCCAGGCTAAGGGTATGGCGGATTGCCGCCTCGGAAGCACCGGGGATTATCTTTAAATGCAGATAACCCTTAAATTGTGACCGGCGCAGGATCTGTGCCGTTTTATTTATACTTTCCATGGTTAGGTCGGGATTCAAGATCACCCCGCTGCTTAAAAAAAGCCCGCTGACCTTGCCCGCCCGGTAATATGAAAGAAATGTCCCGGCTAGTTCTTCCGGTTTTAATGTACATCTTGCGGTATCTGTACCTGCCCTTAGAGGACAATAAGCGCAATCATTTACGCAAACATTAGAAAGCAAGGTTTTAAAAAGATAGGTCCTTCTTCCATCAGGAAGTACTACCGGGTATATCCATTTGTTATCAGCAGAACGGCGGCGGTGCTCTTCGGCAGATGTCCCGCAGGCGCAGGCCAGGTCATAGCGGGAATCCCGAGAGAGTATTTGAAGCTTTTCTGAAGTATCCGGGGCTTTTTTTATTAAAAATGGCATAGAAAAAATAAAAACCTTCGTTGGCAGTAATCTGCCTACGAAGGTTTTACTTATTTTTATCCTAATATTACCTTAGGACGGTTTTCGGCCACGTCCTGGATTTATTCCTTCCAACTCAGGACGATTATTTTGCTACCTATTTATCTGGATATTTTTATTAAATTCATCCAACTGCTTATTATATTCCTCCATCTTTTTATTATATTCTTCTCTGCGTTTATTCAATTGTTGCTCATATTGACTCATCTGCTCCTGATAAACTTTTATCTGTTCCTCAAATTGTTTTTTGTATTCACCCACATTCCTTTCTGTTGCCTGCTGGAATGATTTATAACGATTTTCGGAAACCAAAAGTGAATAGCCCAGGAAAATTAAAATTACAATTTGCAGTATTAAAATGTAACCTAATAATTTCTTTTCCATTTAACCTCCTTAAAAACGCTTAAAACCCGCGCTTGGGCTAACTCTAAAAGATTCCCTAAAACTATTTTTTGTCCTCTGATTCTTTATTCAGATAGTAATGAATTACTTCGCTTAAAAGCTTGCGGTAAACTGAGCTTGTTAGGTCAATAAATTTAATCCCGGCCTGAAAAAGATCGGGTGAGGTGCCTTGAGGATTGACTTTTTTACTCCAAACTACCGAACCTCTGCATTTTATGGGCAAAGATTCTTTGTCGGTTATAAATAATTCCAGGTCAATCAAAGAACCGGTTTTAATCTCTTTTTCTAAAATGATATTTATTCCGCCCTCGCTTATATTTTGCGTATAAGTATGAAAAATATAAGACTTGGGGTTACCTTCAATGACTTCCCCCGTACAAATAACATTTATTTGGCATTTAACGCTGACCCTGGGGGATCTTCTTCTCTCTTCGGTCATTTCTGTCCTCGGCTGACTTCTT
>JAQTTI010000052.1 GCA_028710845.1 Candidatus Omnitrophota bacterium | reverse complement strand
TATGGCCAGCTGGCCGAAATATATGACCACCTTTGTTAAGCCTTTTAATTATGACGCCATAACCAGCGCCACGCCATTGGCCGCGCTTAAGGAAGGTAAAATCCTGGAACATATACCATACCTGGATCTATTTTTGGGCAATCGGGGAGGATGCATCGGAGAGGTATGCATTTTGGCCTTGTTAATCGGTGCGGCGTTCCTTTTGATAAAAGGTTATATCAGCTGGTATATACCGGTAATTTATATTTTTACCACCGCTTTATTTACTTTTATTTTCGGGGGCAACGGGCTTTTCGGCGGAGATTGGCTGTTTCATATTTTAACCGGCGGGCTTATCCTGGGCGCATTTTTCATGGCTACCGATTATGTGGCTACTCCTTTAACCATTAAGGGCCAGGTGATTTTTGGTATAGGCTGCGGCTTGTTTACTTCTGTTATCCGTATCTGGGGAGGTTATCCGGAAGGGGTTTCATACGCCATATTAATTATGAATGGAGCGACCCCGTTTATTGACCGCTACACTAAAAGCAGGATTTACGGGACAAAATGAGAATTATTACGGAATTTACCAAGGGCATAATTAAAGAGAATCCCACATTCGTTCTGGCTTTGGGGTTGTGCCCAACGCTGGCAGTCTCGGTTACGGTAGCCAATGGGATCGGAATGGGTATTGCAGCTACTTTTGTGCTTTTGGGTTCAAGTATAATCGTATCTTTAATCAAAAATTTTATTCCTGGCAGGGTCCGTATACCATGTTATATCGTAATTATTGCCACCTTTGTTACTATCGCCGAACTATCTATGAAAGCTTATAGCCCGGTATTAGACCGTGCCTTAGGTATATACGTTCCTTTGATTGTCGTCAATTGCATGGTTCTGGGCAGGGCGGAAGCCTTTGCCTGTAAAAATAGCCTGGCCCGTTCATTCTTTGACGGCTTGGGTATGGGAGTCGGGTTTACCCTGGCCTTGATTTTAATTTCTGCAATCAGGGAATTTCTGGGAGCAGGACAGATATTGGGGCACAATTTAATTAAGGGGTTTGAGCCGATTTTTGTTTTTGGGATGCCATCAGGCGCTTTGTTAGTGATCGGCTTATTACTTGGCTTTTTTAATGTTTTAAATAATAGAAAAAAATGAATATTCAAGAATTTATAACCATATTTATTTCATCGGTTTTTGTTTATAACGTTATTCTTTCGCGGTTTTTAGGGCTCTGCTCTTTTATAGCTATTTCAAAAGAGACTAAACCTGCTTTGGCAATGAGCTCTGCGGTTATGTTTGTTATTGTCAGCTCAAGCGTGATTACCTGGGCTATCTACCGTTTTTTGCTTGTGCCTTTTAATCTTACCTATTTGCGGACTATTTCGTTTATTTTGGTAATCGCCACCTTTGTGCAATTGGTAGAAATGGCGATAAGAAAGTTTAGCCCGCAACTTTATCGGGCATTCGGGATATACCTTCCGTTAATTACGGTAAACTGCGCTGTATTAGGGGTGGCCGTATTAAATATCGACATGTTTTTCTTAAACGGTAAATCTGTTGCCGGCAGCTTTTATTATTCGGTTTTTCAAGGGGTATGTGTAGGTCTAGGCTATACTTTGGCCATGCTTTTAATGTCCGGAATAAGAGAGAGGCTGGAGTTTTCTAAAGTTCCGAAAGCCTTAAAAGATTTTCCCCTGGCTTTTATTATTGCTGCGATCTTAAGCTTAAGTTTTATGGGTTTTAACGGGTTTAAATTCTAAAAATGGAAATATTGACTGCAATATTAGTTTTAGGCGGGTTAGGGATGGCTTTTGGAATAGGGCTGGCTATTGCTTCTAAGAAGTTATCTGTTCATGTCGATCCGAAACTGGAAGAGGTGCATCATTTATTACCGGGATCGAACTGCGGGGCCTGCGGTAATGCCGGATGTTTTGGTTTTGCCGAGAGCTTGCTTAGCGGTAAAAGTAATCTGAATGCCTGCCGGGTTTGCAGTTTCGAGATTAAAGAAAAACTGGCCAAGATTATGGGTACCTCTGTCGAGAAGCAGGCAAAAAAAGTAGCTACTTTGCATTGTCATGGCGGGATTCGAGTAAAAGATAAATATTTGTATAGCGGATTAAAGGATTGCGTAAGCGCAAATCAGTTTTTAAAAGGCCAAAAAGAATGCACTTTTGCCTGCCTTGGTTTTGGCACCTGCGTGTTAGCCTGTCCTTTTGAGGCGATTACTATGTCAGAAGATAATTTACCGGTAGTCGATATTTCTAAATGCCGGGCCTGCAATAAATGCGTTTTAGCTTGTCCGAAAAAATTGTTTTCCCTCATATCGGTAACCAATCCGGTTTATGTTGCCTGCAGTTCACATGATTCCGGCCGGGAAGTAAAAGATGTCTGCCCTGTAGGTTGTATTGCCTGTAAGTTATGTGAAAAGGCCTGTAAGTTTGATGCTATCCAGGTTACGGATAATCTGGCGGTCATTGATTACCATAAATGCACTTCCTGCGAAGCATGCGTAAAAGTCTGTCCTGCCAAAACAATCAGGGTGAGAAGATGAATCTGGCCGTATTTGCTTCCGGAAACGGAAGTAACTTTGAAGCAATCGTAAAAAAAATAAAAAAAGGCGAAATCAAAATTAACTCGGTGGTTTTGGTCTGTGACCAGCCCGGCGCTTTTGTAATTAAGCGGGCGCTTAAACATAATATCAGGGTTATTTTAGTCAGCCGCCGGGATTTTAAAAACCGCGATGATTTCGAAACGGCCATAACCGAAAGATTGAAAAATTATCGTATTAATTTGATAGCTTTGGCGGGTTTTATGAGGGTTTTAAGCCCGGCTTTTGTAAAAAAATTCAAGGACCGGATAATCAATATCCATCCTTCATTATTGCCTGCTTTTAAAGGCGCCTGCGCGATAAAAGACGCTTATGATTCCAGATGCTCATCTACCGGGGTCACCGTGCATTTTGTCGATAAAGAAGTAGACCATGGGCCGGTTATTCTGCAAAAAGAGGTCAAAATCGATAGGGCCGATAGCCTGGCTTCCCTAGAAAAAAAGATCCATCTTTTGGAGCATAAGCTTTATCCTCAAGCTTTGAAACTTTTTATTGAAGGGAAAATCAGGTTTAAAAAAGGCAGGGTTTGCTTTATTAATTTTTAGGGTGGGCCAGGATTGCCGCCTGGTTAAGGATATTTTTAGTTCCCGTAGCCTCGTTGGTAATCTCCACAAGTTTAAAATCCTTATAGCTGTAAATATCCAGAGTATAAGCAACAATTTTCAACACTTCTTTATCGATATCGGCATTGGCTTCAACTTCGGGTTTCTGGAATTTAAACTTGATCCGGCTTTGGATCTGATCGGCGATAAACTCTTCCATCGATATATCGTGATAATCTAAATGGTCTCCCTGCCTGTCACCTACGATTTCAAGGTCGACAGCCGTATCCTGGATGATGCGGTGCTGGTATTCGGTCTGCGAAATGAACCCATAGGACAGTTTTTTCAAATCCATTAAATGGAATATCTGCCTTATTTCAAAACCGTTCTTTATATCGGCAGTTACTATGCAAAACATAAAAGGCTTCTTTTCCTTTGAACAGTCGATGCAAAAAAGTACCCTGCGGATAACCTGGAGGATGTTGAAAATCTTTTCATTGACGTTCTTATCGATAGATACTTCCTGTTCCTTTTCTTTTTCAGGGGTAGGCTTTATATTATAATTTATCTTTAGAACCTCTTCATAAAGAAAATTTCTTTTATCTTCCAGCAGGAACCTTTCTTTATATTTTTCAGGTTTATCCGGTTTTTTTATAATATCTTCTAAAGGCAGGTATACCCAAAGAGTATTGCCGATAAGCTTAGTAACAATATCAAGCTTATATTCTTTTTTAGATATATCTTTTACGGCCTGGGTAATATCTTCTTTTAAATATGATGGAGTGGTAGAAGAGGAGCAGGCGGAAAGAAATAAAATAAAAGGGAGAATCTTAAGCGCGGTTTTTACCAAACTCCTTGAAGATGGCTTCAATCTCATCGTAATTAAGTTCGCTTTTTGTCACCAATTCTTTGGCCAAACGGTCCAGAAGCAGTTCTTCCTTTTTAAGCAAGGCAGTAACTTCCGTCAAGCAAGAGTTTAATACTTCCTGGACATCGGAATCAAGTTTAGACTTGATATCTTCGGAGATTCTGGTTGGCATCTGCCAATTGCCTAAAAGTCCGCTTTTGCCCATTCCCAGGACCCAAACCATATGATTAGCATAATACATTGCGCTCGAGAAATCTCCATATACACCGCTGGTTGTCGCATTGTATTTTATCTTTTCAGCCGCATATGAGCCGAGGCTTATTTTAATTTTACTTAAGATTTGATTCGAGTCTTCAATAAAGGTATCTTCTCTTTCCGGCGTCCAGGTTGCGCCGCCGGTGTGGCCGCGGGGAGTGATGGTTATTTTAAACACATCTTTAGACGGGGCAAGCAGGTAAGTAACTATGGCATGGCCTGCTTCGTGGTAGGCGATTTGCCATTTTTCTTTTTCGTTCAGTTTGATCCTGCGTTTTATGCCAAGGGCGATCCTTTCCCTGGCTTCGTCGATTTCTTTCATCGAAATCAAAGTATTCTTGTTGCGCACGGTAATTAATGCGGCTTCCCGCACGATATTGGCAATATCGGCCGGGGATTGGCCTACGGTAATCCTGGCCAGGCGGTCGATTTTTACATCGCTGAGGTTATATTTTACTTTACTAAGATAATAAGCGAAAAGTTTTTCCCTGTCCTCAAGGTTGGGTTTATCGACAACAATCTTACGGTCGAATCTTCCCGGCCTTAAGAGAGCGGAGTCAATATAATATTCAGAAACATTGGTTGCTCCGATTAAGACGATATTATAATCCTTGTCTTTTAAGCCGTCTAATTCAACCAGCAGCTGATTTAGGGTGGTATTGTGTTCTGTGGTCCCGCCAAACCCGCGGTCCATTGACCGTTGCGCGCCTATGGCATCGATTTCATCGATAAAGATTATGCAGCCACCTTCGAGCTCAGCCAGCTGCTGGGCCTTTTTAAAAAGCGACCTGACTCGTCCGGCGCCGACACCGACAAACATCTCTACGAATTCAGATCCGGACATGGAGATAAAAGGAAGTTTAGTTTCTGTGGCTATTGCTTTGGCAAGATAGGTTTTACCGCAGCCGGGAGGCCCCAGCATGAGGATGCCTTTTAAAATTTTCCCGCCGATCTGCTGAAGGCTGGCCCGGTCGGTGATCAGTTTGACTATTTCCAGGGCTTCTTCTTTGGCCTCGTCCATGCCGATAACATCGTTCCAGGTAACACCTACATCGGCTCCGGAGATTGATTTCTTGCTGGTCTGGGAAAATGATGAAGCCCCGCGTTTAAAGTAAAGCCAGTACATCAAGTAAGTGTATACAAAGCCGAAGATAAGAGCCATGATGATCTGCAAATATAGCTGCAGGGGGATCATGGCCAGCTGGGATTGGCGCAGGTATGATTCTGATTCGTTCCAGGCCTTGAGCCCGACAATCACCAGCATAATTAGGGTGATAGCCAGGCCTATCAAGAAGGTAAATAACAAAACTTTTAGCCAGTAAAGTTTTATATAAAACCTAATTTTTTTCCAATTCATATTTTCTCCTAGGAATGCCCAGATGTTATATTAGAAAATAACACAACTGACCTTTTAAGTCAAACCTTTTCTTGACTAAAGGTGTTTTGAATGTATAATTATTAAGTTATTTTGCTACTATTTAAAATAAAGGAGATTCTAAAATGGCAAATATCAAAAAAGTATTCGCAAGGCAAATCCTAGATTCACGCGGGAATCCGACGGTCGAAGTAGATTGTTACCTTAGCAACGGGATATTAGGCCGGGCCGCTGTTCCTTCCGGAGCCTCTACCGGGGACAATGAAGCCTTGGAATTAAGGGACAATGATAAGGCCCGTTATATGGGTAAAGGGGTATTAAAAGCAGTCAACAATGTAAACACTATAATCAATACCGCGATTAAAGGCAAGCCGGCAGATTTTAACAAGATCGACGAGCTTTTGATAAAACTGGACGGCACCGAATTCAAATCCAAACTTGGCGCCAATGCCATCCTCGGAGTTTCGATGGCTGTTGCCAAAGCCGCGGCCCTTTCTGCCAAAAAACCGCTTTACAGGTTCCTGGGTAAAGACAAGGCCAATATCCTGCCGATTCCATTAATGAACATTCTAAACGGCGGTATGCATGCGGATAATAACCTTGATATTCAGGAGTTTATGATCATGCCGCAAGGCGCGCCTTCTTTTTCAGAGGCACTGCGCATGGCCACGGAAGTTTTCCATAACTTAAAATCGATATTAAAAGCGAAAAAACTATCTACATCCGTCGGAGACGAAGGCGGTTTTGCCCCCAATTTAACTTCCAACGAAGAAGCTTTAACTTTGATCGTTGAATCGATAAAAAAGGCAGGATATATCCCGGGCAAAGATATCTCCCTGGCTTTAGATTGCGCAGCCAGCTCTTTCTATAAAGACGGAAGCTATACTTTTGACGGTTCGCAAAAAACCTCTCAGGAGATGATTGCCATATATGAAAACTGGCTTTCGAAATACCCGATCCTTTCGATTGAAGACGGCCTTTCCGAGCATGACTGGCCGGGTTGGCAGGAGATGACCAGGAAAATCGGGGACAAGGTCCAGCTGGTAGGGGATGACATTTTTGTTACTAATCCCAAGATATTTAAAAAAGGGATTGCGGAAAAAATTGGCAATGCTATACTGATAAAGGTCAATCAGATAGGTTCTTTGTCTGAGACTCTCGAAGCTATTTCTATCGCAAAAAAGAACAAATATAACGCAATTATTTCACACCGTTCCGGCGAGACTGAAGATACGACAATAGCGCATTTGGCGGTAGCGACTTGCGTAGGCCAGATTAAAACCGGTTCTTTATCCCGCACTGACAGGATTTGCAAGTATAATGAGCTTTTAAGGATCCAGGAAGAATTGGGCAAAAAGGCTGTTTATGCGGGGAAAAGCTGGAAGAGATAAATGCTCTCCACATTAAGAAAAGCGTTTTGGCTTTTTGGGTTTGCAGTTTTACTTCTTATTTTATTCCTGCCGGGTTACACTAAACTGCAGGAATTAAAGATCAAAAACCGCCAGCTGGTGGAAAAATACCGTAAGATTGCTATTGAAAATTTCCTTTTGCAGGAAGAACTTAAACGGGTTGAAAATGACCCGGTTTATCAGGAGAAGCTCGCCCGGGACAAGATGGGTGTGGTAAGAAAAGGCGAGATTCCGATCAAGATTTTTTCTGAAAAGAAACGTTAATTCGGGCATTAACTTACTCACTTCTGTTCGAAGTTCGTAAGTTAAGCGCTCATTAAATTCGCGGGGTGGAGCAGCCTGGTAGCTCGCAAGGCTCATAACCTTGAGGTCGTCCGTTCAAATCGGGCCCCCGCAACCATCTAAAACCTCGTAACCTAATAAGTTACGGGGTTTTTTGTTGTATTGCTGTGTTAATTTGATAAAATATTTGTAAAGCTCCTAAATAGAATATCAACTATGCGCAAAGATCATACCGAAAATCAAGCCACTCTTGAAAATAGCCCTTGGCAGCGTT
>JAQTTI010000051.1 GCA_028710845.1 Candidatus Omnitrophota bacterium | reverse complement strand
GCCGCTAAATTAATGGGCGACGGAGAAATCGACTTGATAATTACGGGAGCCGACCGGATCGCGGCCAACGGAGATTCTGCCAACAAGATAGGTACGTTTAATTTAGCTGTTTTGGCAAAATACCATAAGATCCCTTTTTATATCGCCGCGCCCCAGAGTACCTTTGATTTAAATTTAAGCAGCGGGAACCAGATTAAAATAGAAATGAGAAAGCCGGAGGAAGTCAGGACTATTCTATTAAAAAAAGAGGTAGCTCCCCGGGGTGCAAAGGTAATAAATCCGGCATTTGATGTAACCGGGCACCGGTTAATCAGCGGGATAATTACCGATAAAGGCATAATCAGGCCGCCTTTTTCCAAAAACATCAAAAGACTCTTCGAGGGAAAAAGATGAATTTAAATGAAATCGGGGAATTTGGGTTGATTAAAAGATTCCGCAGGACCATAAAAACAGATTCATCGGTGATTAAGGGAAGCGGTGACGACTGCGCAGTTCTAAAATTTAATAAAGATAGTTATCAGCTGTTTACCTGTGATATGTTAGTTGAGGGGGTAGACTTTACTAACAGGGCCGATCTAGTGCTGGTAGGCAGAAAAGCTCTGGCGGTTTCAATCAGCGATATAGCTGCCTGCTGCGGTATCCCTAAGCATGCCGTAATTTCATTGGGCCTGCCGAAAAAGATGAAAGTAAGCCAAGCTGACCTTTTGGCAAAAGGGATATTTGATTTAGCCAAAGAATTTAAAATTAATATTGTAGGCGGAGATATAAGCGCTGCGGATAAATTGGTTATTGATGTAAGCCTGCTGGGAGAGGTTGAGAAAAAAATGCTCTGCCTTCGTTCGGGGGCCAAGGAAGGCGATATCATTATGGTAACGGGTGAATTTGGCGGTTCGATTAAAGGTAAACACCTTAAATTTAGGCCTCGGATCAAAGAGGCCAGGTTCTTAGCCGAAAATTTCAAAATTAATTCGATGATTGATGTTTCCGACGGTTTGGTCCAGGACCTGGGCCATATTCTGGAAGAAAGCCGTAAAGGGGCTGTATTATATGAAAACCTTATTCCTTTAAGCAGGCAGGCAGAAGGCGTCGATGAAGCATTATGCTCCGGGGAAGAATTTGAATTAATTTTTACGCTTTCCCGGGACCAGGCCAGTAAAGTAATCACTAATAAAAAATATAAGTTCAGATTAATCGGAGAGATAATGCCGGAATCTTTTGGTTTAAGGATAATTGATCCCGGAAATAAACACTCAAAAGTTAACCAAAAGAAGCAGGGGCAGACAGCTAGCCGTTATCTTGGCGGATATAGGCATTTCTAATGGAAAAGTTATCAACTTCGGTCAGCCAGACTAGAAAAATAGGGAAAAAACTGGCCGCTAATCTATCGGGAGGAGAGATTATCCTTTTGTCCGGGCCGCTTGGCGCAGGTAAAACAATATTAGCCAAGGGTATTGCCCAAGGATTAAAGATAGATAAAGATGATGTAAACAGCCCGACCTTTGTTTTGCTTAAAGTGCATAAGGGGAAGTTATTCTTACAGCATTTCGACCTTTACCGTCTTCGAGATCCGCAGGATATTTTTGCTTTAGGCTATGAGGAATATTTTTATCCTGCTGGTTATACCGGCCGGCAAGGCTATGGCGATGCCGTAACTATAATTGAATGGCCTGAGCGCTTGAAGTTTCTTTTGCCGAAAGAATTTTTAAGAGTTAAGTTAATTTTAAAAAGTAAAAATAAGCGGCTGCTTAAATTCAGCGCTAAAGGTAAAACATACAGAAAAATATTGGAAAATTTGAAAAAGGATAAGAAATGAAGATATTAGCAATCGATACGTCTACTAAAAACCTGTGCCTCGGCCTTTATTCGGACGGGAAATTTTATGAATACAGCCTTGATGTCGGCAGGAACCTTTCCTCGATATTAGCCCCCACAATTAAAAGGGTAAGCGATGCGGCAGGGATAAAGATTTCCGAGATCGATTTTTTTGGCTGCGGTTTAGGCCCCGGTTCATTTACAGGTTTACGCATAGGTTTGGCCACGATTAAAGGGTTAAGTATAGCCAGAAACAAGCCGGTTATCGGAGTTTCTTCCCTGGATATCCTGGCCAAAAATGCAAAACCGGATAACCGGTTAATAGTTACAGCCCTTGATGCCAGGAGGGGGCTTATTTATTGTTCTTCCTATAAATTTGAAAAAGGGGTTTTAAAAAGAAAAACTCCCTACCGCCTGTTAAATTTGGATGAATTCTTAAAAGAATTCGGGCAGAAACCCCTGATTTTGGGTGACGCCGCGGCTTTATACCGTAATCAATTTTTAGCCAAGCTTAAAAGTGCTGTGTTAGATAAAGATTATTGGGTCCTTAAGCCTTACCATCTTCTGGAGCTTGTCCTTTCGAAAATAAAAAGAAAACAGTTTAATTCAAGCTTAACCGTTAAACCGATTTATTTATATCCCAAAGAATGCCAGATAAAGACAAAATAGGTTACCGGCCTACCTGGGCCGAAGTTAACCTGGATAATTTGGAACATAATTTCAGGCAGGTAAAATCGCTGCTTCCTTCGCAGGTGAAGGTTTTAGTTACGGTAAAAGCCGATGCTTACGGCCACGGTATAGTTGCCGTATCCAAAAAGCTGGTCTCATGCGGAGTAGATTATTTGGGGGTAGCCTCTATCGACGAAGGAATAAAATTAAGAAAATCCGGCGTAAAACTGCCTATCTTGATACTCGGCCTGATCCTTAAAAAAGACATCCAGCCTATTTTTAAATATGAGCTTACGCCTACTATTTGCGATAAAGAAATGGCCTGTCTTTTTAACGCTAAAGCCGGTGTTTTAAAAAAGCAGATACGCCTTCATATCAAAGTAGATACAGGGATGGGCAGGATCGGTATATTGCATAATGACGCGTTTAAGCTGGTAAAGGATATACATAAACTTAAGAATATAGCCATCGAGGGGATATTCACCCATTTCGCATTTGCAGATTTAAACCGTGAATTTACGGATTTACAGATCAATTTGTTTAAAAAGCTGGTTGAGGACTTAAAAAAATGCGGCATAACCATTCCTTTGGTGCATGCTGCCAATAGCGTCGGTTTAATCGATTATAAAGGCAGCCATTTTACCATGGTCAGGCCCGGCTTGGTAATTTACGGCTTGCATCCAAAAGAAGACCTGAAGATAAAACTAAAACCGGTCTTATCCCTTAAAACCAGGATCGTATTTATAAAAGAAGTCCCGCCCGGCTATGGCATAAGTTATGGCGGCACTTATTTAACCAAGCGTTTAACACGTATCATTACGCTGCCGATCGGCTATGGCGATGGTTACCCGAGGAATCTTTCTAGCCTGGCTCCGGTGCTGGTTTCCGGAAAGCGGTTTGTAATCAGCGGCAGGATTTGTATGGACCAGATAATGGTTGATGTCGGAAGCTTAAGGCCGAAGATAGGAGACGAAGTAATTTTGATAGGCAAGCAGGGAGATTGCAAGGTAACTGTTGAAGAGCTAGCGTCTTTATCAGCGACGATCCCTTATGAAATTGTCTGCGGTTTAGGAGGCAGGATTCCCAGGATTTATAAAGATAAACAAAAGAATTAAGGAAGTTTTGAGATAAAATAAAGGCTGCCGGATAAAATAATGATGTGGCTTAAAGTGGCGGCTAAAAAAGGCATAAGTAAACCGGATTTTCCCAAGGCTAGACAGACGGCATCTAAGACATAATAGAGAAAACCCACGATAATTGAGACCCCTACGGCATTCATACCTGTCGCCCGTTTACGCATCAATAAGGAAAAAGGAATCCCCAGAAGTATAATTATCACGCTGGTAAACGGCGAAACGAAGCGTTGATATAAATCTACCTTTAAGTTTCTTATCACGCTATTCGCCCCGCTTTTAGAAAGCCTCCAAATGTAATCTTCGATCTGCCGGATAGTCATCAATTCGGGTTTTTGCCTTAGTGCAGAAAAATTTTCCGGGGTTTCAGGTATATTCATGATCTCTTCTTCGAAAAAAATAGGGTCATCGATCATCTGGCCATTTTCATCGAAATTATAGGTTATACTTTGCGAGAATCTCCATAATCCTTCACGGTAAACACCCTTAGAGGCGATGATTTTTTTTAGCAGATTCTGATTTTCGTCCTGCTCCAGAATTGTGATTCCTTCCATAGTTTTAGTAGCGGGTGAAAATTTATTGATAAAGAACAACCTGTTTCTTAATCCATACATCGAAAGGTTAATAATCGCTTGATCTTTTTTAACCTTACCCTTGGGGGATCCTTCCTCGATCTGTATTTTTATTTTTTGGTTCTCGGCCATCGAAACCGGCACAAACCTGTCGCTTATCAGGAATACCAGCATGCTTATCATAAATCCGAAGATCAGCGGGTTTCTGGCAATCTCTAATATGCTTAATCCGCTTGAACGCATAGCAATAATTTCGTTGTTATGGTTGAGTTTGGCAAAACTGTAGACTGAAGCAAGCAAGCAGGCAAAAGGTGAAATCTGGACAAACATTATCGGCAGGTATGACAGATAATAACGGACAAGGAGTATGAAAGTAGCCTGGTGTTTTAATATTTCATCCAGGTTAGAAAGTAAATCAATGACTATATAAAGGAAAAGAAAAATAAAAATACAGGAAAAAAAGATAAGAATAATGGATTTTAATATGTAGCGGTCTAAGATGCGCATAGTTTATAGGTTAAATATCCCCCGACAGCGCCGAAAATCATGTTGGGCAGCCAGAGGGCAAAACCGGCAGGCAGATGCCCTTCCATAGCCAAAGCGGCTAAGCCGATATACATCGGGTAATAGCAGACGATGATTAATACGGCAATTCCGATATTAATTGATTTTTCCCTCCTGCGGGTGATGATTCCCAATGAAGAACCCAGAAGCATAAATACAAAACAGGAAAATGCCAGCGCTAACTTTTCGTGGATTTTGGTTATTATCGGAGCAGGGCTGATGCCCTCGCTTTTTAACTTTATGGCCTCTTTTTTTAATTCCTGGATTGTCATTTCTTTATATTTTTTGTCAACCACCTTGTCCTGCATTTGGGCGATATCAAGGTCCATAAAATAAGTCCGGAAATTTAGTTTATAAAAATTAGTCGGGTTTTCAGGGTCCGGCTCATCGCTTGAGCCGTCGATTAGTTTAAGCTTAATGGCATTTTTCCCGGGTATAGTTATAAATTCACCCGACTTGGCCACGATGGTACGGGTTGGTTTATCTTCGCCCTGAGGCTCATAGATCCGGATGTTGTTGAGCCGGTTTTTTTTCTGGTCGACATCATAGATAAAAAGGATATATTTTTTGAAAGAATCTATAAATACGCCTTCTTCAAAAGCCGCAGTCGGGTTTTTTACCCCCATTTCTTGCAATGTTTTTCTATAGGCAAAATGGGCATAAGAGGCTGCCCGGTCGTTAAAACTGGCCAAGCCAAGGCTGCAGGCCAGGCCGATGATCAATAAGGGCAGGATTAACCTGAATAGATTTATGCCGCTTGAGCGGATAGCGATTACTTCGTTGTCGCCGGATAACCTGCCTAAGGCCAGCAATATCGCTACCAATATCGATATGGGTAATGTATAAGTAACTATATAAGGAGTAAGGTAGATGAAAATCTGGATTACGCTAAATAGGTCAACGCCCTTATTTATGACCAATTCGGCAATCCGTTTTAAATTCCCGATCAATACCATCAGGAAGGTTAAAACCCCAAGGCACAACAACAAGGGGCCGGTAAATTCTCTTAATATGTAATTACGCAAAATTTTCATTTTAATTAGCCAGGGTCAAAAGAATAACCGTTTTGGCCCCCGCATTTTTTAAACATTTCGCAGCTTCATCGGAGGTGGCTGCCGTGGTTAAAACATCATCGATAAGCAGTAAATCCGTATCTTTAATTATTTGCGGATCGCTGACACAAAAACAACCCAATACATTTTGCTGGCGCTGTTTAAAGTTAAGTCCTGCCTGGGTTTTATTGGCCTTATTACGGATAAGTATGCCGCTAAGCTCTTTTTTTCCGAATTCCTTAGCGATTAGGGACGCTAAAACCTGGGACTGGTTAAATTCCCTTTCCCTTAACCGGCTTTTGTAAAGAGGTATGGGGACAATATAATCCAAATGTTCGATTGGCAGGTTATAGGTTCGGATAAAATCATTCATCAGCGAAGAGAAATATTCTCCCAGGTAATCCTTGTATTTATATTTAAATTCATGGATAAGTTTTTTAATTGCGCCCGTATAAATGCAGGGGCTAAATGCCTTGTCAAAATGGAATTTATTATTTTTGCAATTTCTGCATATATTCCTTGCTATAGATTCCTGGTCAAGGTGCCTGCCGCAATCAGCGCAGAAGGGGGGAAGATTCATTTCTATTTTTCTTAAACAATTAGCGCAGACCGGGTTGTGCTCCTGGTTAAGCCTATTTTTGCAAATCAAACAGCAATCCGGGTAGATTAAATCCCTTAAGCCGCTTAATAAATGCGCCAACATAAAAACTATAATATCAACGAAACCTTCGTTTGTCAAAGTAATTGACACTGAGTGCCGCAAATAGTAGAATAAAACTACTATGGAAAACAAAAACCCGCAAGAATTAAAAAAAGAACTGTTCGAATTATTAAATAATCAGGCCCTAAAGAGGGGCAAATTTACCCTTTCCAGCGGTAAAGAAAGCAACTATTACCTTGATGGCCGGATTATCACTCTTACTCCCAGGGGCGCTTTCTTAGTAGCCAGCCTTATTTTGGAGATGATTAAATCCGATCCTCCTTTTGCTATCGGCGGGCCTACATTAGGAGCCGATCCGATTACCGGTGCAATTGCAGCCTTAAGCTATATCAAAAATCAGGAGATCGCAACTTTTATCGTCCGTAAACAGCCCAAAGAGCATGGGACGCAGCAACAGATAGAAGGGCCCGAGATCCCAAAAGGCAAATCGGTAATACTTATCGATGATGTGGCTACCAGCGGAAAAGCGATTCTAGAGGCCAAGCAGGCCCTGGACAAAGCGGGAATTGTAGTTCGAAAAGTAATCGTAATTGTAGACCGCCAGCAGGGTGCAAGCGAAAATTTAGCCAAGGCCGGTTTAAAGCTGGATTCAATTTTTACTATCGCTGATTTTGGTTTATAGGTATCCTGTGGAAAAAATAAAAATTGCGGTAATCGGCGCAGGTCCAGCGGGAATGATGGCAGCAATCCGGGCAAGTTCTCTCGGGCAGGATGTAACCATATTCGAAGCCAAAAATTCACCCGGAAACAAACTCCTCTTAAGCGGCAAAGGCCGCTGTAATCTCACCAACAGCGAAGACCTCCAGACTTTTTTAAAACGTTTTAACCGAGGCGATTTTTTGAGGGATGCCTTCAAAAAATTTTTTAATACCGAATTGATTTCTTTTTTCGAAGAGCGAAACTTGAAGTTAAAAGTTGAGCGCCAGATGCGGGTATTTCCTGAGTCTGCGCGTTCAAGCGGTATACTTGATGTATTAAAAAAAGAGCTGGAAAAAAATAAAGTCAATATTTCCTATAAAAGTAAAGTGACCGGCCTGGCTGTTTCCGGAGCAAAAGTGAAAGGTGTTTTTTTAGAAGGGGTAACAAAAATTGAGGAAGCG
>JAQTTI010000050.1 GCA_028710845.1 Candidatus Omnitrophota bacterium | reverse complement strand
TCCTTAAAATCTTTACCCTTAAAAATTTTCTCCTTTATCTGCCAGCCGATCGCCTCCCCTTCACGGTCAGGGTCTGTCGCGATATATATCTTTTCTTTGGCTTTGGCTTCCTTTTTTAACTGAGTCACTAATTTTTTCCGGGCAGGAATAATGACATACTCAGGCTCGAATTTGTTTTCTATATCTACCCCCAGTTTTTTGGCTGGCAAGTCAACAATATGGCCCATTGAAGAAACCACGCTGAAATCTTTGCCTAAGATTTTACTTATAGTCTTGGCCTTAGTAGGAGATTCGACTATTACTAGGTTGCCCATTTAATTCCTCATAAAATATTTTCCCGGCAGTTCTTTAATTAATTTTTTCAATTGCAGCTCCAGGATCAGGCCGGAAATCCGGCTGCTAGATATTGACGACTTCTCAATCAGCTCATCCAAAGTAACTGCCTCCTGACCGATTAAGTTATAAATAGAGTTCTTTTCTATTTCACTGGTTTCTGCCGCAGCTTTCGGATTACTGGTGACTAAGCTTAAATTAAGCTCTTCCAATATGTCCTGACAGCCGGTAACCAGTTTTGCTCCTTGCTTGATTAGATAATTCGGGCCGGTTGAACCGCTTGAATCTATCCTTCCGGGTAAAGCAAAAACCTCCCTGCCCTGCTCCAATGCAAAATCTGCGGTAATCAATGCCCCGCTATTTCTGGCTGCCTCGGTAACTAAAATCCCTAAGCTTAAGCCGCTGATTATCCGGTTGCGCCGGGGAAAATTACCCGGTAAAGGTTTAGTCTCCATCGGAAACTCCGAGATTACCGCTCCGGACAAAGAAATTTCTTCAGCTAGCTTTTCATTTTCAGGCGGATAAATCTGGCTAAAACCTGAACCCATAACCGCAATGGTCCTGCCGCCTGCTTTTAGCGCCCCGCGATGGGCATAAGTATCGGCACCGCGGGCCATTCCTGAAACAATTGTTACTCCCCGTAAGCTTAATTCTTCTGCAAATTTTTGAGCGTTATTTAATCCGTAAAAAGAAGCGTGCCGGGAGCCTACAATACCAAAAGCTGTATCGTCCCGGCCGGTTAGTTCGCCCTTTACATATAAGACAATCGGACAACCCGGTATTTCTTTAAGTAGTTTCGGGTAATTTTCGTCAAAAAGAGTAGTTATTTTCAAATTGGCTTTTTCGGCCAGGGTTAGATCTTTTTTTAACAGTTTTCTATCAAAAGAACGGATCCCTTGGGCTATTTTTTCTCCTACTACCGCAGATAAATCTTCCCGGCTGGCCTGAAATACAGCTTCGGGCTGATTAAAATATTTAAGCAGGGCCTCAAGCCGTACACTGCCTATTTGCGGAATAAGATTTAAACTGACCAGGGATTCCAGCGTATTCATTTCTTTTTCACAATTTTAGCTATTTCGTCTGTTACCTGTTTGACGGATAGACGTGAAGTATCTATGACTTTATCGGCTTGCATATAATAAGGCTGGCGCATTTTCTTTAAAAGTGCGATCCGTTTCTTCTGGTCGCCGACATTTAAAAGCGGCCGATGCGAACTTGCCGCAACTCTTTTCAAAATTTTATCGGTTGAGGCGTCCAAGCAGATTAAATTTCCGGTTTTTTTCATCAACTTAATATTATCCTTGTCTAAAACTATCCCCCCTCCGCAGGCAACCACAAAGCCCTTCTGAGTGGCAACCTCTTTTAGAGTCTTTTTTTCTATTTTTCGAAAATACGGCTCGCCCTCCTTGGCGAAAATATCGACGATCCGGCGCTGTTCTTTGAGTTCGATCAATTCATCCAGGTCAACGAAATTCCAAACCTTCTTCTCTGCCAATAGTCTCCCGACAGAAGTTTTGCCTGTACCCATAAATCCTACTAAATATATATTCATTTTTTTTATATGGGGAGACGCCTGACTAAAAAGGCAAACCCGCCTGATCAGTTAGGCGTCCCCAATTATTAACTGCCCTGGTAAGCTTCAAGGACAGCTTCGCTTAATTGCTGTTTTAGCTCTTTGGTCTGAGGATAAACGGTATTATACCACTTCCCGTCTTTACCCTGGTGGCGCGGCATGCTTACAAATAGACCTTTTTCGCCGTTGACCACACTAAAACCCTTGACCACAATTCCCGAAAAAGCAACATCCGCAAAAGCCTTAAGCTTAGAATCGGTCTCCAGCTTATAAATACGGCTGACGCTTATCGAATTTTCTTCCATCCCAATCACCTCCTTCTGCTAAAATAGACGGAAGGAGTGATTTTATCTAACCTAAGTATTTAAGATCAAAAACCGCTTTCTACGTATATCTCATGATGAGTTATATCCTTACCCACCTGGCCATAATCCAATTCATCAACTACTTTTTCAAATGATTTGGTTGTACCGCTTTGCAGACCATTAACAGTAAATATAGTATTTGATATCGGGGTATTTTTAACAAAAAGAACGATCCTTCCGGCAATCGTAGCATAATTTTTGCCTCCCAGGTTAGTTACTTCCCCGGTAACAATTATTGCATTAGAAAATTTGTCCTTTTCAATCTTAATGTTGTGAAAATCAAAATTACGCATGAGCTATCCTTTTCAAGTAAGAGCTGTAAGATTCTTTGATATCGGTTAAACAGTCGGAGCCGAATTTGTCTAAAAACGCCTGAGCCAAAACAAATGCCGCCGCCGACTCAGCCACAACTCCTGCTGCTTCAACAACGCAAATATCGCTTCTCTCGGTAGCGGCCTTGGCCGATTTTTTAGTATTGATATTCACCGAATCAAGCGGTTTCATTAAAGTCGAGATCGGTTTCATACAGGCGCGCAAAATAATCGCATTTCCGTTCGAGATTCCTCCTTCAATACCTCCGGCGTTATTGGTTAATCTATAATACCCTGTTTTATTATGATAAATCGCATCATGGACTTCAGAGCCGAAGCTGACTGCGTATCCTAAACCTAAACCGACCTCAAAAGATTTGACTCCCGGGATAGCCATAATTGCTGCGGCTAGACGAGCATCAAGCCTGCGGTCCCCCTGTACATAACTTCCTAATCCTATCGGGGTATTTTTGATGATTACTTCAAAAATTCCTCCGATAGTATCTTTTTCCTCAATCGCCTCCGAGATTTTGGCGATTATCCCCTCTTTTGTCGATTCACCGCCGATAGACAGCACCCTGCTTGTAACATTTATTTTAAATTCATTAAGCAGGATTTTACATAAAGCGCCGATTCCTACGGTAGCGGCAGTACTGCGGGCAGAAGCCCTTTCTAAAACTTCCCTGATATCGCTAAATCCATATTTTAGTATACCGGCTAAATCCGCATGGCCGGGCCGGGCCGCCAAAACCTTATGCAGCTTTTCAATGGAAGCGTCTTTATTTCTAATTGATAAAGTAATCGGGCTGCCCAAAGTACGGTTATTTTTTAAACCGGAGGAAATTTGCGCTTTATCGCTTTCAATCTGCATGCGCTTACCGCGCCCGAATCCGCACTGCCTGCGTTTTAGTTCTTTATTGATGAAATCGATATTTATCTTTAACCCGGCAGGAAAACCCTCTAAAATAGCAACTAAACCTTTCCCATGTGACTCACCTGCAGTTAAGCACCTAAGCATAAGTTCCTCCTTAATTCCTTATTGCCAAAGCCCGCGCTTGTTTTCCCGGGCCAATTGGTATAATTTCAAAAATAAATCCGCGTATTTTACATTCGGCGGATAAGTTAAAAGCGAAGCATATCCCTGCGCAACAATCTCAGCATTTACGAATGTGCCGTCTTCCAAATAAACATAAGCCAATATTCTTTTGTATCTGTCGTATCTTTCGGTATCAAACTCCAACCTTACCCTTTTACCTTCAACAAGTTTTTTGGTAAATTCGTAAGACCTCTGGCCCATCTTTTTAATCGCGGCGGCATCAGTTCCCGAACGCTGAACATCACGGTTTAACTTGTAAGATTCATGTATTTCAGGAGTATCTATCCCGATCAACCGGACCCGTTCATTATTCTCTAATACCAGGGTATCACCGTCTACAACCCTGGTTACTAATACATTGCCGTAGTCGTAACTATTGCCAAAGGGAATTTTCCATTTTACTTCTTCCTGGGAATGGAATTTAGGGTTAAGGTCGTTTGAAAAAAGATAACCGCTTAACGCAAATAATCCGATAAATAATATTATAACTACTTTATACATCGTATCTCCTATAATTGCGAGCCGAGGATC
Organism: Candidatus Omnitrophota bacterium; assembly: GCA_028710845.1. Classification (GTDB taxonomy): domain Bacteria; phylum Omnitrophota; class Gorgyraeia; order Gygaellales; family Profunditerraquicolaceae; genus UBA6249. The sequence continues at coordinate 3,586 of JAQTTI010000050.1, read as the reverse complement.
TGGGCTAAAACGACTATATCTTCGATACAAAAAATGTTTTTTATGCTGGCGTCAAAATATATATTAGCATCAGAGCCGAACTCTTCATCGGCTTTCCACAGCTTGATAAGCACTGGTACATTTTGAAAAGCTTCCACGGTAATACTGATATCCCCGCCTTCGGAAATTTCACCCGGAAACCTTTTTAAGGCTTCCCTGATTGCCTCAGGGTTCTTGCCGTATTTACGGACTAAGGGCTCGATCGAACGCCGGTGGTAGGCATCATAGTAACCTTCGATTCCCGAAAACTCCCTGAAGGTAAGCCAGATTCCGGTACGGTTAGGCAAACCTTTTAATTTCTGGGCCGCATAATGCAAGATCAGGATACTGGTCAGTTCTTTTACGGCTATATTACAGGCTAAAGATAAAACCAGCTTAGAATCTATATCTATACTGTATTCATCGCCTAAAAACCTGATTGTTAAATTCTTGGGAGCCTTTTGGTTAGCTAAATCCTGCCAAGCCTTATTCAGGCCTATTTCATATCCCATGTTAAATATTATATCAGAAAAATGGGGTCAGAGCAAATTTATCTGGATGCAAGATAAGATAAATCTGCTCTGACCCCATTTTTCCATTGCGGATACGGGAATTTCGCCTATAATATTAACTAATGATTTACGACCGTTTTCAGGAAGAAGCTATTGCACATATCAACAACGGGCACTCGGTGATTGTTTCCGCGCCTACCGGCGCCGGAAAAACTGCTATTGCCGAACACATCATTAATGAAGCGCTTTTTAATAAGCTCGGCGTAATCTACACTGCCCCGATCAAAGCCTTATCCAACCAGAAATTCCGCGACTTTAGAACCCAATTTCAGGATAATATCGGAATCCTTACCGGCGATGTTTCGATTAACCCGGAAGCTCCAATTTTAATCATGACTACGGAAATTTTCCGTAACAAAATTTTCGACCAGCCGGAAAGTCTGAATAAATACTCCTGGATTATTTTTGATGAAATCCATTACATCGATAACCCCGAGCGAGGCACGGTTTGGGAGGAATCCCTGATTTTTTTACCTAAACACATGAAGCTTTTGGGGTTGTCGGCGACGATTCCTAATATCAAACAGTTCGCCAGCTGGATCGAATCAATCCACAATAAAGAGGTAAAAGTAGTGGTTGAAAATAACCGGCCCGTTCCCCTGCACTTTCTTTTTCAATGCCAAAATGAAATCACCGATAAAATCGAGCAATTAAAACGCATTCGCTCAAGCAAGCCCAATAAGTTAAGCTCTTTAATAGAATATCTGCAGAATAATGACGGACTGCCGGCGATTTATTTTGTTTTTTCCCGCAAGCGCGCCGAAGAACTGGCCGAGGACTTATACGGATTCAAATTCTTAAACTCAAAAGAAAGCCGGGCAATCACCCAATTGTATGAGGATTTAACGGAAAGGTTCGACCTGAAGAACGAACAGTCAGCCCAAATTCTTTACCCTTTAATCCAGCGCGGAATCGCCTATCATCACGCAGGCATGCTTCCGACATTAAAAGAGGTCATTGAAAGGCTTTTTACCAGCCGCCTGCTTAAGGTTATTTTTACTACCGAAACATTCGCTTTAGGCATCAATATGCCCTCCCGTTCGGTAATGTTCGACGGGCTGCGTAAATTTTACGGCACATATGTACGTAATTTAAAAACCCGCGATTTCTACCAAATGGCGGGGCGGGCAGGACGCCGGGGCATTGATAAAGAAGGTTTTGTTTATACCCGGGTCAATCCCCAGCGGATAAACTACGAGGAGGTGCGCCGGATCATTTTCGGCAACCCCGAAGAAGTAAAAAGCCAGTTAAATACTTCCTATGCTACGATTCTTAATTTGTACGAAAAATATAAAGAAGACTTATTTAATATTTATCCGCTTTCCCTGCATTATTACCAGTCCAAGAAAAACGAACAAAAACAGGCATTGAATCTTTTGGATGCAAAATTAAGGTTGCTTAAGGAGCTGGGTTATACCTACGAAGGGACGCTTACTGAAAAAGGGAAATTTGCCAAGACAATCTACGGCTATGAATTGGTGCTTTCCGAACTTTACGAAGATAATATCCTTGAACAATTAGATGAGGTTGGACTAGGGGTTATAGCGGCGGCAATAGTTTTCGATCCCCGGAAGAACCAGCGGATGCCTGCTTCTATTTCTAAATCCAGCCGGATGATTAAACGCACCTGCGAAGAAACCTACGATAAAATAAAGGATAAAGAACGCCGTTATAAAATTTACCCTTTCAGCAAATTACCATATTTTCACCTATGTTCCTGCATGGAAGCATGGCTAAGGGGGACAAACTTTGATAAAACAATTGAATTTACGGATTGCGATGAAGGTGAAGTAGTGCGCTATTTCAGGATGAGCGTGCAAGTTTTACGCGAAATCGCCTTGGCCCCGGTTGCCTCCCACCTGCTTAAAGATAAGATCAAAGAAACTATCCGCGTGATTAACCGTGATATAGTCGACGCCGAAAAACAACTGCGCGAAGGCTAACCCCACAACCGAAACTGTTTCCATCGTAATCGGGAAATAGGGTTACTTAGTCCCCGTTTCCCGATTAGCTCGGAAACTGTTTCGGTTATTTTGATTTAAGGTAATCAGTGAGGATTTTTTTGTGGTCAAATGCAAACTCTAATTTTTCAATCTGGCTTAATTTGATTATTTTTATGCCCTGAGCATCATCGCCTGCCTTAGGAGTACCTTTGGCTTTAGCGGTAAAAACAGTTCCTATAGTGTGGAACCTTGGATCACGTTTGGGGTCGGAATAAGTGTGGAATTGTTTAAGTTGTAAAAGCTCTAAACCGGTTTCTTCCTTGGCCTCTCTGGTAACAGCATCTTCCAGGCTTTCCCCATAATCGACAAATCCTCCCGGCAAAGCCCAACCAAAAGGCGGATTACTACGCTCAATGATCACAATCCCTTCAGTTAATTCAATAATCACATCCACGGTCACATAAGGCCCGCCGGATAACTTGGTTGTTACATAATCTAAATAACCCACCAGATTTTTTTTGAAAATCTCGAATGCTTCCCGGTTATTTAAACAAAAGGTGATTTCTTTTAAGGTTGTATTTCCTCGGCGTAAATGGCTTAAAACTTCCTGGGCCATTATTTTAGCCGAGGCCAGAAAAGGAAAACCTCCAGTGCCGCAGCCTAGGGCCGGAAAAACTATAGACCTGATCTTTAATTTCGCGGCTAGATCCAATGAACTTCGGCAGGAGTTTCTTATTTTAACTTCATCGGTCTTAAAATCCATACCCATAGTAGCGGCATGAATAATATATTTTGCCGCCAGTTCCCCGGCTCCGGTCTCAACTGCCTTCCCTATTTCAATCGGGCCCCTTTTTACCGCTTCATCCTCGATAACCTGGCCGCCTTTTCTTTTTATTGCGCCAGCAACACCACCACCCATTACCAGCTTATTATTGGCGGCATTAACGATAGCATCGCTGCGTATCTCGGTGATATCTCCCATCACTACCTTTATTTCGCTGTCTTTTAACTTCATTGAAATTCCTACCATCTGAAGGGCCTGAAATTTTTAAT
>JAQTTI010000049.1 GCA_028710845.1 Candidatus Omnitrophota bacterium | reverse complement strand
AAATAAATAGGGGACGTTTCTATTTAATTTAAAAATAGAAGCGTCCCCTAATTAAAAACATGAAAATAATTATTTTTTCCTTTTTAATCATTTCTCTTTTAATTATGCCTGCTTCAGGCGAAGTAAAAAGTTCGCTTTGGCGGACCGAAAAATCCCAGCATTTTATTATTTATTTCCAGGAGGCCCCGGATAATTTTATCAATGAACTCATCTATAAGGCCGAGGATTATTATAACGGCATCGTCGATGAATTAGGTTTTCGCAGGTTTGATTTCTGGAGCTGGGATAACCGGGCAAAGATTTTTCTTTACCAAAACTCCGCAGATTTCCGCGCCAATACTGCCCGCGATAATTGGTCGGGAGCGGTAGTTACAGTTTCAAACCGGACGATCGAAAGTTTTATCGGTCAAAGCGGTTTTTTGGATTCAATCCTTCCGCATGAAATGGCCCATATAATATTCAGAGAATTTGTCGGGGAAAGAATAGTCTTGCCGCTTTGGATAGACGAAGGGGTTGCCTGTTCGCAGGAAAAAAGTTATCTTGTGGGCAGGATGCGGGTAGCCAAAAAGCTGGTTTTAGAGAATAATTATCTTAAGCTTGATAAATTGTTTGAAATTTACAGCTTGGGCCAGGAAATTAAGCCCGAGGTTTTTTATTCTCAATCGGCATCAATAGTCAACTTTATGATCAGTCAATATGGCAAAGAAAGCTTTCTTGATTTTAGCCGTAAGATTCGGGACGGGGTAAATTGGCAGAGAGCGTTGTTTAGTGTTTACCGTTTTAACAGTATTAATGAAATGGAAGAAGCCTGGAAGGCTTTTCTTCTTAAATAGAAACTGTTTCCGATTCAATCGGGAAACAGGGTTAAGCATAGCCCCATTTCCCGATTAGCTGCGAAACAGTTTCGGTAAGGAGGCAAGAAATGCAACAAGAAGTCAATATTCTAGTAGTCGAGGAAGATAATGCAGCCGCTGAAGTTCTGGAGTCGTCGCTCAAAAGCGTCGGTTTCCAGGTTTGGATCGCCAAAAATCCGCAAGAAGGCCTGACTATGTTAGGCACCAGCAACTTCCCGGTAATAATTACCGAATTACGCTCGCCCAGAATGAACGGCGTGCAATTCACCCGCGAGGCTCACAAAATTTCGCCTTCGGTAAATGTTTTGGTCCTTACCGGCTATTCATTTATCAGCTCAGCTATAGAAGCTATGGAGGCAGGCGCTTACGGCTATATTACCAAGCCGCTAAACAGCTCCGAAATACGCATAACAGTAGAAAGGGCCGTAGAAAGGTTTTTCCTCCTATCTACCAGCGATGATAAGGACTATCTGGTGGATTTAGCGATTAAAGACGGGTTAACCGGTTTATTTAACCGCCGTTATTTCAATGAGTTAATTAATATCGAAATCAAGCGTTTAAGCCGCAGCCCGGCCTCACTTTCCCTACTAATGCTTGACATCGATAATTTTAAAAACTATAATGATACAAAAGGTCACCAAGCCGGCGATGAATTGCTTAAAGGAGCGGCTAAAATATTGAAAAGCTCCGTGCGTTCTGTAGATATGGTCTGTCGTTATGGGGGCGAGGAGTTTATTATTATTCTTCCTCAGACGGATAAATCGGCGGCTCAAATTATTGCCGAGCGCGTACGCGTCCAAATCGGCCTATATCTGCCGACAACTGTCAGTATCGGGGTTTCTACTTTTCCCGATGATTCAAGAGAGACAGAGCAGTTAATCAAAAAGGCAGATAACGCTCTTTATCAGGCCAAGCAGACCGGGAAAAATAAATGGTGCGCAGCCCAATAAAATAATGCGTCTTGCGATATTAGAGCCGAAAGGGGCAATCTGGCAGGGGATGGCTTCGAAAGTAAGCCTGCCTGCACTCGACGGTGAAATGTGTGTTCTGGATTTTCACCAGCCTTTTCTGGTCCGGCTTAAGAAAGGCAATATCCTTTTTGCCGACAGAAGAATCACGGTAAAAGACGGCATTGCCTTTATGCGCTCGAATAACCTTACTATTTTTGCCCAAACTTAAAAATTTATGTCAACACTGGCATTAATAATCGTTATGTTTTTATCAACTGCAGGCCCGGCGGCAGTTATTGCTTTTGTAGGTTTTGCAGCTGTTAAATCCGTCGCCAGGAACCCTTCCGCAAGCCCGAAAATTTTCATCGTAATGATTTTGTCTTTTATTTTTTCAGAAGCCATTGCTATTTTAGCGCTCCTGATTTTATATAATCTGTTTTCCAAATAGGGCTTTAAATTATGCTCGTCCAGCTTTTAATAATCCAGTTTATTACTTTTGTAGGTATTATTTTTTTACTGCGTTATTTGTTTTCCAGCCACCTAAAATCCGCTCTTGCCCGTCTAAATACCCTACACGAAGAAAACCTCCACAAAGAAGAAGAGCTTAATGAAGAGCTCAAGCGGGCTAAAGAAGAAACCGAGGCCCAGATCAAACAGGGAAGGGCCGAGGCCGATTTGATAGTCGAAGAAGCCAGCCAAGAGGCCCAGCGTATACGGATTAATATGGAGGAGCAGGCTAAGATCCAGGTGCAGGAAATTATCGCCGCTGGAAAGGCTGATGCCGAAAAAATAAAGGCCGGCCTGATCAAAGATGTCCAGGCCCAAAGCGTAGAGCTTGCTTCTAGAATGATAGCCGAGCTGCTTACGGAGACGGATAAGATTGCCTTACAATATGAGTTTGCCAACGGTATAATCCAGGAGATTTCCCAGCTGCCTAAGGAACAATTTAATATGCAGGGTAATCCGGTGGTTAAAGTAAATTCCAGCTTTGCGCTTTTAGACAGGCAAAAGGGTGAAATTAAACGCCTGTTATCGGAAAAGACCGGCAAGGACATCGAGCTAGATGAACAGATCGATCCTGCCCTGATAGGCGGCCTTACGCTGGAAATGGGCGGAATGGTTATCGACGGAACATTAAAAAATAAACTTCAAAGAATTATACCTCACCTAAAATAAGCCCTTAACCCGATAAACTATAAGGTTAAGGGTAAATAAAAATGAAAATTGAAGCATTAGACATAAAAGAAGTCGGGTATATCGAGGAACTTAAACAGGGTATCGTAAAAATAAGCGGGCTGCCTAATTGTTCTTATGGGGCGGTAATTGAATTTAATAATGCGGGTAGCTCTAACGGTCACAGCCTAAAAGGGATGATCGTTGAATTTAATTCCGAATTTGCTTATGCCATAATCTTTGGCGATGAGAGGAAGATTAAAGTAGGAGATACCGTTACCAGCCGCGGGCAGCTTTTAAACGTTCCGGTCGGGGATAATTTTATCGGAAGAGTAGTTGATTCTCTAGGAAACCCCATTGATGGCAAGGGTAAGATTGAGCCTCAAGCGGATTATCCGGTTTTTCGGCAGGCTGCCGGGGTAATGGAGCGCGAACCCATAAGCCAGGCCATGCATACGGGAATAAAAATTATCGATATGCTTATCCCGTTAGGAAAAGGGCAGCGTGAATTAATCGTCGGCGACAGGCAGATAGGTAAGACCAGTATAGGCATTGATACCATATTGAATCAGAAGGGTAAAAATGTTATTTGTATTTACTGCTGGATAGGCGGCTCAAGCGTCGCTTTAAACAAAATTATGCAAACCCTTAATCAGCAGGGGTGCATGAGTTATTGCTTGGCAGTTTCGGCATCGGCCAGTTCATCGGCCAGCGAGCAATATATTTGTCCGTATACCGCGGCTGCCTTGGGCGAATATTTTATGCATCAGGGCAAGGATGTCCTGGTAATTTTCGACGATTTGACCAAGCACAGCTGGGTCTACCGGCAAATGTCTTTGCTGCTTGAACGCGCTCCCGGAAGAGAAGCCTATCCCGGAGATATTTTTTTCCTGCATTCCCAGCTAATGGAAAGAGCCGGACGCCTGAAGCAGGAGTTTGGCGGAGGGTCGATGACATTCTTACCATTGGCAGAAACTTTGCAGGGTGATATTACCGGTTATATCTGTTCCAACATAGTCTCAATGACCGACGGGCAGATTTATTTAAACTCCGGACTTTTCCAGGAAGGTTTTAAGCCGGCTATAGATTTGGAACTTTCAGTATCTCGTATCGGAAGCAAGGTCCAGTGCCCGGCAATCCGAAAACTTAGCGCGGGGTTACGTTACGAATACGTACAATACCGAATATTACTGCGTTTAACCAGGCTGCGCACAAAACTTAGCCCGGAAGCTGCTCAGCAATTGCAGCGCGGTAAAGCGCTTTATGAACTTTTGATTCAGGAAAACGGCTCGCCTGTATCCCAGGCGGAAGAGATCGCAGTTTTTTATGCTTTTGCTCAAAAAATACTTGAGTCGATAAGCCTGGAACAGGTGAAATTATTTAAAAATAACTTCTTTGCTTATCTGGAAAAGCACCAGCACAATGCGGTCGAACAATTAAATGACAAGGGCGAGCTGACCGATGAAGTTAAATCGATCCTGGATAGTTCGATAAGGGAATTTTTCCGCAGCCAGAATAAATAGATTCTGGAAAAGTCATTGCGAACCCGCCGAAGGCGGGTGAAGCAATCTTATAAATTTGAAAGCAGGCTATATCTATCTTATGACAAACAAATATAATACGGTTATCTATGCAGGAGTTACAAATGATTTACAAAAAAGAGTCTATCAACACAAAGAAAAGATAATTGAAGGTTTTACAAAAAAATATAATGTAAATAAATTAGTTTACTATGAAGCATTCGATAGTATGGAAGATGCTATTGCAAGAGAGAAGCAGATTAAAGCCGGTTCCCGCAAAAAGAAAATAAGTTTAATTAATTCTATTAATCCGGATTTTACTGATTTGTATTATGGTTTATGAGATTGCTTCGGGCACTTCGTGCCCTCGCAATGACTATAAATGATACCTGTAGGAAGGCTAAAATCTAACCTGCAGTTTAATAAAAACCTCGGAGATCTGGTCGAGGTTATGAAACTGGCGGCCACTTCGCAATTCAACCAGTTCCGCGCCAAGCAGGAGCCTTCGGAAGATTTTTTGAAGCTCCTTGATAATGTATTCGGGGTTTTGCTCTCTTCCGGGGTAAAGAACGAACTGCTTACCCCAAAAGAAACCCTGCCTTCGCTTTTGCTTTTAATCAGCAGCGACGAAGGTTTCTTGGGCGAGTTGAATTTTCTTTTGGTAAATAAACTGCTCAGCGCCAGGCGCCCGGAAGATTTTATAGCAGTAACCGGCCAGCAGGGGGCAAATTACTTAAAAGAGATCCAAATAAATTTCTCTTTTTTTGAATCACCGGGAGAAAAGATCGATATCCAGCTGATGGCTAAGGTCAGGGATTATTTATTGGCCCAGTACCTTGAGCGTAAGATAGGCAGGGTTTACGTAGTTTATTCGCGGTTTTTAAACATTACCAGCCAGCAGGTTGAGCTGGAGACTTTATTGCCGCTTTTAAGAACCAGCGCGCCGGCTAAATCGATACCTTATTTATTGATTGAACCCGGCCCCGAAAAAATTATCGAGGGGTGGATTAAGGCTTGGTTAGATTTCCGCCTTTTTTCTATTTTTTGGTCGGCGAAACTGGCCGAATATGCCGCCCGTATTATGCATCTGGAGGGAAGCGTCCAGGAATTAGGCAGAATAAATGCCCATTTACGTATGGAGTATTTTAAATACCTGCATAGTTTGTCTGATAAGTCAATCCGGGAGTTATCGGCTGCCCGGTTAATAGGAAGAGAAAGATAATTTATGGATTCTGGTTTGAAGGGTAGAATAGTCGCAGTTTACGGCTCGATTGTGGATGCCCAATTTCCGCCCGGGGCAAGCATGCCTTCTGTAGGAAGCATGCTTGGCGTGCGTACTTCTATGGGAGAAGATGTCGGCTTGCAAATTGTTGAGCATCGCGCCGATAATATCTGTCGTACGGTCGCGCTTGGGTTTACATATGGGGTTGGCCGGAATATGCCGGTTGTAATCCGCGAAAGAGGCATCGTGGTACCCAAAGATTTAAATCTGCTATACGGAAGGGTTCTAAATGCGACAGTTAACCCAATAGACCATAAAGGCGAATTCGATCTCAATGAAACTATTCCTTTAAAAAACATGGCGGCAGCTTCGAAATTAGAGGTTGATCTTGATGCTGCAAGTAAATCGCAGGTGATTTATACCGGGATAAAAATGATTGACCTGCTTTTTCCCCTGGTTAAGGGTTCTAAAAGCGGTTTGCTCGGAGGGGCTGCCTGCGGTAAAACAATCCTCATTCTGGAAATTATCCATAATATTATTACCTATCAAAGCGGTACCTGCGTTTTCGGAGGGGTTGGAGAACGTATCCGCGAAGGTAATGAGCTTTACCATGAATTTTTAAGGGCCGACCTTCTTAAGCGGTCCATACTTGTTTTCGGCCAGATGAACGAATCGCCGGGTATGCGTTTTGAAGCAGCGTTAACAGCAGTCTCTTTGGCGGAACTGGTTTTAGCTCAAAGAAAAGATGTGCTTTTTTTCATGGACAATGTTTTTCGTTTTGTTCAGGCAGGAAGCGAAATTTCCACGCTTTTAGGAAGGATCCCTTCCGAAGGCGGATACCAATCTACGCTTACCAGCGAAATAAGCCAGCTACATGAAAAGATCCGTTCAGAAAAAAGCGCAAGTATAACTTCTATTGAAGCAGTCTTTGTCCCGGCAGATGATATGACCGACCCTGCTGTAGTTGCGATATTTGCGCACATGGATAGCTTAATCGTCCTTTCGCGTTCACTTGTCCAGCGGGGGCTTTATCCTGCAATCGACCCCCTGCAATCATCGGCCAATTCCCTTACTCCTTCGATAGTCGGAAGAAGGCATTTTGATGTTGCTCATGAGGTCCTGCGGCATTTTCGCCGCTATGATGAATTGGAACGGATAGTTTCGATTATCGGTAAGGAAGAATTAGCCCCGGAAGAAAAAATTATTTTTGACCGGGCTAAAAAACTACAGAATTTTCTTTCTCAGCCGTTTTTTACGGCAGAAGTTTACACCGGCAAGCCCGGAGCATTTGTATCCCTAGAGGACACCATCTCGGGATGTGAGCGGATCATAAGCGGAGAAATGGACAAGATCGACGAATCAAAGTTTTATTCCATTGGAAAAATAGAGGGTTAATTTAAAATCGGAGCGGATTATGTCAAATAAATTATTAGGCGAGATACTGGTAAAAAAAGGTTATGTCTCTCAGGAGCAATTGAACCAGGCGTTTAAAGAGCCGGACATCCAGGAAGATATGCTGGGGACTGTTTTAGTTAATAAAGGTTTATTAAAAGAAGAAGAGCTGTTTAAGGCGCTTTCCGAACAGTTTAACCTGCCCTATTTTGAACGCCTAAAAGACGCGCACATAACAGCTGAAGCTGTAAAAGCAGTGCCGGCGAAATTTGTGCAGCACTATGGTTTTATGCCGATTAGCATCGAAGGCCAGTTGTTGACGGTTGCTATTTACAATCCGATGGATGTCTGGATGGCGGAAAATATTAAAATGAACCTTGGCTTTAGGATAAACCGGGTGTTGACTTCCCGCCATGAAGTGGAGCAGGCGATTCATAAATATTACGGAGCGGTTGCCGGCACAGTAGACAGTATTATGGAAGATAAAATCAGGCGGGGGACGAAACTAGCCAAAGATGAAAGTGTCGAAGATATAGAGAAGAATGCCGATGAGGTGTCGGTAATAAAACTAGTTAACCAGATTATCAGCGAAGCCATCAAGATGCGGGCAACCGATATTCATATTGAAATATATGTAAACAAGGTGGTTTTGCGTTATCGTATCGACGGGGTCTTGCGAGAGATGAAGATGCCGCAGG
>JAQTTI010000048.1 GCA_028710845.1 Candidatus Omnitrophota bacterium | reverse complement strand
GCCTTAAAAGACCCACCTCTTTGTGATTGGCTATCCCGCAGTCGCAGGTAACCGCAAGCTTGACCTGATTTTTTATTGCGGCATTAACTATTTCCTCGTTTAATCCGTAGCCTTCGTTTATTCTATGAGGAATATGGTGCAAAACCTTCAGGCCCATTTTTTCAAGCGTATCTTTAATCAAAACGGTGCTGGTAATTCCATCCACGTCATAATCACCAAAAACCATTACTTTTTCCTTATTTTCCTTTGCTTTCTTGATTAGGCTTACAGCTTTAGGCATATCGGAGAATAAAGCGGGGCTTAAGAGATCATTAACTGAAGGTTTCAGGAATTTCCCGGCGCCGGATACAGAGGTAATCTTTCGATTAACCAGGACTTGGGCCAATATCCTGGAAATCCCTAATTCTTTGGAAAATTGATTCTGCAAGGAAATCTGGGGAGTGGCTATTTTTAGAATCGTATGGGTGGACATCTACATCGTTTCCGGTTGGGTTATTCCTAATAAATCCAATCCGCAGGATAGAACAATCTTTACGCCTTTAATCAAGGCAAGCCTGGCACCGGTCAAATCATCATCCTGGCCTAAAACGCGGTGGAGGTCGTAAAATTTATGAAAACTTTCGGCAACCTCCTGAAGGTAAACAGTAAGCATATACGGATCGCAAGTAACCAAACAGATATTTAAATTAGGGCCAAATTCCAGAAGTTTTTTGATCAAATTCAATTCTTCTTTCTCTTTTAATAGGGAAAGGTTTAAATCGTTCTTTAATCTGGCAGAACTGCTGCGTAAAATACTGCAAATCCGGGCATGGGCATATTGGACATAATATACCGGATTCTCAGAGCTTTGTTTTTTTGCTACCTCCAAGTCAAAATCAAGGTGGCTGGAGGTCCGGCGCATTAAAAAGAAAAACCTGGCTGCATCAACGCCTACTTCATCTAAAACTTCCCGTAAAGTTATATATTGGCCGCGCCTGGTCGACATCTGAATCTCTTGGCCATTGCGGAAAATTGTAGCTAATTGGACAATAACCACCGACAGGTCTTCTTGATCATGTCCAAATGCTTCAAGAGAAGCCTTAATCCTGTTGATATAACCGTGATGGTCGGGCCCCCACAAATTAATTAACCAGCTATACCCCCGATTGAATTTATCCTGGTGATAAGCAATATCAGGGGCAAGATAGGTCTGGCTGCCGTCGCTTTTAATAATTACCCTATCCTTGTCATCGCCGAAAGCCGTAGATTTAAACCAAAGCGCCCCATCCTGCTCATATAAAAACCCTTTTTCTTTTAATTCGGCAAAGGCTTTCTCGATTTTACCGCTTTTGGCTAATTTTTTCTGCGAATACCAGCAGTCGAACTTGACTCCAAAATCATCCAGCTCTTTTTTAATTACATCTAAAATGCGCTCTGCGGCAAATTCACCCAGATCATCTTCTTTAATATCCTCTTCCTGAGCCTGTACGGCTAAATCCCTGATATATTCGCCTTGATAATAATTTTCAGGAAACTCTATTTTTTCTCCTTTGAGCTCTTTAAGGCGAAGCTGGACTGATTTGCCAAGTATATTAATCTGGTTACCTTCGTCATTAAGATAATATTCCCGGCTTACCTTAAAACCGATAAACGATAGAATATTGGCAAGACAATCCCCTACAGCGGCCTGGCGGGCGTGGGCAACCGATAAGCTCCCGGTGGGATTAGCGCTTACAAACTCAATTAAAACTTTTTTGCCCTTGCCCAGGTCTATTCTTAACCCATCTTTTCCTTTTGAGATAATCTGGCCAAGTTTATCGTAAAAGTAATCCTCTTTCAGGTAAAAGTTTATAAAACCGGGCCCCTCAACTTTTACCTGAGTGACTATTTCTTTTAAGCCGGTTTTGCTTATTTCTTGCTGGATAGCTTCAACTATACGGCTGGCTACCTCCCGTGGTTTTTCCTTGAGCTCTTTGCTTAATTGTAAAGCAATATTGGTGGTAAAATCCCCGAAGCGTTTATCGGTAGGCAGGTCCATCAGGATTTCATCCGATTCTTTAAGCCAGCTTAAACGCGAAAGAGTGTCTTTAACTAAAGCAGCAAGCTCTTCTTTAAGGTCATTTTTCATTTATTTTAAGTTTTTTAGGCTGGTGCGGATTGGAGTGTTAGTGTTTCTTTGGAGCGACGATTCTTACCCTTTTTGCATCAGACCAAAGCCCCTCTAAAGAATAAAACTCTCTCACAGGCTTATAAAACGAATGGACGATTACTGAAGCATAATCCAGGGCTATCCACCCTGATTCATCGTTTGGAGAAACCTTAGAGAGAGATTTTATTTTTTTTATTTCCAGATCATCTTGGATTGCCTGGGCAATCGAAGTCGCCTGCCTTATGGAATTACCGCTGGCAATAACAAAATAATCACAAAACCCGGCAACTTTGGAAACATCTAGGATGACTACCTGCTCGGCCTTCTTGGATTTGGCGACCCAAGCAATGCGTTGCGCTAAAGTTTTCGAGTCTATTTTTTACTCCTTTAAAAAGACGTTATTTTTTTCCTAAGATTTTGTACATACCGGTGCCGCATTCGGGGCATTTGCCCTTCATTGCTGAGCGGCCATTTTTCATGGTAACCTTCTGTTCATCTTTCATGGTCTTCTTACCCTTACATTTAACGCAATATCCAGTTTCTGCCATCTATATCCTCCTTTTTATGATGCAAGTTAAACAATTCTAACACAGCTTGAGCTTAATGTCAAATTATTTGCTGATGCATTTTCTTACGGAATACTTTTCTTCTATTTCCCCCACAATCTCTTCGATAAGGTTTTCCAGCGTAACCAAGCCAAGGGTCTTTTTGTCCTTATCTACAATAATGGCTATTTGCATTTTTTCAGCCTGAAACCTTTTGAGCAGGTCATTGACCCGGGTTGAACTGGAAACAAAACAAGCTTCGTGAAGCAAATCCTGCAGGATGAATAGCCCTTTCTCACGCAGCACATAAAGCAGGTCCTGAGCGTAGACTATACCTACAATATTGTCCTTATTGCCTTTGTATACCGGCAGGCGGGCGTGGCCTTCCTCTACAAATATATTTAAAAGGTTATCACTACTTGTATTTACGTCAACGGCGACGATTTTTTCCTTGGGAACCATGATATCTAAAAGCTGGGAATCACCGAATTCAAATATTCGGTGAACCATTTTACGCTGGTCTTCGCTTAAAACCCCTTCCTGCTGGCCGATTTCAATCATTGTCCTTAATTCTTCTTCGGTAATCAACGGCGATTTTTTGGTAACGCTTAAACCAAAAATTTTCAAAATAAAGTTGCTTATTCCGATAAAAAACAGGATCAACGGCTTAAATATGGTTAAAATTACGTTCATAAACGGCGAGGTAACGATAGCCATCCTTTCCGTATGCTTGGCGGCAAGTATCTTCGGCGTCACTTCGCAGAAAATAAGCAAGACCATTGTGGTCATAAAGGTGGAAATAATGACTCCCCATTTATAGCCGTAAATTTGGACGGAAATACCGGTTACTATGGATGAAATAGCAATATTTACCAGGTTGTTTCCGATTAATATAGCTGCGATTACTTTATCTATCTTGCCTATGAGGTTGTGCACATTACGGGCTCCTTTTACGCCTTTTCGGAGCATATGGTGCAGGCGAATCTTGCTCAGACCGATTAATGAAGTTTCCGAGATTGAGAAAAAGAATGAAAGGATTAACAGCGCCAATAAAACCAGGGTTATTATCATATTAAGTTAGACAAAGTTTATCATATATATTTCTATCAGGACTAAGCGGACCGATTAAAGCCAGGTTGATCGCATTATCTCTAAATACCTGGCGGGCAACCTGGCGGACATCTTCCAGACTTACTTTGTTGACCTCTTCTACCACCTGCTCCAGGGTATAGGTTTTATCCAAACAAGCCGTACTTTCTCCTAACCAGAGCATATATTCCATTGTATCTTCTAAAGATAAGGCTAATTGGCCAAGCAGAAACTCCTTTGCCCGGCGGAATTCATCTCTTCCCAGCAGGGTCTTTCTGACCCTGTTTAATTCTTTAAAGATCAAACTTAAAGCGTCTTCAACTTTGGAATTGTCTATCCCTGCGTGAATCAGAAAAGCCCCAGTATCGCTGAATCTCTTTAATGCCGCACCGATTTCATAAGCCATCCCTCTTTTTTCCCTGACTTCGTTAAAAAGACGGCTTGACATATTGGCGCCTAAAACTATATACAATATCCATTGCGCATATTTCAAAGGGTGGTCGCGTTTAAAAGAATGAAAACCTAGGGCCATATGTGTTTGTTCGGTATCTTTATAAAAAATTTTTAACTGAGGTTTGGCCTGGCTTTCTTTTACCGGGACAAATGTATTCAATTTAACTGTTTTTTGCGCAGAAAACAAAGCAGAAGCCCTCTTTACCAACCGGTCGTGATCTAACTGCCCGGCGGCGCTGATTACGATATTTGAAGCCGTATAATAATTTTCCTGGTAATCCTGCAAAATACTGCGTGAAATCCGGTTTACCGAATCTGTCGTGCCGATTATGGGCGCCCCCAGCGGCTGGCCCGGCCAAAGCAGCTCATCTAACAATTCATAAACATAGCTTTGAGGAAGATCCCTGTACATCTTGAGCTCTTCCAGAATAACCGTCCGTTCTTTTTCGATATCCTCTTTTTTCAAGCAAGGTTTGATTACTATATCGCTTAAAATATCTAAAGCTTTCTCTAAATATTGGCAGGGAATCTTAACCAGATAGCAAGTCAGTTCTTCGGAAGTAAAACCATTCAGTGAGCCGCCGACTCCTTCGATCGATTCTTTAATTTTACGGCAGGAATATTTTTTACTGCCCTTAAAAAGTAAATGTTCAAGGTAATGCGAAATACCTTTGTATTGAACTGTTTCAAAACGGCCCCCGGTATTTATCCAGATCCCCAAAGATGCCGATTGAACCCCCCTAAAGGATTGAGAGACTACCCTTAAACCATTCTTTAATTTACTTTTCTTATGCATTAAAACCCTTCACAAAAGCGGATAATTTTTCTACCAGATGCTTGCGGCCGATATATTTGCTTATCTTATCGACTATGGCGCTGCCAACGATAACACCGTCTGAAATTTTAGATACGGCTTTGGCCTGCTGAGGGGTTGAAATGCCGAATCCTACGCAAACAGGTAAAGTTGTAAGTTTTTTTATTCTGATAAGGTTAGTTTTTAGGTCGGGGCTTAGCTTATTGCGTTTTCCGGTTACTCCGCAGGTCGAAACATAATAGATGAAACCTTTTGCTTTTTTAGTTATTGTCTTGATCCTGGCTGCCGAAGTGGTTGGGGATACAAAACAAATATTAAAAAGGCCGCACCTATCGGCATAGCTTAAGAATTCTTTGGCTTCTTCAGGCGGAAGGTCCGGAACAATCAATCCGTCTACCCCAGAGGCCAGGGCCTGATCAACGAACCGTTTTTCACCGAAACAAAACACCGGGTTGTAATAAGTCATCAGGCATATCGGAATATCGGTGTTTTTTCTTAACTGCTTTACCAAATTTAATATTTTTGCCAGATTTGTCCCTTTTCTCAGAGAATATGACGAAGCTTCCTGGATGACAGGCCCGTCCGCCAGAGGGTCAGAAAAAGGCACGCCTAGCTCGATAATATCAACTCCGCTTCTTTCCAGGCTTAAAACTAACTTTAAAGTAGTAGCTAAATCCGGAAAGCCTGCGGTTATAAAAACAATCAGCGCTTTTTTATTATTATTTTTAAGCTGGTTAAATTTTTGCTTAATGCGGTTCATGCAGGTCTTTATCTCCTCTTCCGGAAAGACATACTATAACTATTGAATCTTTGAATTGCCTGGCAGATTTCTTTAAATAGCTTAAAGCATGCGCCGATTCTAACGCCGGAATGATCCCCTCGCTTTGGGACAGCAATTTAAAACCTTCGAGCGCCTCTTTGTCGGTGACTGAAACATAAACAGCCCGTTTTATTTCTCTGTAATAAGCATGTTCGGGTCCGACGCCCGGATAATCAAGCCCGGCAGCGATAGAATGGGCATTTTTGATCTGGCCTGATTCATCCTCTAAAATTTTCGATTTAGAACCGTGCAAAACCCCGACTCCGCCAGCTTCAAGGCTGGCCGAATGCTTTCCCGAATACAGGCCTAAACCGGCAGCTTCGACACCGATCATTTTTACTTTTGCGTCATCAAAAAAAGGATGAAATAATCCGATCGCATTGCTGCCTCCACCCACACAAGCTACCAAATAATCCGGGAGCCTTTTTTCCTTTTTTAAAATCTGAGACCTGGCTTCGCGGCCAATAACGGCCTGGAAATTACGCACCATTTCCGGATAGGGACGGGGTCCGGCGACCGTACCGATAACATAGTAGGTATTGCGCACATTGGTGACCCAGTCGCGCAAAGCTTCAGTCATAGCATCTTTTAAGGTCCGGGTACCGCTTTTTACGCTGATCACCCTTGCGCCTAACAATTTCATCCGCATTACATTTAAACCCTGCCGGGTGATATCTTCTTCACCCATATATATATCGCATTTTAATCCAAATAAAGCGGCAACCGTAGCAGTTGCCACTCCGTGCTGGCCGGCACCGGTTTCGGCGATCAGCCTGCTTTTACCCATCTTAACCGCTAAAAGCACCTGACCCAGGGTATTATTGATTTTATGGGCACCGGTATGCAAAAGGTCTTCTCTTTTTAAATAAATCTTTTTTATTTTTAAAACCCGGCTCAAGTTTTTCGCCAAATACAAAGGCGTGGGCCTCCCGGCATATTCGCGCAACAAATAATCGAAATCTTTGGCGAAATTTTTATCTTTTTTTGACTTCGTATATTCTTTTTCCAATTCATCCAGGGCATAGATCAATGTTTCAGGCACAAACCTGCCCCCGAAAATCCCAAAATGCCCAGTTTTATCCGGTATTCTATCTTTCATTTTTAGTCTTTTTAATAAACCTGAAAACTTTATTGTGGTCTTTTTTCCCCGGCTTAAGCTCTAAACCGGTTGAAGCATCCACCCAGGCCGGCTTTAACAATTTAATCGCTTCTGTTACATTAGACGAATTTAATCCGCCCGATAAAAATACAATAGGTTTTATTCTACCTGCTTGAGCTAGAATTTTCCAGTTAAATTTACTTCCTGTTCCTCCCGGCTTTGATTTGGAAAAGCTGTCGAATAAATAACCGTAAGTCTTATATTTGCATATTTCCCGGAGGTCCACCTTATCCTTTACTCGAAAAGCCTTGATAACCTTATACCCTTGAAATTTCCGGCAATATTCAGGGGTTTCCTGGCCGTGGAATTGCAGGATATCTAAACCGCAAGTTTTAGCGATTCGTTTTACCGTTGGCGTCCGCTCATTGACAAAAACTCCTACTCTTACGATATTTTTTGGTAAAATCCGGGAAATATTTCTAACTCTTGCCGGACTAATATAGCGCGGGCTTTTTTTGTAAAAAATAAACCCTAAAGCATGGGCTCCTGCAAAAAAACAGGCTAATGCATCTTCAAGGCTAGTAATCCCGCATATTTTTACCTTTACCATCCCATTACCTCGATAACTTTGTTTTTTATATCGGCTGACTCCATAAAAGCTGAACCGATCAAGACCGCGCTTGCACCCAGGATCTTTAAAAATAAAATATCCTGAGAATTCTTAATTCCGCTCTCCACAACCACTACTTTTTCTTTCGGCACTAAAGTAAACAGCCTCTCGGTAGTCTTAAAATCAACCTCCAGCGTCCTTAAATTACGGTTGTTGATTCCGATTATCGGTACCTTTAAATTAAGCACTTTTTTTAATTCTTTTTCGTCGTGCACCTCTACGATATAATCAAGGCCAAGAGAATC
>JAQTTI010000047.1 GCA_028710845.1 Candidatus Omnitrophota bacterium | reverse complement strand
AGCCAAAGCCTTCCGCAAGTAACTTAAAAATTGTAAAAGAGGCCGGTAAAGGAAAGGTTCGGCTGGTGCAATATGAGAATGACGATTGGCAGCTTTTGGTCGATGACAAGCCATATATTATTAAAGGAATAACCTATGCTCCGACTAAAGTCGGCCAATCTCCCGATGAAGGCACTCTGGGAAATTGGATGGAAGAAGATTTTAATAAAAACGGAAAAGTTGACGGCCCGTTTGATTCTTTCGTAGATAAAAACAGAAATAATTTACAGGACCCCGATGAGCCTGCCGTGGGTGATTTTAAGCTTATGCAGGATATGGGAATAAATACGATTCGGCTTTATCACCATCCTTTAAAGGTAAATAAAGAATTGATGCGTAAGATGTATGAAGATTATGGTATACGCGTTATTATGGGTGATTTCTTGGGCAAATATGCCATTGGTTCGGGAGCTTCCTGGAACCCGGGTACCGATTATAATAATGCAGAGCATAAAAAGAATATGATCGAATCGGTCAAAAAAATGGTCAATGAATTTAAAGACGAACCCTATATTTTATTTTGGCTTCTGGGTAATGAAAATGTTTATGGTTATGCCTGTAATGCTAATGAAGAGCCTGAGGTATTTTTCAAATTTGCAAATGAAGTCGCTAAAACAATCAAGTCAATCGACCCTAACCATCCTGTGGCTATATGCAGCGGGGATATTTTATTTCTGGATAAGTTCGGTAAAAACACTCCGGACATAGATATTTTTGGGACTAACGCCTACCGCGGAGAATACGGATTTGGAGCTTTCTGGAGGCAGGTAAAAGAAATCGCCGGTCGTCCGGCTTTTATTACTGAATTTGGTTGTCCTTCTTATGCGGACGGCAAGTCTATTGATGAAGCCGAAGAGCTCCAGGCGCAATACCATCTCGGCTCTTGGGAAGATATCCAAAATAATATGGCTTTTAACGGGGGATATGGCACTGCTTTGGGCGGCGTAATCTTTGAATGGCTTGATGAATGGTGGAAAGGTTATGAACCGGCGATTCATGATACCAGGGGGCTTTGGGCCGGGCCGTTTCCCGACGGATACATGCATGAAGAGTGGCTTGGTTTAAGTGGCCAGGGCGATGGTAAAGAAAGCCCGTTTTTAAGGCAATTAAGGAAATCTTATTATATGTATCAAAGGAAGTTTAAATAAGAAAGGGGAGGTGTGTATGAAGAAACTAATAATGGTTATGTTGGCTTTAAGTCTTTTTGTTCCGGCATTTGCCGCTACTGAAGAAAAAGCCGCAGGCCCCAAGGAGTTTATGGTTTACTTGGATAAGAATGCCAAGGACAATCATTTTATTCCTTCAGGCTGGATGGGTGATTACGGCGACATTAAGATGAATGACCAGGCAGCTGATAAGCCGCATGCAGGTACATCGAGCATTCAGTTTATCTACAGCGCTAAAAAAGCACAGAATCAAGGTTGGGCGGGGATATATTGGCAGAACCCGTCGAACAACTGGGGCAACAAAAAGGGCGGTTTCGATTTAACCGGAATGACCAAGGTTACTTTCTGGGCTCGCGGAGCAAAAGGCGGAGAGATACTTCAGAAAGTAATGGTCGGAGGTATCAAGGGGACATATCCCGATACAGTTTCGGTTGAAATGGGCCCGATTGAATTAACAGCTGATTGGAAACAATACACGATCAATTTAGTTGGCAAGGATCTTTCTTATGTCAACGGCGGTTTCGGCTGGACCGTAACCGCGGATTTAAATCCCGAGGGATGTACTTTTTATATCGACGATATAAAATATGAAGCAGACCCGGATTTAAAACCTGAATCAAAGAAGCAAGAGGATATGCCATTCTATATTTATGCCGACCGCTCAACCGCCAAGAATCATTTTATACCTAGCGGCTGGATGGGTGATTACGGTGACATAAAATATGATGGCTCTTCGAAAGAAGATGCTTATTTAGGCGATACTTGCATTAAAATAATTTACAGCGGCCAAGGTACTCAGGGAGCCCGTTGGGCAGGAATCTTCTGGCAGAACCCGGCGAACAACTGGGGTAATGTTGATGCAGGTTTTGATCTTTCTAAAACCATCAAACTTACCTTCTGGGCCCGCGGTGCCAAAGGCGGCGAACGGATCGAAGAGTTTAAAGTTGGCGGCATTATGGGAGAGTTTTCGGATTCAGATAGCGCCACTATCGGTCCGGTAATCCTGAATAAAGAATGGACGCAATACACTATAGACCTTAAAGGCAAAGATATGTCCTATATTATAGGAGGTTTTGCCTGGTCTACAAATGTTGACAACAACCCGGAAGGCGCTACATTCTATCTGGATGAAATTAAATTCGAATAAAAATAGAATCAAAACCAGGGACGGTTCTCAACTCAAAGGAGAACCGTCCCCTAAAAAGGGACAGTTTACCTTTGGTTTGAGAACCGTCCCTAAAATTAAAACTACAGGTTACAGGCTTATTTGGCTTGTAGCCTGTAGTTTTTTGCTTGTATTTATCCTATCCAATTGTAATGTTAAGAAAGGCGTTTATATTCAGAAATTAGAAAATAAGTATTATCGCCTGATGGTTAATGGCAAGCCATATATTGTTAAAGGAGTTTGTTATAATCCGATTCCCATCGGTTCGAACCATGAGTATGACTGGTGGAGCGATCCAAATAAACCGTGGATTGTTGACGGAAAACTGATGAAGCAAATGGGGATCAATACTATTCGTCTTTATCAAACACATGAAGATTCCAATGAAGTAAAACAGGTAATTCGGGATTTGTATAATTTATATGGAATACGCACACTTCTTGGCGACTGGCTTGGGTTCTGGGAGTATCCTTGCCCTTTTTATGGGGATAAGAAATTTCAGGATAAAGTAAAGAAACAGGTATTAGAGATGGTTAATTTATATAAGGATGAGCCGGGCCTCTTGGGATGGATTTTAGGAAACGAAAACAATTATTCCTGCCTGGGCCAGGTAAATCCATGGTCTACCCCCGAAGTGGACCTTGAACCGGATCCGCAGAAACAAAAAAAGATGCGCGCCCAGATTTATTACTCTTTTATCAACGATATTTCTAAAGCAGTACATAAAATAGATCCTGATCATCCCGTTGGGCTCGGTAACGGAGAGTTGATTGGCCTAGATTCTGCAAATCAATTTTGCCAAGATGTCGACTTTGTGGCCTGTATAATCTATCGTGGAAAGACTTTTGGCAACCTTTTTAGGTCGCTGAGGATGACTTTCGACAAACCGATACTTTTGGCAGAGTTTGGCGCTGATTGTTATGACGCTTACTTAAAAAAAGAAGACCAGAATATGCAGGCATTTTTCCTCGAACAGCAATGGAACCAAATCTATGAAAACTTAGGAGACAAGAAAAACGGCGAGGGAAATTGTCTTGGTGGCACTATTTTTGAATGGGCCGATGAATGGTGGAAACATACGCAGGATAGCCCAGACAGCTGGAAAGAGCATGATACAGGCGCCGGTTGGAGCAGCGGGAGTTATTATTTTGATATTCGGGCTGAAAAGAACATGAATATGAATGAGGAATGGTTTGGTATAGTCGCCTTGAGCCCGGAATTAGAAAATGGAATAAACAAAAGGATACCCCGCAAAGCATATTATGTTTTACGCGAATTCTGGAAAAAACCGGTTATAAAAAAAGCCCGTAATAACAAAGCTAAATAGGGGGTGGGAGTATGTCTTTTTTAAGGTTTATAGTTTTATTCGCGATTCTGACAATTCCTATTTCTGTTTTTTCAGAAGAGTCCGGTTGTCTCGACATTGAATCCTTAAAGTCAAAGTATTTCGAGAGCAACCAATATAATGAGTTTATCGAAGAGCTAAACAACTATAAAAGTAAAGACAAAAACATCCGTCCCTGCCTTGATTATTATAAAGCCTTAGGCCGCTACAAGCAGCTTAGTTACCTGGAAGAGAAGCAGTTGTGGGATGATTATTTTGCTAACGGTAATTCTTACCGGGAACAAATAGTCGAAAATTCGAAGAAGGTTATAAGCCAGGTCGAAAGCGGCAACCCTTTAAAAATAAAAAGCATGCTTTTACTTTGGCAGTTTCACCGTAACCAGCAGGATGCTTTCTACGAACAGGCCCTGGTTGATCTGATGTGGGAGTTAAATGTTTACAGCAAAAACAAATCCAGCTCGCCTGAGTTAATTAAGGAGGTTGCTGATAAGCTCCTGGCTAATGAAGAAAAACAAAATGCCCGTCTGGCATATAAACTTTATGTCAATAAGCTTGTTGAAGGCAAATTAACCGATGGGGAGATGGAGAAAACCGCCGCCGGTTTTTATAAAGACGGTAATCTGGAATTAGCTATGAGCGTTTATGATATTTATATCGATAGGATTGCAAAGACTTTGCCTCCCGAGAAACTTTCGGCCAAACTTTTTGAAATAGCCAGTCTTTTTGTCTATAAGCCTAAAGGCTTATTTGACATGGATTATGCAGAAAAAATATACTCGAGGTTAGAAAGTTTAGGAATCAAGGATAGTTTCAATAAAGAAACTCTTTACTTAAGGGCCTTTAACCTGGAAAAGCTTAAAAACTACGAAAAAGCGGCTAAATTTTACCAGGAATTGGTAAATCTTTTTCCGGATACTTCCCGGCACGATGAAGCTGTTTATAAAATAGCAGTGATTAATGCTTATGGTTTAGCAAGCCCAGCCGAAGCAAAAAAATATTTTGAAAGTTTAACTTCTCAACCAGAGCTTAGCCCGCAGGGAGTTAAAAGTCTTTATCATCTGGGATTGATTGCGCAATGGGCCGGAGATAAGGAAACCGCCAAGAATAATTATGATCTGGTATTGAAGAATGCCGAAGGCTATCCTTCGATAGTTGCCCAGGCCCAGGAAAGAGTCAAAGAGATCGAAGAGAACAGGGAAATAAGTTATAACTTAAAGACTTTTCTCGATCTATCTTTAAAGAAAGATGTCACCCTTCTTGAATCAAGCCAGCTAGATTTGAAGTCTTCCAGTTATGTATTGGAAAAAGCCCAGAATTTTACTGCTTCTTCTTTGGTGAATATGCCGCAAAGCGGATGTAACCAGGTCCAACTACAATATCTCTGGAGCGGTGATTTAGGCGGGGCAGACCCTCAATTAGAAGAGTCGAATTTCGAGGGCAGTTATTCCGATTCCGGCACCAAAGAGATAAATCTGGTTGTAGTTTCGCCCACCGGCATCGTAGACCGTTCGTTTATAATGAACGATGTCTATTAATTGCTGAAAACACTTGACTTAAGTCTCCTTTAGTAGTATAAATAAGAAAAATAATCCGAAACTTTTACAAAGTAAAAATTTCCATGCAACCTTTTGATCTACAAAAAGAAACTTTCAGCGAAAAAGAGAAACGTAATATTGAAATCCTGGGGATTTTAAGAAGGCGCGGGCCGGTAAGCCGGTCAGATATTTCTCAAGAACTGGGGATAAATGTAGTAAGTATCTCTAATTACATTGATGATTTTATAAAATGTAATTTAGTTTATGAAAAAGAGCTGGATGTTTCAGAGGGCGGGCGAAGGCCGGTACTTTTAGATTTAAATCCTAAAGCCGGGTATGCTATCGGCGTAGGATTAAACCTGATGAATATGGTCGGTCTATTGATCGACCTGGACGGTAACATTATCACCAAGACCCAGATTGCCCGGCCGCAAGCTTCGGTAAAAGAGGTTTCCGAATGTTTATTGGAAATTGTCCGCGAGATTTTAAGGCGCTCTAAGGGGTACGTTGAAAATATTAAAGGCATAGGAGTTGGAGTCGCCGGTTTGATAAATAAGAAAGATGGTTCGATCCATTGGCCGCAAAAAATGGATCATTATTATACTTATGCGTCGGTAGACCTGCCCCTAAAGGGCCTGATGGAAAAAGAATTCAACCTGCCGGCGTTGATCGAAAATGACGCAACCAGCGCCTGTTTCGGCGAACAGTGGTTAAGCCTCGAAGATTATAAGAACGTAATTTACATGTTTTCCGGAGTCGGCTGCGGGATAATGATTAACGGTGAACTTTACCGCGGAAGCGACGGATATGCAGGGGAAACAAGCATCTATAATTATAAAGAACAGGATCTTTTTGATTGCGAAACAGGTTCCCCATGCTTTATCAAGCGTTGGGATATGGATATGGGGATGATCAATGAATTAAAATCGCTTCTTTTAAAAGAAAAAACAAAAGCAGCTGAATTTTTTAAGGCTGCTTCAACGGATATGGAAGGCCTTGATTTAAAACATATATTTACCGCCAGCCGCTTAAAGAACGAACTGGCCCTGAAAGTTCTGGACAGGGCGGCAAAAAGACTGGGGATAAAAATCGCTTATCTGGTAAATCTCCTTAATCCCCAGATAGTAGTTATCGGCGGAGGTTTTGAAGAATCAGGAGAAGAATTTTTAAATAAAGTAAGAAGCACGGTTTCAGCCTGGTCTTTCAGGGAAGTTACCAGCGGCCTAAAAATAGTTTATTCTCAGTTAAGGGAAAATGCCGTAGCCATGGGCGCGGCGAGTTTAGTCTTGGAAAAAGTATTCGCCCAATTATAAGGGGGGATTATGAATCAAAAAATGAAATTTATTATTATCGGCCTGGCAGTTTTTTCAGTAACTTGTCTTTTCCTTTTTATCCAGGCAACCAGTCAGCAGCAGACTTTGCTTAGAGAAAGCAGCGATTTAAAAGCGGAAAACTCGACACTGAACAATAAAATTAAACAGCTTGAAAGCGATCTAAGGCAAAATCAGGGCAGGATTGAGGGCTTAAAATCAGAACGGGATAAAGCCAGTCAGTCTCTTAATGAGTTACAGGGCAAGCTTGAGCAGGTCAGTAAGACCAGGGATGAACTAGCTGAAAAAATCAAGCAGCAAAACCATAGGATTCAGCAGGTAAGTACTGCCGTCCAGCAGCAATCAGCAGCTCCCGTCTTTGAGAATACCGATGCCTATTGGGGGTCGATTCTTAAAGATAAGACAGATTTACAAATGCAGTTAGTTACGACCCAGCAGGAATTAAGAAACTTACAGATAAATAATGAGGCCTTGCAGAGGGAAAAAAGTATTTTAGAAATTGATATGAACAGGCTGACGAACGAGAAGAAAGACCTTTTAAGGCAGCTTGATTATAACCAGAAGCTTCTAGACAGCATGTCTCAGGAGGTTGTTCGGGAAAGAAATGATAAAGTAGCGATCCAGGAGAATTTCAAGTCCATCAAATCTGAAAATGAAGTTCTTAGCCGTCAATTAAGAAGCTTGACCAGCCGTAAAGAACTGCTGGATAAAAAAGTTCAGGACCTCCAGGAAGGAAAAAATACCGTAGGAAAGCGTTTGAATGAAATGGAAACCATGCTGACCGATAAAATTTCCCAGATTGATTCCCTAAAGACCGAGCTTGATGCAATCAGGAGCGGAAGACCGGTTCCTGTATCGGAGAAGAAGAGGGAGTCTGTGGAGCTGCCGGCGATAGTGGTGAGATCTTCTCCTGCTTCGGGAAGAGATAGCGCCGAGATACCTGAATTTACCGGTAAAGTTTTAGCGGTAAATACCGATAACGAT
The DNA here is from genome assembly GCA_028710845.1 of Candidatus Omnitrophota bacterium. Taxonomy (GTDB): domain Bacteria; phylum Omnitrophota; class Gorgyraeia; order Gygaellales; family Profunditerraquicolaceae; genus UBA6249. The sequence continues at coordinate 409 of JAQTTI010000047.1, read as the reverse complement.
TTTGTGGTAATCGACCAAGGCAGCGCTGCCGGAGTAAAAGTTGGTGACCAGTTCAATGTTTACCGGGCGGGAAAATTCATCGGGAATATCCTGGTTATCCAGGCCAGGGATAATATTTCAGCTTGTGATATAAAAAGAGTAACTACTCCTATAAAAATAGGCGATAATATCAAGTAGTTTTTCGCTTTAAAAATAGTTTCAAAAAAATAATGTCACGCAATAAAAAAACCCCCTCTAGGAATATCTCCATTGTAGATGTTGCCAAAACAAGCGGTGTTTCTATAGCTACGGTCTCCAGGGTAATCAATAAGATCGGCACAGTCAAAGAATCCAACCGTATAAAAGTAAACAATACAATCAAAAATTTAAAATTTCAGCCGTCAGTTTTCGCTCAGCGGCTGGCGACCGG
>JAQTTI010000046.1 GCA_028710845.1 Candidatus Omnitrophota bacterium | reverse complement strand
GTGATTTAAAAGCCGAATGCGACTTTATCATGCCCAGCAAGATAACCATGAAAGTCATCACCGCCAGGGATTGCGCCGTTTGCAAATCCGACCAGGTGGTAAATTCTTTAAAAAGGAGATTCCCCGGTTTGACCGTCGAGTATCTTTATTATCCGGATCAGTCGACTGAAAATTTGATCAAGGAACTGTCGATTACTGCTTTGCCTGTCTACATTTTCGGCAAAGACATTGAAGGGGAGAAAGGTTTTGAAAACATAAAAAATGATTTTATTCACCGGGGTGATTTTTACTGGTTAAAACCGGAAAGAAGCGGGCTTTCATTCTTTATCGACCGGAAGAAAAAACCTAAAGAGCTGGATTTATTTTTTAGTATTTTTGACAAAGATATCGATAAGCTTCTGAACGCGGTAAAGGATTTCAAGCCGGAGCTGCATTTTTTGGCGATCGAAGGCGGAATGGGTTTTGATGCGAAAAAAGGAAACCAGGAAGTCGGAGAATATTTAAGGGCTGTATGCATGCAAAAATACCAGCCGCAGGTTCTTTGGGATTATCTTGTCTGCCGGGCAAAAAATATCAACGATTCTGACTGGGAGTCTTGCGCTAAAGGTGTCAACCTTTCCAGGGTAAACAAATGCGCAGTGGGTAAGGAAGGCCAAAAACTGTTGCGTGAAAACATCAGCTTAAACAAGGAGCTTAAGATTTTATTCGGACCGGTTTATCTTTTGAATAACCAGGAAATTTTTTCTTCTCTCGGTGTGCCCGATAAGGAAGAGCTGGAAAGAATAATCAAGAAATAAGTTAAGATTAAAGATAGGGGGAAGTAAAGATGGCAGTAAAACCTGTGATTTATTTATTGGATGTAACTAACCGGGATGGAGTGCAAACGTCACGGATTTGTCTTTCTAAGCTGCAGAAAACAATGATCAACTGGTACCTTGACCAAATGGGTGTTTTCCAGTCAGAGTTTGGTTTTCCGCTTACCCGCCATGAGACGAATTACCTGAATGCAAACCTGGAATTAGTTAAATTAGGCGGATTTTCTAGAATCAGGTTAAGCGGCTGGTTAAGGGCCACTAAAGATGATGTAAAAAATGCGTTTAAATTGGTGCCTAAGCTTAAATACCTGAACCTTTCTATTTCTACCAGCGATCAAATGATCGTCCATAAGTTTAAAGGAAAGCTAGATCATGATTCGATTATCAAGGAAATGCAAGAAGCGGTGGCTGAGGCGATAAAATTAGGCGCGCTTGGAGTGGGAGTAAACGCAGAAGATGCCTCGCGTACAGATGTCGATTACTTGATCAAATTTGCCCTTAAGGCCAAAGAAGCGGGTGCGCACAGGATTCGTTATTGTGATACGCTTGGTTGTGATACGCCATTTAGTATTTATGAAAAGATTAAATTGCTGGCAGAAGCGGTAAAACTTCCTATAGAGGTCCACTGCCATAATGATTTAGGCTTGGTAGTAGCTAACTCCATTGCCGGAGCTAAAGCTGCTTCAGATGCAGGAGTAGATTCTTATATAAATACCTGCGTAAACGGCATGGGAGAGCGTGCCGGCAATGCCGACCTGGTTTCGGTAATTTTGGCGCTCAAGTACGGCCAGTACATGGCTGATTACCATTTGGATGAAAAGATAAATCTGAAAACTGCCTGGAAAATATGTAAATACGCTTCTTATGCCTTCGGAGTCCCTATTCCGATAAACCAGCCGGGAGTAGGTTCGAATGCATTCGCCCATGAATCCGGTATCCATGCCGATGGCGCTTTAAAAGACAGGCGTAATTATGAGCTTTATGATTATGAAGAGCTTGGCCGCGGAGAACCCGAAATAATCGAAACGGGAAGAAAGATTACGGCAGGAGAATATTCGGGGATTAAAGGTTTTCGTAATGTTTATGAAAAGTTAGAGGTGCCGTTTAAAAATGACGAAGAAGCCACGCGGATATTAGAATTAGTCAGGTATGCCAATGTGCATAACCAGAAGCCGCTTGTAGACGATGAATTAAAGTTTATCGCTAAATACCCGGATATTGCCCACAAGATATTTACAATGACTCCGTAAATTAGCTCATAGCTCGTAGCTCATAGTAAGACATAAAAGAAAGGGAGATTTTTAGTGAACATAGTTTTAGTCGGTATGCAGTGGGGAGATGAAGGAAAAGGAAAGATCATTGATGTGCTTTCCGAAAAAGCGGATTATGTAGTCCGTTATCAGGGCGGTAATAATGCCGGCCACACAGTGGTTGTAGGCGAGAAAGAATATATATTCCATCTTATACCTTCCGGGATATTGCACCCCGGGAAAATTTGCTGTATCGGTAACGGCGTTGTTATCGACCCCGAAGTTTTAAAAAAAGAATTGCAGGAACTTGAAAAAAACGGCATCGATTTTAAAAATCGTTTTAAAATTTCAACCCTGGCCCATCTGATCATGCCTTACCACAAAAACCTGGACCAGCTGCGGGAAACAAAGAGAAAGAATAAGATCGGTACCACCGGCAGGGGGATTGGTCCTTGTTATGCCGACAAGATTAATCGCTGCGGGATAAGGATGGTGGATTTATTAAACCCGCGGATTTTCAGCGAAAAGCTTAAAGATAACTTAAAAGAAAAAAACGAGATATTCAAGAAAGTTTACGCTCATCCGGGTTTTAATTTCCAGAAAATTTACCGCCAGTATCTCGAGTATGGCAAATTATTTAAAAATTATATCTGTAATACGGCTCTTTTATTGAATGGTACCGATAGTAAAGAATCGGATATTTTACTGGAAGGCGCCCAGGGCACTTTTCTTGATATTGATTTTGGGACCTATCCTTTTGTAACTTCTTCATCTGCGACTAGCGGCGGCGCCTGTATCGGCACGGGTATCCCTCCGGTACGCATCGATAAGGTTATCGGGGTATGTAAGGCATATACTACCCGGGTAGGAGAAGGCCCGTTTCCGACCGAATTTGGGGAAGATTTCGGCAAATTCATGCGGGATAAAGGCAATGAATTCGGCGCCACAACCGGCCGGCCCCGCAGGTGCGGATGGTTCGATGCCGTAATCGCAAGAGAATCGGTTATGCTAAACGGGATTTCGGAGCTGGCAATTACCAAAATGGATATTCTCGATGGCCTGGAAAAAGTAAAAATATGCGTCGCCTATAAATATAAAGGAAAGCTGATCAAAAATTTTCCTCATGATTTCGAAATGCTGAATAAGGCTAAACCGGTTTATAAAGAGATGGCGGGCTGGCCGAATCAGGGGGATAAAGTCATTACTTTTAACCAGTTGCATCCAAATGCCAGGGCCTACCTGGCAGAACTGCAAAAATTACTCAAAGCAAAAATTACCATGGTCTCCATAGGCTCGTCTAGGAAATCCACTATCTTTATATAAGCTGTTGAGTATAAAACACTTGACTATCATTGGCAGTTATGTTATATTTAAATTTCAATAAAAAAGGAGAAGCAAAATGAAGAACAATTTCCCCAAATTGACCCTAGTTTTATTTCTGATTTTTAGTTTAACCGGATGTACTTTTATTTTCCAAAAAGGCCGGCGTTCTGATATACAAAGGATTGATGAACTAACCGCCCAGCTTGAAGAGCTTTCACGGGCCAAGAGCATGCTTGAGCAAAAATTAGGCCAGGAAATAGGTGATAACCAGGTCAAACTCCAGATGATGGAGAAAGGCCTTGTAATTACCGTAGTAGGCGACCTTTTATTCGATTCAGGAAAAGCCCAGATTAAATCCGAAGCGTTTCCTTTACTAGAGAAGGTTTCTTCGGTATTAAAAGACAATATGTCCCAATTTAACATAGGGATAGAAGGCCATACGGACAATATTCCGATCAAAGTTTCAGGATATAAATCAAATTGGGAGCTTTCTACTACCCGGGCTTTAAGCGTGGTGCATTATTTAGTAAATGATCAGGGGATTTCGCCGGAAAGACTTTCGGCAATCGGTTATGGCGAATATCGGCCGGTAGCTTCTAATGATACTAAAGCTGGCCGTAAGCAAAACCGCAGGGTTGAAATAGTTATACTTCCAAATGTCACCAAAGTCAAAGGCGGCTCTACCGGTTCGGGTTTAATAGAGCCCGAGGAGAACTTAAAGTAATATGAGTTTTAACCTGAATGAGGCTTTAAAAAATCGCATCGTCATAATTTTAGCGGTACTTTTGGCAATATTCTTTTTTTCTTCATTAAGCTCCTGTAACAGCGCGATGCGGATTAAGGCATCCCGCGATAAGGAGATGGCCAACCGGATTGTTTTGGAAGAAAAAATGAGTAAGTTTTCCCAGGACAGGTCTTCCTTAGAAGAAAAAGCCAAAGCCAAAGAAAAAGAGGCCGAGGAGTTAAAACAGGCGCTGGATACAGCTAATAAATCTCTGGTTCAGGAGCAATTGATAAATCAAAGCTTGAAAGAAGAGTTGGAGAAAATAACCAAGCTTAGGGATACTTTAGAAACTGATTTAAAGCAGGCAAAAGAAGAAGGAAAGAAATTAAGAATGAAGTAGGGATCAAAGTTTTGGCTGCTTTTTGAGAATTTGCACCAAGGGGATAAGATCCCCTTTTTTATTACAGTGGAGGGATTATGAGAAAAATACTTAAGAAATTAAGAGAAATTCCAAAGAAAATTATTTCTAAAGTAGGAACCAAAATAAAGTCGAACAATAAGCCTCCTTCTGTAAAAAACCGCCAGGTGAAAGAGATCCCCAGTTTCAATGAGACGGTAATTGCCAACACTAAATTCTCTCATTCTGATAATCAATATATGGCTGTACGTTCTATGCCGCAGGAATTACCTTCCAGCTATGACCAGGATAAAATGATCCTGCAGGTCCGGGACCCGCACTGGCTGCATACCTATTGGGAATTAAGGCCTAGGACTATCGAAGGAGTAAAAAATAAATTAGGCGATGAATTTTATCGCGCTAAAAAAATTTTGAGGGTTTATGATGTTAGTAATATCATGTTTAACGGTTTTAATGCCAATAAATTTTTTGACATTGTCATTAATGATTACGCCAACAGTTGGTATATCGATACGGCAGGGCCCGGCCGCTCCTGGTGCGTAGACTTAGGATTAATGCTTCCGGACGGCAGGTTTATAATGCTTTTGCGTTCTAACGTCGTCTCTACTCCTCTAGACGGTCCAAGCTGGGTAACCGACGAAGAATGGATGATCCCCGATGATATGTTTGCCAGGCTTTACGGAATGGGTTTTGGATTAGGAAGAAGCTCGCCGGTAGGGGGAGCTTGGCAGGAACGGATCAAGCAGGGGTTGTTCAGTTCAGGGTTATCTTCAAGCCCGGTAAAAAGAATCGAAAAAGAAAGAAATTTCTGGTTAAAAGTAGACTGTGAATTGATTGTTTACGGAGCAACCGAGCCAGATGCTAAAGTAACAGTGCAGGGTGTCCCGGTCAAATTAAGGCCCGACGGAACTTTTACCCTGCGTTATTATTTACCCGATGGAAAACAAGTAATCCCCGTTAGGGCAATTTCCGCGGACAATTTGGAAGAGCGTACTATAACCCCAATCGTAACCAGAGAAACCAAATAATATGCCTAAAGGATACCTTTGTTTAGTTTTGCATGGGCACTTGCCCTTTGTGCGCCATCCGGAACACGAAAACTTTTTGGAAGAGGATTGGTTATACGAAGCGATCACTGAAACTTATGTTCCTTTGCTCTCTGTTTTTGAAGGGCTACTCCGGGACGGGATAGACTTCCGGATAACCATGACTCTAAGCCCTACACTTATTTCGATGCTGGCTGATCCTCTTTTGGAAGAGCGTTATTTAAAGCATATAAACCGGTTGATCGAATTAGCTCAGAAAGAAATAGAAAGGACGAGGTGGCAGCAGGAGTTTAAAAATCTGGCCATAATGTATTTCAACAGGTTTTCCCACGCCCGGGATACTTTCCAGAAATATAATTTAAACCTTGTAAATGCGTTTAAGAAATTTCAGGATTTGGGAAAGCTTGAGATAATTACCTGCGGGGCGACCCATGGATTTTTCCCTTTAATGGAGGTCTGCAGGGAGTCGGTCAGAGCACAGGTAAAAGTAGCAGCAAATCACTATCAGGATACTTTTGGCAGGCGGCCTCAGGGCATTTGGCTGCCTGAATGTGGTTATTTTCCGGGAGTGGATTCGATTTTAAAAGAAGCCGGGATCCGCTATTTTTTCACCGATTCCCACGGCCTGCTTCATGGGACCCCTAGGCCGAAATACGGAGTTTTTGCTCCGGTATATTGTAAAGGAAGCGGAGTGGCTGCTTTTGGCAGGGATCTTGAGTCTTCAAAGCAAGTCTGGTCTTCCGTAGAGGGCTATCCCGGCGATTATAACTATAGAGAATTCTACCGCGATATTGGTTTTGATTTAGAGTTTGATTACATCAAGCCCTATATTCATCCCGATGGAGTAAGGATTAATACCGGAATAAAATATTACCGGATAACCGGTACAGGAAATAATAAACAACCGTATATACCGGAATGGGCCAGCGCTAAAGCTGCTGAACATGCGGGAAATTTTATGTTTAACCGCCAGAAGCAGGCCGCTTACTTAAATGACCTAATGGGCAAGGCTCCGATCATTGTTTCTCCATATGATGCTGAACTGTTCGGCCACTGGTGGTATGAGGGGCCGATGTGGCTTGACTTTTTATTCCGCAAGGTTGCCTGCGACCAGAATGAAATAGGAATGATTACACCTAGCGAATATTTAAACCGGAATTTACGTAACCAGGTGATAACTCCTTCATTATCAAGCTGGGGTTATAAGGGTTATTCGGAAATGTGGCTTCAAGGAACCAACGACTGGATCTACCGGCATCTGCATGCAGCCAGCGAACGCATGAGCGAGCTGTCCAAAAGTTATCCTGGCGCCCAGGGAGTTCTGCGCCGGGCATTGAACCAGGCTCTGCGTGAATTATTGCTGGCCCAAAGTTCGGATTGGGCTTTTATTCTAGGTACCGGAACGCATACAAGCTACGCCATCCGCCGCACTAAAGACCACCTCTTAAGGTTTACCAGGATATATGAAGATGTTAAGTCAAGCAGAATCGACGAGAATTGGCTTGCCGATATTGAATATAAGGATAACCTCTTCCCCCATATAGATTATCAACTACACGGGTAGCATGATTAATCAAAATATTCCGAAACACGTTGCTTTTATCATGGACGGTAACGGCCGCTGGGCTAAAGAAAAGGGTTTAAGCCGTACTTTAGGCCACCGAAAAGGCGTGGCCAGGGTAAAAGAAATAATCAACGGCGCTTATTCGCTTGGGATTAAGACAGTAACCTTTTTTGCTTTTTCAACCGAAAACTGGAATAGGCCGCAAACCGAAATAAATGTCCTGATGCGCTACCTTGATGAATTTCTAACCAAGGAAGCCGTTGCGATGCGAAAGAATAATGTCCGTTTTCTGGTAATCGGAAGGACGGATCCGATACCGAAATATTTGCAGAGAAAGATTAAAAAGACAGAGGAAGAAACAGCGGCTAATTCAGGGCTTTTAGTCGTCCTGGCTCTAAATTACGGGGGAAGGCAGGAGATTGTTGATGCTGCCAAAAAATTCGGGCAGGATGTCCTAACGGGTAAAATTAAACCGGAAAGCCTGGATGAAGAAAAATTCCGGGGGTATTTTTATTCCGCCGGTATCTCCGACCCCGATTTGCTGGTTAGGACCAGCAACGAACAGCGTTTAAGCAACTTCCTGCTTTGGCAGCTTTCATATTCCGAGTTCTATTTTACTACTAAATACTGGCCGGATTTTGGGATTGATGACTTAAAAGAAGCGATTAAAGAATACCAAAAAAGGGAAAGAAGATTCGGAGGGATAAATGTTAATTAAGCGTTTAATCAGTTCCGTGCTTCTTATCAGCCTGATAATTACGGTAATATTTTTTGATTGGTTATGTGCTCTGGTAGTTACCCTTTTTGTGATGGCAGGTTTATATGAATATTTTACCATGCTTGAAAAGAAAGGGATCAAGATCTATAAATATTTCGGTATCGGAGTGGGCGTAATCATTCCCTTGTCGATAATGTTCAAGTTTGAGCCGACGAAAAACTGGGAACTTCTTTTTATCGTTTTAGCCTTGTTTTCGCTGATACTTATGCAGTTTAAGCGCCGGGATAATTCCGGAGTTATCGTTGATATTTCTACCACTCTTTTCGGGATACTTTATGTGTCCTGGTTCTTTAGCTTTATGATAAAAATCAGGTATCTTGCGGGCGGATTAGG
>JAQTTI010000045.1 GCA_028710845.1 Candidatus Omnitrophota bacterium | reverse complement strand
ATTAAAAATACTAAAGCGAACCGGAATTCGCCATTAAATAAATTAATCGGAGAGTTAACCAGGATTGAGCAGTCAGCTTATTTTTTAAGCAGGTTTTCAGCCGTTAAAACTGCTTTAACCTCGTTAAAAACCGAGGATATCGATAAAGCCCTTGTGTTAATGAATAAGTATAGGGACCGCTGCGAAGCTTTCGATGCTTTACTGTTGGATGCCCGGGGCAATGTAGTCACTTCTACAGACTGGAGCCTGCCTGAATCAAAAGCGAATAAATCTTATTCCAATCTTGCCTATTTTAAAGATGCGATTAAAGGGCAAACAGGATACTATTTTGTCCCGGGAAATACTTATAACGAACGCGTTTACTATGTGGGATTTCCCCTAAAAAACGATGAAGATAAAATTATAGGAGTGATTGCTTTTAAGAAAATTATTTCCGTAAAGCCGATAATGAAATACCGCCTGATAAGCATAGTTGTAACCATGTTTGTTTGTATAATTACGATGGTTTTCTTCATAGTTTTAAGGCGCAAGGAAAACCTGATTGAATATATCGAAGATGCGCACGCCAGGTTAAAAACCGTGGATCAGATGAAAACCGATTTTATTTCCATAGTTTCCCATGAATTAAGGACTCCGCTTACGGCTATAAAGAATGCTGTTTCTATCCTGATAAAAAAAGAGCTTAATAAGAATATTTCAGAAGAAAATAAGAAAGATTTACTGGAAATCATCCTAAAAAATACAAACCGGCAGACCAGGATGGTTAATGACCTCCTGGATGTTTCCAAGATTGAAGCAGGGGTAATCAATGTAGCCATGGAAAATTCAAATGTTTTAGATATAGTCAAAGAGGTTTTTAGTTCTTTAGAGCCGGTGGCTAAGGAAAAAGAAATCCAAATGAAAATTATCTGTGAAAAAGACCCCTTTATCCTTGAGCACGACCCGGAACATCTCAGAAGAATACTTACTAACTTGATTGTTAATGCTATAAATTTTACCCCTAAGAACGGCCAAGTATGCTTAAAAATCGAAAGTGATCAGGATAATGCGATTTTCAGGGTTTCTGATACGGGAATAGGCATCTGTGAAGAAGACAAAGAAAAGCTTTTTAATAAATTTTATCGGGCGACTGAAGCTAAAACCCGTTACAAAGCCGGCAGCGGGCTGGGGCTTGTTATCGCTAAGGGGTTAGTTGAAATCCAGAAAGGTAAGATTTGGGTAGAATCGACTTTAGGCAAGGGCAGCTGTTTTACTTTTACGATACCAAACAAAAAAATATCTTATATATGAGCAATACCTAAAAAGGAGGAAAAATGAAAAAAAGGATACTCATTATCGACGACGAAGCAGATATTCTTATGACAACCAAATTGGCTTTGGAATCGCACGGCTATGAGGTTGATACGGCAGAAACCGGGGAAAACTGGATTAGCAAGTTTGATAAACAGGCTGTTGATTTATTATTGTTAGACTTACGCTTGCCTAATAAAAATGGGTTCCAGGTAGCCAGGGAGATTAAATCCCACGAATTATACAAAAAAACACCGATAATAGCTTTTTCTGCTATGTCTGACGCAACCAGCAGGCAGATAGCCGCCAAATCAGATGTCCTGGAGTTTATTGATAAACCCATAGATTTGGACAAGTTATTGTTTTATATTAAAGATATTGTAGGAAGTTAGTTTTTAAGCCTTAACCAGAAAATAGCCACAAATGCCGGCTGCGAAATATTCTTGACATAACTTCTTAGTTGTGATACAGTTATAAAAGTAACATTCAAAAAAGGAGGGTACATGAGCAGTTGGCAAATAGTGTTGTTAGAGCCTGCGCGTGCCGTTTTGGGTCAGATAAGCCAATTCGTGATTAACGCGTTGCTGGTGATCCTTATTCTGATCATAGGCTGGTTGATTTCAAAAGCCATTAAGGCTGTCGTAGGAAAAGCTTTAAGGCTGGCCAGGGTTAATGAGCTTTCTAGCCGAATTGAATTAGACGAGTTGCTTGGTAAAGGAGGCATAAATTATCCTTTATCAGATTTGATCGCTGTAATTTTTTATTGGCTGGGTCTTTTAGTAACCTTTATGGTTGCTGTTAATGCCATAGGCCTTACAGTTGCCGCTGACCTATTAAACCAGGTGGTTCTTTACATTCCTAATGTTATTGCTGCTCTGTTTATTCTTGTTTTAGGGATGTTTGCTTCGACTATTTTGAAAAACATCGTTTTAACTGCGGCTAGCAATGCTGGTTTAAGCCAGAGCAAGATTTTGTCGCAGGTAGTCGAGACAATAGTTATTGCATTTGCGATTTTTGTAGGGTTAGAGCAGTTAAAAATCGGAATCGCCATAACTGAATTGACGCTGGCCATAATTTTAGGCTCGGTCGGTTTGGCCTTTGCTTTAGCCTTCGGTTTAGGCTGCAAAGATATTGCGGGAAAGTTAATTGCTGATTTAGTGGACAAATTGAAGAAAAAATAATGAGTTTTACCTAAAGTTCGACTATAAACCTCCCGTCATCGAAAATGGCGGGAGGTTTATTTTTAATATGGCTAATTTATATAAACTATTCATTCTTTCCGGTTTAATCCTTATTCTAATCGGATTTTTCCTGTTTCTTTCGAATAAATTCAACATTCCTATTGGAAGGCTGCCCGGGGATATCTTGATAAAAAAAGAAAATTTCTATTTTTATTTTCCCCTAACTTCCTGCGTCCTTATCAGTATCTTTTTATTCGTAGTTTTTTATTTATTCAGGAGCAAATAAAATGAAACATTCCCATGGCCCAAAGCATAATTCCGTAGCCGATGGGCTTTTTGAATATCGTTCGGTAGCAAAAAGGAAGCTAAAAGCCACCATGGCTATTACCGGCGCTATGATGGTGGTTGAAACTGTCGGTGGTTTATTGACTAATAGTTTGGCTTTAATCAGCGATGCCGGGCATATGTTTACCCATTTTTTTGCTTTACTTATAAGTTTTGGGGCAATTCTTTGCGCTGATAAAATCAGCTGTACCCGCAGGAGTTTCGGGTTTTATAGGATTGAAATACTGGCGGCCTTATTTAACAGTGTATTTCTTTTTATTATAACCTTTTGGATCCTGATTGAAGGTATTAAGCGTCTTACTAACCTTGAGCCTGTTTTAAGCACTCAAATGTTTATAATTGCTTTTATCGGGCTATTGGTTAACCTGATAAGTACCTGGATCTTAGAAAGCGAAAGTAGGGAAGATTTGAATTTAAAAAGCGTTTTCTTGCATATGTGGGCAGACACCTTGTCTTCGGTTGCCGTTATTATCGGCGCGCTAATAATTCATTTTACACATTGGAATATTATCGATCCTATTTTAAGTATTATTATTGCCATTCTTATTTTTGGCTGGGGTTATAGGTTATTTAAGGATTCTAGCAACATCCTTTTGGAGTCGGTCCCTAAGGGTATAGATATTAATCAGGTAGAACAGGTATTAAAAAGATCTGTGCCCGAGATTGATGAGATAACCGATTTGCACATTTGGGAGATAACTTCGAAAATGTATTCGCTGACTGTTCATATCAGGTTAAAAGGTGAATCGGTAGAATGTAATATCAAGGCTATATTGTTAAAAATAAAAGACATCCTTAATAAGCAATTCGATATTGAGCACACAACAATAGAGTTTGATTAGGGGTGATGATTTTAGGGATAATAAAGAAGGTAGATGCTTGGAAAAAGAAACAAAAGGAGGATTTTCATGAGTAAATTAAGACGATATTTTATTACCGGATTACTTACTATTCTCCCGATTTTTATCACCCTGTATCTTTTCTTTTTTATTTTCAAATTGATTGATAATATTATCGGAAGAATTATCAACAGTTATTTAAGGGCAGAGTTTGGTTTCGCTATTCCCGGGTTAGGTTTTATTATAGCGATCTTGATAATTATACTAACCGGATTTATTGTATCCCATTTATTGAGTAAAAGGGCGCTTCCTTTAATAGAAAATTGGTTCCTTAAACTTCCCGGGGTCCGGCAGGTATATCCGCCTATTAAACAAATAATCGGTTTTATTCTTTCTAAAGACAAGGCAGTATTTAAAAAGGCCGTTTTGGTCGAATATCCTTCAAAAGGAATTTGGTCAGTAGGTTTTATGACCAATGATGGTTTTAGGGAGGCACAGGAATTAACCGGGCAGGAGCTAATACATGTTCTTATTGGCTCAACCCCTAGTCCCTGGAGCGGATTTTTTATCTTAGTTCCCAAAAGCGCGGTAAAGTTTTTACAAATGTCAGCGGAGGAAGGCATGAAACTAATAATCTCGGGGGGTATACTTAAGCCAGCCTAGGAGTTGAGGTATTATTATGTCAAAAAAATATTTATCCGGACTTTCGGCTGACCAATGGGTGCAGTATTATACGACTATCTTAAACTATTTAAATAACATTTGGTAATGGGGAGGACAATAATGAAGCAATGGTACGAATCATTATTTGAAAACTACGCTCGCAAATACGATACAGAGTGTTTTGTTCAGGGCACTGTGGGTGAATGTGATTTTATTGAAAAGGAGATAGCCCATGATAAGTCCCTAAAGATTATCGACATCGGTTGCGGTACCGGCCGTCATGCGATTGAACTGACAAAGAGGGGATATAATCTGACCGGCGTTGACCTTTCCGAGAATCAGATAAAAAGGGCAAGGGAAAAGGCACAAGAGGCAGGGGTGACCATCGATTTCCAAATACAAGATGCGCGCAATCTTTCTTTTGACGGTGAATTTGATCTGGTAATTATGCTATGCGAAGGCGGGTTTTCTCTTATGGAAACAGACCAGATGAACTTTGAGATCCTCAAGAACGCCACAAAAGCGCTTAAAAGTAAAGGCAAGTTTATTTTCACCACATTAAACGGATTGTTCCCGCTGTTCCATTCTGTCAATGAATTCTATAAGTCGGCGCAGCAGAAAGAAGGCCAATCTCAATGTAAGGAGTGCTCCTTTGATTTGATGACTTTCCGTGATCATAACACCGCTGTTTTTGAGGACGATTCCGGCAATAAAAGGGAGCTTAATTGTAACGAGCGTTATTACGTGCCCAGCGAGATAACCTGGCTTTTAAAGACGCTCGGGTTCAAAAAGATCGATATTTTTGGCGCGAAGCTTGGAGTATACTCAAGAAACGACAAACTGACCATTGACGATTTCGAAATGCTCGTTGTCGCGGAAAAATGAAAGAAAATAAGAAAAAAGTTTTCCTTCGTACCTTCGGCCGACCGATGTCTACCCTATAGATACAGCATGGCCGATCTGGCGGAGGCGTTGGTGGGATTGGATTAAGGAAAGAAAGCAGGTGTCGTATGAAAGATAAAACTTGTTTGATTTGTTCTCAGAGGAAGAATTGCGGGGATTCTTTTGTTTCTTGGGTGTTTTTTATCATCGGTCTTATCGCGACCGTCGCGATCCGCGTTGTTACGGTTCTGATGGATATTAAACCTGTTTATGGAAGAATTGCGTGGTATGTCGGTGTGGGCGGTTTTTTGTTGTTTTTTATTTATAAATTTAACACTAATCGCGCGTTATCGCGGGTTATTGAAAAAGAAAATCTCATAGAGAAGACTCGAAATAAAGAACCTCTCTTAGGGGAAGAATACAATCTTATCGCCGAAATCCTCTGTAACCTGAAATCAGAGAAGGAGAGGATAAACTACTTCTTTATTTTCGCGGTATCCGCCATCGCTTTGCTTCTTGCGATATATTTTGATTTTATAAAACAGTAACAAGAAAAAAAGGGGGCATATGTCTATTAAATTACCAGAATTGCCATACGATAAGGCTGCTTTAGGGCCGTATATCAGCGCAAAAACTCTTGAATTTCACTACGTAAAACATCATGCGGGATATGTGAAAAAATTGAACGGGCTCGTCAAAGGAACGCCGTTAGCAGAAGAAACGCTCGAAAACATCATTAAGAAAACGGCAAAAGACGCATCGCAATCGGCAATATTTAATAATGCGGCGCAGGTATGGAACCATTCATTTTATTGGCAGGGTATGAAAAAAGGTGGTGGTGGCATTCCGTCCGGGGCAATAGTGGACAAGATTAAAGCTGATTTTGGCGGTTATGATAAATTTATAGAAGAGTTTAAAAAAGCCGGGCTCGGTCAATTTGGAAGCGGGTGGGCGTGGCTGGTCGTTAAGGATGGAAAACTTGCCGTCATGAAAACGTCAAACGCGGATACGCCCATAGCGCATGGGATAAAGCCGCTTTTAACTATTGATGTCTGGGAACACGCGTACTACCTGGATTATCAGAATAAAAGAGGCGATTATATTGACGCGTATGTCAAAAATTTGATCAATTGGGACTTTGTTAATAAACTCCTTAAGTAAGTATACCGTTTGTGACAGAGGAGCTATAAATTTAAAAAATATTGGTTTTATAATCGGTTTTTTAGTGGGTAAAACATCTAAAAAATGAAACAACCTGACATCACTCAAACAATTTGGCATTCGCAAACTGTCGATGAAATCGTCCAGCGGCTTGAAACGGATATTTCTACAGGTTTATCCGATGAGGAAGTAAAAAGCCGTAGGGGTCAGTTTGGCTTGAATCAAATTACGCCTAAAAAGGGAACCCCCTTGTGGGTGCGGTTTCTCTTACAATTCAATCAGCCTCTTGTATATATTCTTTTGGCGGCGGTAGTGACTACGCTTTTTCTAAAAGAATGGGTTGAGGCTTCGGTAATCTTTGGAGTTGTTCTTATTAATGCCATCGTTGGTTTTCTGCAGGAATCCAAGGCTTTAAAAGCCCTTGAAGCCCTTTCTCGTTTTATGACATCTTCTGTTTCCGTTTTAAGAGACGGTAAGGAACAGCATATTGCATCTACCGAGTTGGTACCCGGGGATGTTGTTATGATTGCCTCTGGCGATAAGATATCAGCCGACATGCGTCTTATTTCTATTCGGGATCTGCAGGTTAACGAATCTCCTCTTACCGGTGAGTCTGTTCCGGTTGAGAAGCAAATTAAGCCCCACGATGCGAAAACTGTTTTGGCGGATCGATTAAATATGCTTTATGCTGCCACTTTTGTTACCTATGGCAGAGGTAAAGCGGTTGTTATCGCCACAGGAGACGCAACCGAGGTTGGACGAATCTCAGAGTTGATTACCACTGCCGAAGATTTAGAAACACCCCTCACAATCAAAATAGCCAGTTTTAGCCACTACCTTTTATTCGTTATCATGGGATTGTCCGCACTTACCTTTGTTGTAGGCGTGCTTCGAGGCCAATCATTTGTGGAAATGTTTATGGCCGCAATCGCGCTTGCGGTAGGGGCAATCCCCGAAGGGTTGCCTGCGGCTGTAACGATAACTCTCGCGATAGGTGTGGCACGAATGGCTAAGCGGCGCGCTATCATTCGTAAGCTGCCGGCAGTTGAGACGCTTGGAAGTACTGGTGTTATTTGCTCTGATAAAACTGGAACGCTTACTGAGAATCAAATGACTGTACAGGAGATTTTTAGCGCAGGTCAAACATATCAGGTTTCAGGAGTGGGATATAGTTTTGAGGGTTCTATTCAAGATTTTTCGCGCAAGTCCGTGACAATAGATTCCGTAGCTCTCAAGGAATGTTTAACTGCCGGTTTATTGTGTAACGATAGCAGAATTGTTGAGAAGGAAGGGTTGTTTCAAGTGGAGGGTGATCCGACAGAGGCGGCACTTATTGTATCGGCGAATAAGGGGAAGAGTCTATTTCCCGAGGGCCTGCCCGAGTTGCCGCGTAAAGACTCTATTCCATTTGAATCGGAATATCAATATATGGCGACCTTTCATATTTTACCCAACGGGGACGGGGTTGTTTATTTAAAAGGTTCAGCAGAAAAGATTTTAGCCAAATGCGTTAATTATCTTGAAGAAAACGGAGAAGTCCGCCACTTCGATCGTGGTATTGTTGAGCGTCAGATCGAAATTATGGCATCAAAAGGGCTAAGGGTGCTTGCTTTTGCCCGAGGAAGTATTTCTTCACAGAAAGATAAGATAGATCATGGCGATATTACCGAATCTCTGACATTTTTAGGATTACAGGGAATGATTGACCCTCCTCGCAAAGAAGCGATTGAGGCTGTGCGGCGTTGCCATTCTGCGGGAATAGTGGTTAAGATGATAACTGGAGATCATGTGCTGACGGCCAAAGCTATTGCTGAGCAATTAAACCTAAAAAGTCGTCTTGGCGAGGAAAATTCAGTTAAAGGCCTGGTAGCGTTGAGCGGAAGCGAACTTGAAAATATAAATGACGAGGAATTACAGGAATCTGTTGATCGGATTAGCGTTTTTGCCCGCGTGACTCCAGAGCAAAAATTGCGGCTTGTTAAAGCGCTTCAGACAAGAGGATATGTTGTGGCAATGACCGGAGACGGCGTCAATGATGCTCCGGCGCTCAAGCAAGCCAATATAGGCATTGCCATGGGGCGCACAGGTACAGAGGTCGCAAAGGAAGCGGCGGATATGGTTTTGACCGATGATAATTTTGCATCGATCGAGGCCGCGGTCGAGGAGGGGCGTTGCGTCT
>JAQTTI010000044.1 GCA_028710845.1 Candidatus Omnitrophota bacterium | reverse complement strand
TTTAATTGGAAACTATGTTCAAATCTAAATTGCTCCTCCTGCCCTTTTTATAAAGATATCCGCCTAAGGCAGCTACCATTGCAGCATTATCCATACATAAATTAATATCCGGATAGTAACAATTGATTCCTGAAGCTTTTGCCTGCGCTGAAATTCTTTCTCTTAAGTATCTGTTTGCGACCACCCCTCCTCCGATTAAAAGGCTGGATACTTTTTTCTTTTTACAGGCAGCAAGCGATTTACTCACTAATGTATTAACTACGCTCTCCTGAAAAGATGCCGATAAATCCCGTTTTAAACCGGGACTATTTTTTTTATCTTTTAAATAATACAATACCGCGGTCTTAATACCGCTGAAGCTAAAATCCAGTTCGTTATCAGTACCCGAACAGGCAAATTTAACCTTGTTTTTATTGCCGTTTAGAGCCAATTTTTCTATTAAAGGCCCTCCCGGATAACCCAGCCCCATAATTTTAGCCACCTTATCAAATGCTTCCCCGCAGGCATCATCGCAAGTTTTGCCTAGAACCCGGTAATCCGAAAAATTTTTAATATAAAAAAGCGAAGTGTGGCCTCCCGAAACTACCAGGGCAACCGCCGGAAGCCTGGTATTTTTGTGGCTAAGCAGGTTAGCGTAAACATGGCTATAAATATGGTTGACCCCGATCAAGGGTTTATTCAGGCTAAGCGAAAGCGCCTTGGCAAAAGATAACCCTACAAGAAGCGAACCGGGTAAACCCGGGCCCTGGGTAACGCTTATTAAATCGATTTCTTTTGGGCCAATTTTCGCATTTTCCAAAGCCTCTTTAAATACGGGAGCGATACTTTCCAGCTGCATACGGGAAGCGATCTCGGGTATTACCCCTCCGTGTTTGCTATGCATCTTTAAGCTAGTGGCTATCACATTAGATAAAATTTTAAGGTTTTTAAGCACTGCAACTGAGGTTTCGTCGCAGGAACTTTCTACCCCTAATGTTATCATCTGGCCACCTCGGATATAAAAACAAATTTATAGCCCTGGCTTTCTAATTGAGGGAGTATTTCTTTTAATACGGTTAAAGTGCTTTTACGGTCATGCCCTATACCTATAGCTGTACCGTATTTTTTGCTTAAATTCCTTAATTGTATCAACTGTCCTTTTATATACTCAGGGTCGCTATTATTATCCAAAAACACATCCCTTTTAGCCAGCCGTAATTTAATTTCTTTGGCTATCCCGGAACAGACGGAATTAACGGTCACATAACTATCTAAGAAGTATAGGTTGTGTTTTTTTACCTCAGACATAACCAACAGGCTTGATTTACGGTTTTCGGTAATCGCCGACCCCATATGGTTAGAAACCCCCTTAGCATAAATAACCGACGCTAAGTCCCTATCGATAATTTCTTTTATTTTTTTTCCGTTCATACCTAAGGTAATTGTATTTTTTTCTAAATTATATTTCTCTTTGGGCTGCATCGGGAGGTGAAGAATAATTTCCAAACCAAAGCTGTGCAAATCCTCTGCTACCGTTTTGGAATTTTTAAGGTTGGGCAAGACAGCACAGGTCAACGGCTGTTTTATGTTTTTTACGATTGCCAGGTTGTCCAGGCGATATCCCCAGTCGTCAATTACTATAGCGATCCTTCCTTTATAAACCGGTGCTGCTTTTTTAACTTTGGGTAAAACTTGCGGCTTTTTATAGTGCGGGGAAATAATCAGGGCAATAAACAGCAAAAAAAGCAGGACCAGAGAAGTAAAAATCAGAAAATTATTATCTTTAGTTACCTTTACTACCCGCTTACGTTTGGTCTTTGGCATAAATTATTTCTATCGAATCTTATCGCTTTGCTTATAAAATATAATTGCTTCCAGGACGTTTAAAGCGCGGACAACCTGTTCGTCTTCTTTATAATCAAAACTTTCTTTTTCCGGTTTGGGGATGGACTTTTTTTCTTCGGACTCATTTTCTTTTTCATCCCTTTCTTTTAGAATAACCTCGATATCAGGAACAACTCCTTTTCCATGGATAATTTTTCCGGAAGGAGTAAAATAATGGCTGGTGGTAAGACGCAACGCCGAACCGTCGCTTAAAGGAATTACCGTTTGTACAGAACCTTTGCCAAAAGATTTTGTCCCGATTATTATCGCCCGCTTGTAATCCTGCAAGGCACCAGCCACAATCTCGCTGCCGCTGGCAGACCCTTCATTTATTAATACTGCCAAAGGCATGTCAAGTATCGGATTTCTTGAATCAGCATAAAATTTTAGCTCCTTATCTTTCTGCCTTCCTTCGGTGTAGGCCACAAGTTTATTGCGCTCAAGAAACCTGCTGGTTACCTTTACGGCTTCATCAAGCAGGCCTCCGGGGTTATTTCTTAAGTCAATTATTAAAGCCTTTACCCCCTGCTTAGAAAGATTGCTCAAGGCATTATTTAATTCCTGCGTCGAATTTTCCCGAAATTCGGTAAGGCGGATATAGCCTACTCCGCTTTCCAGAATCATCGCATATTTTATATCTTTTATTTTGATTATATCCCTGACAATCTTAAATTCTAGAAGCTTATTTTCATTCTCCCGTAAAACCGTGATATTTACCGGATCCAGAGGTTTACCGCGCAGCCTTTTAACAGCATCAGTAAGAGTCATATCACGGGTCAATTCGTCATTGATCTTTACTATGCTATCATTGGCTTTTATTCCTGCTTTCCAGGCCGGAGTGTCTTCAATGGGCGTAATGACGGTTAGAATCCCGTTTTTGAGCGTAATTTCGATCCCGATTCCGCCAAACTTTCCTTGCGTATCCACCTTTAACTCATTGTAAGTATCCGGATCCATAAACTGGCTGTGCGGATCAAGCGATGAAAGCATGCCTTTGAGCGAACCATAGATCAAATCTTTGATTTTTGTTTCATCTACGTATTCTTTCTGAATGACAGCCAAAGTATCGCTAAAAAGCTCGACCAGCTTATATAGCTGGTCATTGCTCTTATTTTTATTTTCCGTAAAACCGAGCCTTAAACCTAAAGACAGAATTATAATAAGTAAAAAAGCGATAAATATATTTTTACGCATTGCTTAACCTCCGCCTCAATAAATCTCCTGCAATTTTTGGATTTGCTTTACCTGAGCTTTTTTTCATAACCTGGCCGACTAAAAACATCAGCGCATTTGATTTTCCCGCCTTAAAGTCATCTACGGATTTTGCATTTAGAGCGATAACGCTTTCGATAATTTTATTTAAATCATCAAGGTCAGAAACCTGCAACAAATTACCTTCTTTAATCAATAGTTCTGCCGATTTACCCGTATCGATCATTTGGCTTAAGACCGTTTTAGCCGATAAACCGGATATCTCCTGCCTTTGAACAAAACCAACCAAATTCACTAACTCTTTCTTTTCTATATTTAATTCGGAAATTCCGGCTTTCCTAACCTTAGCCTCCTGTAATAAAGGGCCGATCAGCCAATTGACTAAAGGTTTTTTATCTTTCTCAGAGTAAATCTTGATGCATTCCTCTGCGAATTGCGAGTCCTTTTTGGAACTAACCAGAATTTTGGCGTCGTATTCAGACAATGAATAATCCTTCATAAACCGGTGCATTTTATCTAAAGGCAGCTCGGGCAGCCTGCCCCTTATTTCTTCGACAAAAGCTTTATTAATGTTAAAAAGAGTTAAATCGGGATCGGGAAAATAACGGTAATCCTTTGCCCCTTCTTTGCTGCGCATTGAAACAGTCCGGCCTTTTTCAGCATCCCAAAGCCTTGTCTCCTGGACCAGTTGCTGATTACTCAAAAGCAGTTCAGCCTGGCGTTCTACTTCAAACTGCAACGCGTCCTTAACACCTTTAAAAGAGTTCATATTCTTTAATTCGGTTTTAACGCCAAGTTGCGACGAACCTTCGGGGCGCAGCGATATATTAGCGTCACAACGCAGGGAACCTTTCTCCATATCGCAATCCGATACATCCAGATATTCAATTATGCTTTTTAACCCGGTCAAATAATCAAAAGCTTCCTGCGGGCTGTTTAAATCAGGCTCGCTGACAATTTCAATTAAAGGTATGCCTGTCCGGTTGAAATCAACCAGGCTATTAGCTTCTTCATGAACCAGTTTACCAGCATCTTCTTCCAAGTGTATCCGGGTGATCCCGATGCGCTTTGGTTTATTTTCTGTATAAATATACATATGGCCGTTGCGTGATAATGGCAGATCAAATTGAGAAATCTGGTAGTTTTTCGGCAAGTCCGGGTAAAAATAATTTTTGCGGTCGAATTTCGTATGCTCTTGGATCTGGCAATTAAAAGCCAAGGCTACTTTAATCGCCGAGTTCAGCGCCTCTTTATTATACACAGGAAGCGTTCCCGGCAGCCCTAAGCATATAGGACAAACGCAGGAATTAGGCGCCTGGCCAAAGTCGATAGCGCATCCGCAAAACGCCTTCGTCCTTGTGCTTAACTGCAAATGAACTTCTAGCCCGATAACTGTTTGATATCTCATATAATTATTGTCGATCAACTATAGCCTGATAACCGGTTTCAACTTGTGCCAGTCAGTATTTTGTTCGTATGTGTGGCCGACCTTAAAAATCGTTTCTTCATTGAAGGCGCCTGCCATAATTTGCAAACCCACAGGAAGCTTATTTTTAGTGAAACCGCAAGGTATAGACATAGCCGGGATCCCGGCCAGATTCACCGAAATAGTATAGATATCGGAAAGATACATCTTTAAAGGATCACTTGTCCTTTCTCCGATTTTAAATGCAGCGCTGGGTGAAGTTGGGGCGACAATACAATCAAATTCGCTGAATACTTTATCAAAATCCTGCTTGATCAGTGTCCGGACCTTTAACGCCCGCAGATAATATGCATCATAATAACCGTGGGATAAAGCAAAGGTCCCCAGCATGATCCTGCGCTTAGCTTCTTCGCCAAACCCTTCAGCCCGGGTTTTTTTATACATTTCGATCAAATTATCAGATTTAGCCCGGTAGCCATATTGCACTCCATCAAATCTGGCCAGGTTTGAACTGGCTTCGGCGGTTGCAATTATATAATAGACAGGAACCGCATATTCTGTATGGGCTAAAGTTACCTGTTTAATAACCGCGCCCAATCCTTTCAGCTTATTAACGGCTTCGTCTACAACAGCTTTGACCTCCGGATCCATTCCTTCGACAAAATATTCTTTTGGTATAGCTATTTTTAAACCCTTGATATCGTTAGTCAGGCTTTTAGTATAATCAGGCACACTTTGATTAACTGAAGTAGAGTCGTTAGGATCATATCCTGCGATAATCCGGGTTAAAATGGCTGCATCCTCGACATCCTTAGTTATCGGTCCGATCTGATCAAGGCTTGAAGCAAATGCAATCAGCCCGAAACGAGAAACCCTGCCGTAAGTGGGTTTTAATCCGACCACGCCGCAAAAAGATGCCGGCTGGCGGATCGAACCTCCGGTATCCGAGCCTAAGGCCCAAATAGCTTCATCCGCCGCTACAGCCGCAGCAGACCCGCCTGAAGACCCTCCGGGCACACAATCTAAATTCCAGGGATTGTGGGTCGAGCCAAAATATGAATTTTCAGTAGAAGAACCAAAGGCAAATTCATCCATATTTGCCTTAAGTTCAAATA
Source organism: Candidatus Omnitrophota bacterium (assembly GCA_028710845.1). GTDB lineage: Bacteria > Omnitrophota > Gorgyraeia > Gygaellales > Profunditerraquicolaceae > UBA6249. The sequence goes on along the minus strand of JAQTTI010000044.1, from coordinate 2,982 downwards.
TCCCGGCGCCGGATCTTTTTAAATTATTGATTACTGTCGCATCATACGGCGGGCGGAAACCTTGAAGTATTTTTGAACAGCATTCAGTATTTAAACCCTCTGTGCAGATATTATCTTTTATTGTAACCGGTAAACCCAAAAGCTCGGATTTACTACCTGATTCTTTACCGGTTCTTTCTAAATTACCCCGCCTGACATAAGCATTGACCTTGTCATCAATTTTATTTACCCGTTGATAGAGCGAGTCAAAGATTGCCTGGGAAGTTATTGAGCCGTCTTTAATTTTGTCTAACAATTGGTGAGCAGTTAATTGGTTTAATTCCATATTATTCGATTATTTTTGGTACACTGAAGAAATTTCCCTTTTTGTCGGGGGCGTTTTCGAGCGCTTTTTCCGGAGTTAATGAAACCTGCGGATTATCTTCGCGAAGCACGTTGCTTATGGGTAAAATGTGGCTTGCCGGCGCGATATTCTCTACGTCAAGTTTGCTTATTCTATCAATAAAACCGATTATGTCATGCAGTTGGTTTGACAGTTTTTCTAACTCATTTTGCTGCAACTCGATACGCGCTAAATGAGCGACATGTTTGATGGTTTCATTATCTATAGCCATTACCCCTCCAATTTTTTATTATATTAACATTCTTTAATCTAAAAGTCAACATCACAGCATGAAATAACCCGGGTCCTGGCTTGTCTTGATTCTCGCCGGGACGCTTGCTCGGGTTTCGGCCTCGCTCTGCCGGACTTCGTTGATAGCTGGGCAACCTTGCCCGCTAGGGCCTAAACGCCCTGCTCGAATCCAAGCCAAGCCTCCCGCGATAATATCATTATCGTTGAATTGATGAGATTGACAAAAGCAGGAAAATAGGTACAATACTACTAATTAACTTAAATCACTAAATATGAACATTAAAGAGACAAAAGCTAAATATTACCTGAACAAACAAGGCGAATTTGTTATTGAAAATTATAACTATGCCAAGCCTTTCGCCAACTTCTTTCCGGGAATTGCCGGAAAATACGGCATTCCGATGTGGGTCTTCTACGTCAACCGCGGCCAATGTATTGCTAGCTTCGGGACCAAAGACAAGGACCAGGCAATTTTAGAGTTTTTTCCCGCCAATAAATCCTGGCAGTTTATATCAAGCCAGGGGTTCCGTACATTTATTAAAATCAAATCCCAAAAAGAAACAATATTCTACGAGCCATTTCATAACGGCTGCCTAAATTTAAAATATAAGATAACTAACTCTATGCGCATAGATTCCGCTAAACTGGTAATAGAAGAAGAAAATTTTACCTTAGCCATTAAAACCAGGGTTGAATATTTTACTATTCCCGACGATTCGATTGCCGGATTAAGCCGGAAAGTCACAATCGAAAATACCGCCAAAAAAACCAGGTCAATAGAAGTCTTAGACGGCCTGCCCCAGGTAGTTCCCTATGGGGTAAATGATTTCTTCTTAAAAAAGATGGGCCGGACTATCGAAGCCTGGATGAATATCGATAACCTGGATAAAGAAGTCCCTTTTTATAAGTTATCCGTTGACCCTTCTGACAGGCCGGAAGTGGTCCATATCGATGCCGGAAACTTCTATCTCGGTTTTCATTTTCAGGGCGCTCAATCGAAAATAATCCGGCCGGTTGTCGATCCCCAGGCCGTTTTCGGGCAGGTAACCGATTTCTCTTATCCGTTTAATTTTTTAGCCAAAGAAAAATTTTCAATCCCGGCCTGGCAGATGACTAAAAGCAAAACCCCCTGCGCTTTTCTCTTTCTAAATTTTGAGTTAAGGCCAAACGAAGAAAAAACCTTTTATGCGGTATCCGGACAGGCCCGTGACACTAAAACACTCAATGCAGCGGTCAATAAAATCATTAAGTATGGGTATATAGAAAATAAATCCCTCCGAAATTCAGAAATAATAAAAGAATTAAAAGATGATATTCTGACTGAAAGCAGTTCGCCGGCTTTTGACCTCTATGCCGGACAGGCTTATCTAGACAATATCATGCGCGGAGGCTACCCGGAAATATTTAAATCCGGGGTTATTTTCTATCTTTATTCTAGAAAACACGGCGACCTGGAACGGGACTATAACAGTTTCCAGCTTCAAACAACACATTATTCGCAAGGTAACGGAAATTACCGCGATACCAACCAAAACCGCCGTAATGACCTCTGGTTTAACCCCGAAATCCGTGACGAAAACATTATTTCCTTCATGAATTTGATCCAGACAGACGGTTTTAACCCTTTAATAATCAAAGGTGAGAGCTTTCTGCTTAAAGAAACCTTAGACCTGTCAAAGTTATTAGCCCCCTATGTCAAAACGCAAGATTTAGATAAGCTAAAATGTTTTTTTAAAAAAGCATTTACACCCGGAGAACTTATATTTTATCTCGAAAAAAACGGGATCAGGCTTAAATCAGATTATGATAAATTTTTAGACCTTATTCTACTTTCGGCTTCGAAAATCCAGGAAGCTGAACACGGGGAAGGTTTTTGGACCGACCATTGGACTTATAACCTCGACCTAATCGAAAGCTACCTTGGGCTTTATCCGGAGAAATTTAATGAATTATTTTTCGGCAAAAAAGTCTTTTCTTACTTTGACAACGCGGAGGTAGTCAAACCCAGGCATGAAAGATACTTCCTCTACAACGGTTTACCCAGGCAGCTTCATTCGATTACCATGGATCCCGCCAAAAAGGAATTGATTGCAAAACGCCAGCATAACCCCCATCTTTTAAGAAAGCAAAATGGGGAAGGAGAAATCCACTATACCAACTTAATCGAAAAACTCCTTTGTCTTTCGGCCAACAAGATCGCTTCTCTTGACCCCTTTGGTATAGGGATCGAAATGGAAGCCAATAAACCTAATTGGTTCGATTCACTAAACGGCCTGCCTGCCCTTTTTGGCTCATCAATCTGCGAAACCTTTGAATTAAAACGCCTATTACAAATTATCAAGGATGCG
>JAQTTI010000043.1:3264-8737 GCA_028710845.1 Candidatus Omnitrophota bacterium | reverse complement strand
CCGGGGAATCTCCTTTTTAAAGAATTTACCACCTGGTCGGATTTGCAAACGGCGCAATCCCTGGCGGTGATGACTTTCATGGTTATCTTGCTGGGCATGATAAAGTCGCATTCGGCTTTTAAATCACCGGGGTTATTGCAAACTCCGACAAATCCTTCTTTCCGGCAATTAGAATCCGAATAACAGCGGGGAAGAATTTTTAATATATTCGGGTCGTCGGCTATTTTATCAGAAAGCGTAATCTGCTCAGCCTTGCAATTTTCTAGAATACCGTTCTTTATCTCTAAAGTAAGTTTGCCTAACTTTCTCCCCTGCCAGCTGGGTCTGAGTACAAAGACAGAGCCGACCTTAGAGATCTGTTCTTCTTTTAAGGGGTTTTGCCCGACGAAAACTATATCGATTCCTTTGACTTCCGCGATTAATTTTAAGTCTTCCTTTTCTCCCAGGTTACTGATAATAATTATTACCTGTACCCCTTTGGCCTTTAACTGATCGATTAATTCTGCGGTCTTTTTGACAGGTTCCGATACCTTGAGCCCTGCCTTATTCCCGGCATATAAACCGGTCAACCCGATTATCCCGATTTTCACTCCGTTTATGTTCTTAACCATATAAGGAGAAACTTTTTCTGACTTAAGGTTAGCGCTCAAAAAAACAGGTTTATCGCTTTTGGCTATCTTCAAAAAATATTCCATCCCAAAATTAAACTCATCTTGGCTTAATCCTACGGCATCATAACCCATAAGCTCCATCGCCTTAAAATTTACCAGCGAGCGCTGCATATCAAGCAGGGTATTCTGGGCATATTCATCTATTAGGTTTCCGGCGGTAAACGAACCGCAATCCAAGAGAAAAAGCCGGGGATCTTTTTTCTTTAACTGCTTGATTAAGGTTGCCCTTCGGGCAATACCTCCGTCCTGCTGAACGGGGCAGCTGCAGGGATAAAGCATTGCATGGGTCTGCCCGGTATAGACGATATTTACCTCTTTAGCGTATAATATATTCGCCGATACAAACAGAAAAAGGAAAATAAAAAATGCTGTTTTTATTCTTTTCATATTTTAATCACTTTGACGGTAAGAATATTTTCGATCTTTCTGATTTTTTCCTGGATTTTGGGGTCCACCTGGTTATCCACGCTCCATACACTGATCGCTTTGTCTCCGGGTTTATTGCGGCCTAAAGCCATAGCGGCAATATTAATATCATTTTTGCCCATTAAAGTACCTAAATTTCCGATTAACCCCGGCTTGTCAAGGTTACGGATAAAAATCATTTCTCCGATAGGATATAATTCAAGGTAATAATCATCTATCTTAACAATCCTGGGCTGCTTATTGCCGGATAATGTCCCCGAGATCGATTTAGTCTCTTTATCTGTCTTAATGTCCAGCTGAATAAGGTTAACAAATTCGCCTTCCTGGGCTGACTTGGATTCAAGCAGTTTTATTCCTCTTTGCTTAAGAAGTGAGATACCATTAACAAAATTAACGGTTTCCTTTAATATAGGAGTAAGCAGCCCTTTAACTATAGACATGGCCACCGGGGACAAATCATATTTGGTAATCGTTCCGCTATAGCTGATAGTTACTTCTTCGGTCCTGCCTTCAACCAGCTGTCCGCCGAACAAACCCATTTTTTCACCTAAATTAATATAAGGGTTAAGAATTTTACTTGCTTCGGCATCAAGACAGGGATAATTTGCCGCATTTCTAATTCCCCTTCCTAAAAGCGCATCACGGACGATCTCGGCAACTTCTATTGCCACATTAACCTGTGCCTCTTCCGTAGATGCCCCCAGATGCGGAGTAGTTACAACATTGTCAAGCTTCAACAGTTCATTATCCGGAGTAAGAGGTTCGTTTTCAAAAACATCCATCGCAGCCCCCAGAACCTTGCCTTCTTTTACGGCTTTGGCTAGCGCAACTTCATCGATAATTCCGCCCCGGGCGCAATTTATTATCCTGACACCTTTTTTCATAATTCCGAATTCTTTATCTGAAATCATATGCCTGGTTTCATCGGTTAAAGGAGTATGCACGGTAATGTAATCTGATTCCGTAAGCACCTTTTTTAATTCGGCCAGTTCGATACCGATACTTTCGGCTACCTGTTTTGACAGAAAAGGATCATAAGCCAATACCTTCATTCCGAATGAAAGGGCGCGCTTGGCTACTTCAGAACCGATCCTGCCGAATCCGACTATCCCTAAAACTTTGTTATATAATTCTACGCCCATAAATTTGGAACGCTTCCACTCTCCCTTCTTCATCGAAGAGTTAGCCTGGGGGATATTGCGGGACAAAGCCAAAATCATACTGAATGTATGCTCAGCGGTAGAAATCGTATTTCCCGCCGGCGTGTTCATTACGATGATGCCTTTTTGAGTTGCAGCGTCTAAATCAACGTTATCAAGCCCAACCCCTGCTCTTCCGATAACCTTTAACTTTTTGGCGGCATCAATTATATCTTTGGTTACTTTGGTTGCGCTGCGTACGACCAAAGCGTCATAATCTTTTATGATTTCCTTTAAAGCATCTGGTTTTAAATCCGTTTTTACATCAACTTCAAGCTCCTTTGATCCTTTAAAAACATTAAGACCCTCTTGGCTTAAAGCGTCTGAGACTAATACTTTGATCATTTTACTTTCTCCCTAGTTATGCCGCCTTTAAGAAGACCTCTTCGGCTGCTTTAACCCCTGCGCCGAGATTGAATTTATAACCCAACTGAGTAAGCACTTTTTCAAGACAGGCTAATCCGGTTATAATATCGGATTCAGCTATATAACCCATATGAGCGATGCGAAAAATTTTCCCTTTAAGTTCAGCCTGCCCCCCGGCGATAGTTACGCCGTAAGTATCACGCATAGTTTTAACCAGTTTTTCCCCGTCAATGCCTGCGGGGACCTTTACCGCTGTTACGCCGTTAGATGCGGCTGTGGGCGCAAATAACTCGAGGCCTAAAGCTTTCATTGCGGCCCGAGTAGCATCGGCCATGGTTTTATGCCGGTTGAATATGTATTCTAACCCATCCTTCTGCATCATTTTAATCGCTTCATTAAGAGCAATAATCAAGGTTATTGATGATGTAAAAGGAGTATCGTTTTTATCCAAAGCTTTTTTGGCTTTTCTTAAATCAAGGTAATAACGTCCCGTTTTAGAGCTTTCCACTAATTTCCAGGCTTTGGGGCTTACCGAAATAAAACCTAATCCGGGAGGAAGCATTAATCCTTTTTGCGACCCGGAAACAACCATATCAATTCCCCAGATATCAGTTTTGATATCGACTGCGCCAAGTCCGCTGATAGCGTCAACAACTAAAACTGCCGGAGTCTCTTTGATGATTTTTCCGATAGCGGCGATATCAGTATCTACGCCGGTTGAAGTTTCGCATAAAGTGGTAAATACCGCCTTAATAGCAGGATTGGCAGCCAATTTTTTCTTGATTAGTTCAGGGTCTATGGCTTTACCCCATTCGACATCTATAATTTCGGCCTTAATACCATAGCTATTGCAGATTTCCGTCCATCTTTCTCCGAACTTACCGCCTTGCACCACCAGGGCAGTATCGCCGCAGGAAAGCAGATTGACGACAGCAGCTTCCATAGCGCCGGTGCCCGAAGATGAAATAATAAATACGTCATTGGTCGTTTGAAATACCCATTTTAAACCGAGGTTAACTTCTTTTAAGATTTCCTGAAACTGCGGGGTGCGGTGGTGGATAATCGGCCTGGCCATTGCTAAACTTATCTGAGGCGGTAATGGCGTAGGACCTGGCGTCAATAAATATTCCTTTTTCATCTCATTCTCCTGTTGTTTTTACTTTTTCTTTTTAGCTTCCGGTATAATTACTTCGTCGACTAAACCGTAATCCCTGGACTCCTGTCCGGACATAAAATAATCCCTGTCCGTATCTTTTTTTATCTTATCTATCGATTGGCCTGTGTGAAAGGCAAGTATCTCGTTAATCTTATCGCGCATTTTTAGGATTTCGGTAGCCTGGATAGATATATCAGATGCAGCGCCTTGCACCCCGCCCCAAGGTTGATGGATCATTATCCTTGAATTGGGAAGCGCAAAACGTTTACCTTTTGTGCCCGCTGACAAAAGCACGGCCCCCATGCTGGCAGCCTGCCCTACGCAATAAGTGGCTACGTCGCATTTTATAAACTGCATCGTATCATAAATGGCCAGGCCGGCTGTAACCGAACCTCCGGGAGAATTGACATAAACATTAATATCTTTATCCTTATCTTCCATCTGCATGAAAAGAAGCTGGGCAATAATAAGGTTGGCCACATAGTCATCAATGGGCGTACCGATAAATATAATCCGGTCTTTTAAAAGCCGCGAATAAATATCATACGCTCGTTCAAAACCACGGGGCGTCTGTTCGATTACCATCGGAACAAAATGCTGCATCCTTTCCATCTTTACCTCCTTTTGAATTTTTTATGAGGCAGGTTCTATCTTCCAGTCTGCTTCTTTAAGCAAGAACTCGACTACCTTGCGGGGCATATGGTCGTCTATAGAAATATTTTCCTTTTTTGCAATCTGCGATAAAACTAAATATACCTTTACCTGATTTTTCGCTTCCGGGGCGATTCTTTCCAAAAGCATTTTTTCCTGTTCTTCTATTCTTTCGCGGGGTACCCCTTTCATTGCCAGGTCAATCTTGGTCTGCCTGAGGTTATCCTGGGTCTGCCTTTCTACCAGGCTTGGCGGCACCTTAAACTCTAACCCTCTCATTATATTGTCAATCAATTCATTTTCAATATGGGCCCTTTGCTGGTTCTCTTTAGATATGAAAATCTGCCTTTGGACTGCCTGTTCGAGCTCGGCTAGATTAGGATAACCCAAGCTTCGGGCGAATTTATCGTCGATATTTTCGGTTTTGCGCGATTCCTTGATCGAATCGATATGCTTTTTTATCTCATCAGGCGAAACTGAAACCGGTTTAAAAACAATCTTTTGGTTTTTATAATCCTTGATGGCGATATCCGGAGCAAGCTCTACCGTAGCCTTAAAAGAAAGGTTGCTGCGGTCTAACTTTACATCGCTAATCTGCGGTAACTCGATTACATCAAGCTTTTGCTCTTCAATCGCCTGGTTATAAACATCGGGAACCAGCTCTTTTAGAACCTGCTCATGTACGGCTGAGGCATAATGTTTTTCTAAAACATCCCTGGGAGCTTTACCGGGGCGAAACCCGGGAACCTTGGCTTCTTTGGCTATTTCGGAAAAAACTGATTCAAATTTATTTTTAACCAGTTCTCCGCTTATGGCAACATTGATTTCACATTTAGTGCTGTCTAACTTCTTAACTTCGGTTTTCATTTGATCTTGCTTACCTTTCTTTAGTTGTGGCTTCACCTATCCCAGCCGTACCGTTACAATAATGGTTGGTACGAACCGCTGGGATGAGTTCGGCCAATGACTTATGTCGCGCGCTTTCGCGCTCCATAAGTCATGGC
>JAQTTI010000043.1:0-3164 GCA_028710845.1 Candidatus Omnitrophota bacterium | reverse complement strand
TAAGAGGCAACGTTTCTAAAATCGCGTTAATATTGTCTTCGACAGTAAGCTTCCTGAATATCGAAGCTTCCTGCGAAAGGTATCCTATCCCGAAACGGGCCCGCTCATGAATAGGAAGGTTAGTAATATTGTGATTATCAAAAACTATTGTCCCGCTGTTAGGAGGAACAATACCGACGATCATATAGAAAGTAGTCGTTTTTCCGGCGCCGTTAGGGCCGAGAAGCCCGACAATTTCTCCGCGCTTAACGGTTATATCGACGCCTTTTACGACCTGTCTTCCGTCATAGCTTTTAGCCAGACCCTTAGTTTCCAAAAGCCGCATTCAAATTCTCCGTCTGATAAATAATAATCTGGGGTTTACCGGTCAAAGTCATTTTCTTATCCAAAGCATTATAGATCGCTTCCTGACTATAAGATGTGTTTTCACCGCGGACTATCCGGACATTACCCTGGGCCACGATCTTGTTGATTGAGCTTGACATGACCGCGCTCTCAGAGGGAGCCTTTTGCCCTTCCTGTTTCGGTGAAAAATAAACCGTCATCTTATCGCTGTAGATAATCAAATCCGGTTTTTCTACTTTAACATTATTATTGAATATGGCAATATTTTTTTCATAATCAACATCCAGAGACCCATCACAAGTTATGGCTATTTTTTCTTTTTTCTTCGACTGATTATCAAGCGGCGCGATATCAAGCCGGACATCTTTCTCAAGGACTACCTGTTTTAAAGCGGTTTGGCCTTTAGCCCCCTGGCCGGAAAGGTTCATATCGCTGCGCTCTAAATTAACCCTATCCATGGTGCTGACTATCTGCTGTTTCCTGTCCCAATCAAGTGAATTGGTGGTAAGTTTTGCCCCACTGGCTGTAGTGATTACTACATTATCCTGTAAATGCACCACTCCGCTTTTTTTATTAAAATCCCCGGTATCGGCGGTTAAACTTATACTATCCTTTCCTTCATAATGGTTTCCCTTCACTTCCTTAAGCTTAACAACATCGTTTTCTATATCCGCTGATTTTCCGGCCAGATCCCAGGCCTTTTTCCCTTTGTCACCGAAACCGGAAAGAGAAAAATCGCCGATCTGCTGCGATGATTCTTGTGCCGCTTCCTGTTCTTTGGCTTGAAGGCTAAAACAAGAGTAAAACAAAAAAATAAAAACAAGAATAGACCGGTTAGGCTTCATAAAAATCCAGGACATCTTTCCATTTATCCTGCGACTTAAGGATTAAATCCGCTACTTCCCTGACTGCCCCCCGGCCGCCGCTGTGGCGGGTAATATAAAGAGCTGCTTCGATTATGGGGCCGGAGGCATTGGCGACGGCAACCGGAAGCCCGACTTTACGCATGATCGCCAGATCGACCAGGTCATCGCCCACAAAACAAACTTCATCTTTAGTGACTTTATATTTTTTCAAAATCCTGCCTAAAATTGCGGACTTGGGAAAAGTAGCGAAGATTTCACAGACACGCATATCGCGGGCCCTGTGTTTTAAGGTTTTAGAGCTCTTAGCGGTAACCAGGATTGTCTTTATCCCGAATTTACGCAGGATATAAACGCCGAGGCCGTCATGAACGTCGAAAAATTTAGAATCCCTTCCCCGGGAATCATAAATTATCCTGCCGTCGGTTAAAACCCCGTCGACATCAAGTAAAAGCAATTTAATCTTTTTAAAACGCGCCTTTAATTCTTCGTTAACCAGCCTGTTTTCCATTTAAACTAACCCCGCTTTAAGCAGGTCCTGGACATCCAGTAAACCCATCGGCCTCATCTGGCTGTCAACTACAGGGACCTCGTCTATTTTTTTTGCCTGAAGTATCCTCATTGCCTCGGCGGCAAGCATCTCTTTATTGACCACAGTAGGATTTTTGGTCATCACTTCCTTGATTAACCGGGAAGGTAAATTTTTATCGCGCTCTAAGTGCCGGCGCAGGTCGCCATCGGTAAAAATCCCTTTTAATTTACCCTTATTATCTACGATTATAGCCGATCCTGCCCGGGCTGCGGTTATGGCGCATAAAGCCTGAGAAACTTTTTTATTTTCATTTACAACCGCGCTGGCCTGGCCTTTGCGCATTATGTCCTGAACGGTTAAAAGAAGCCGCCTTCCCAATGCCCCGCCGGGATGAAAGAATGCAAAATCTTTTTCCTTAAAACCCTTGCATTCCAATAAACATATCGCCAAAGCATCGGCCATAGCCAGTGATGCCGTAGTTGAAGCTGTCGGGGCAAGGCCCAAAGGACAAGCCTCTTTTTTCACCGAAACATCTAAAACTACATCGCTGTATTTGGCAAGCACCGAATGGATATTTCCGGTAAGCGAAATTATCGGACAGCCTATTTTTTTAAGTATCGGCAGCAGCTGCTTCATCTCTTCGGTCGAACCGCTGTTAGAAAGAATGATTACAACGTCATCGCTGGTTACCTTGCCTAAGTCCCCGTGGATCGCCTCAGCTGTATGTAGAAATAAACTGGGTGTTCCCGTAGAAGCGAGGGTCGCCGAAAGTTTCTGGGCGATTATCCCGGTTTTACCCATTCCGCTTACTATTGCCCTACCCTTACATTTAAGGACCAGCTCTACTGCCCTAACAAAATTCTTATCTAAACGGCGCTTTAATAAATTTATCGCTTCGGCTTCTGTATCTAAAACTTCTTTTGCCCGTTTAATGATATTTATTTTCATAATATCGCCCTGATCTTCTTTAGCTGCTTAAGAAGTAACTCTAACTCTTTGTAATTGATCATATTCAAGCCGTCGCAAGGGGCATTCTTAGGGTCATTATGTACTTCCAAAAACAGGCCATCGCAGCCAAAAGCAACTGCCGCCCGGGACAATCCCGGAACAAATTCGCTCTGGCCGCTAGAACAGCTGCCTTTGCCTCCGGGAAGCTGAACGCTGTGCGTGGCGTCAAAAATTACAGGGTAACCGAAATCCCGCATGATCTTTAAACTGCGCAGATCGGTGACCAGATTATTATATCCGAAACTTACCCCTCTTTCGGTTATTAAGATCTTTTTATTACCGGTTGATTCGATCTTTTTTATGATCGGAAGAATATCCCAGGGAGCCAAGAACTGGCCTTTTTTGATATTGACCACTCTCCCAGTAGCTGCCGCAGCCAAAACGATATCCGTCTGGCGCGACAAAAATGCCGGGAT
>JAQTTI010000042.1 GCA_028710845.1 Candidatus Omnitrophota bacterium | reverse complement strand
TTTATTTTATGGGATTTTGCTTTACGCTGATGGATTTTAAAGAAAATAAAATCTGGGTCGCCGTAAAGCAGGTAATTAACCCAATGTAAGCTGTCTAAGCCAAATTCTTTAATTAATTTTATTTTAGCCAACCTTAAGGACCCCCCAACGCTTGTCCCTGAAAGCAATTTTGTGTAAAATTCACGGGCAAATACCAAGCTGGCGTTATCTTCAATTTTACGGATCGAACCGATATAATGCCTGACCCCTGCAAAGAGAAATGCGCTAGCCATACCGTAATTATCCCGCTGGTACTCCGATTCAATTGCCGTTTTAAGTCCTGCCGTGGCTGAATGACAGGCGTTCGAAAACACTAAAGCAGGCAGGCTCCCACTATGGCCCATCCGCAGTATATCTTCCACCTTTAATATCCCATCACTTAGAACCCAACCGCTATCCTTGGCGTCTTTTTTATCAAACTCACAGTGCCCTGCGAAATGCACGATATCATAATCGCAGATATTTTTCTTTACGTAGCTTTTATCGATATTTGTAGATTTAAAATCTACCGAAACTTTTTTATTTTTGCGGTTAAACTGATTCCTTATATTTATACCTTCGGAATAAGCTGATTTTAAATCTGCGTTAGGGTTAGCTAAAATCAGCATCCTTAAGCTATCGGATAGATTACGGTATTGCAGTAAGGTTAATTCTCCTTTGCTGCGGACCAGCCTGCCTAAGCTGAATTTTAGGCCAAGAAAATCATTTCCGTCAAAAACTAGTTCCCAGGGTATGTGAATCAGTTCTTCATCCAAGCAAAGGGTCAAGGAAATTGCAGATGGGCAAGCTTTAAGTTTTTCTTTGATTGCCCGGCTAAAGAGATGGTTCCAAAGCAGCTGGCCGGTTTTTTGGAGGCTTCTGAATTGCTCTGTCCTTGAAGGCTGGTCATTAGCCGGCAGGTTTAAAATCCCTACTATTTCAGCACTTAATTGTTTGAGCTCATCGAAAGATACTGCCACCTGACTGTAATGCCTAAGGGTGGGAAGAATCTGCCCTTGATCAAATAAGCCAACTTTTAAACAGTTATCCTGCTTAAAAACTTCTAAAATTAGGGCTGTTTCCACAAGAGGCATAAGCTTCAGGGATTAACTTTTAAATCAACCACAGCAATCTTTTGTTCATTACTGCTTATTTCTACCGTATAGTTACCCGGTTGTATATTTTCAAAATAGCCGCTTCCTGAATCGGTAACATAAGACTCCAATTCGACTCCATCTTTTATTAAGGATATTCTTGTATTTTTTGGTATTTTCTGATTTATTTTATCTTTTACAATAACCGTAAGATTAAAATTTTTTGTGTTTTTACTTTGAATCTTAGCCAACACCCTCAACTCCTGAAAATCCTTCAATATATTTATTTCTTCCTTAAACTCGCTTATTTTGCGGCTGCGTAAAACCGGCGCCGGGACTAACTCTTGTCCCACCAAAACATCCCCAGTAGTCCGGATGATTTCTAAAGCCTTATCTTTTAGTTTAAGGAATATCTCAAAAAGGCTTTCTTCGGCATCCCCAATAACCAGTTTTCTGGTATTTTCTAACAGTTGTTCAGGCACATCCAAACTTAAATGGGGTTTGATTTTAAGCTGGGTAAAAACGTATTCAGCGCAAAGAGCGCAATTTAAAAGATGCTTCTCAAGCAAGGCCTTATCCCTTCCCAAAAGCTTGCCTTCGGCAAAACAGGCCAATTTTTCTTCATCGGGATGATTATTCTTCCCCAAGCCGCGGCGGCCCTTCCATTGGCCATAGATAACTTTTATTATTTTTTCCAGATTTTCAGGCATCTTTTTTCCTCATTAGAATAGACGTATCAATATGTTAAATCTAACCCAGAAAACCTTTCTTTTTAAAACAGGCCTGTAATTTTTGCAAGATGCGGGCCTTACGCATATCAACCGCGCCCCGGTTGATCTTAAGGTAATCCCTGATCTCATCAAGATTTAATCCCTGGTTCAAAAATAATTCCAGAAAGAATTGCTCATCTGATTTCAATAAAGCAATACATTCTTCCAATGTTTGCCGCTTACTTTGATCCTGGAAGAATTCGGCTGCATTAGGCGAAAGGTCCTTGAGCGTATCTGAAAGGCTTTGTCCTTCTTCATTTTCGGCTTCAATCGAAAGAATTGGCCTTAGTTTACGTAAATAATCAATGGTAAAATTAATGGTTACCTGCCTTAACCAACTGGCCAGGGAACAACCGTTTTTACCTTTATAAGTGGCTAATTTTCGGTAATTATCTTTGATTAAAGCCTGAAATATTTCCTGGAATACATCCTCCACCTGTTCTTTAGGGATACTGCTGCCCTTGACAGCCAGGGTGCTATATATGTAGTTGTAAATCAGGCGGGAATAACGTGAAATAAATTCTGACCAGGCTTGTTTGTTTCCTTTTAAGCAGCTTTGGACAAACCTTAAATCATCCATAAATACAAGTATAACATTAAAAACCACCTAAAACACAAAAAAATAAGGGGCATTCCTGACACAGAATGCCCCTTATTTTATGCCTTTATAGCTATAAATTACTTAAAAATACTATTTTTTATAATAAATGACACAAAAACGATAGAAACCATGGACATAAGCTTGATTAATATGTTTAAGCTTGGCCCGGAGGTATCTTTAAATGGATCGCCAACCGTGTCCCCTACTACTGTGGCTTTATGGGCGGCTGAACCTTTGCCTCCATGATGGCCTTCTTCTACGAATTTTTTGGCATTATCCCAAGCGCCACCGGAATTTGCCATCATAACCGCTAAAACAAAGCCGGTTACGGTTGCGCCTACTAAAAGCCCGGCAACCGCATCAATGCCGATTGCCAAACCTACTACAATCGGAGCAGAAATCGCTAAAAGCGAAGGTGCGATCATCTCTTTCTGGGCTGCTGCGGTAGCAATGCTTACGCAACGTGCATAATCCGGCTTGGCTTTTCCTTCCATAAGCCCGACTATCTCTTTAAACTGCCTGCGCACCTCAACCACAATCTTACTAGCTGCTCTTCCTACTGCCCGCATGGTCATAGAGCAGAACAAAAACGGTAACATTCCGCCTAAGAACAAGCCAATCAAAACCGTTGGATTCATCATATTAGCATTAATATCTTTTCCAAAAAGCATAACCTGATCTTTGTAGGCAGCAATTAAAGCTAAAGCTGTAAGGGCAGCTGAACCGATGGCAAAACCTTTACCGGTTGCCGCGGTAGTATTGCCTAAAGAATCTAAGGCATCGGTCCTCTTCCTTACTTCAGGAGGAAGTTTAGACATTTCCGCGTTCCCACCGGCATTATCGGCAACCGGGCCATAGGCATCAGTCGCCAAGGTTATACCCAAAGTAGACAACATGCCAACTGCCGAGATGGCAATACCGTAAAGGCCGGAATTAAAGTTAGCCGCACCACCGGAAACATAGAAGCTGATAAATATGGCTACACAAACAATAATTACCGGAATCGCAGTTGACATCATCCCTACCGCAATACCCCCTATAATTACTGTAGCCGGACCGGTTAAAGAAGCGTCGGCAATAGTACGGGTCGGTTTAAAACCGCTGGAAGTATAATACTCTGTACATAAACCGATTAGTACGCCGGCAACTAAACCTGCTAATACTGACCAGTAAACACCTAAATGCTCTATACCCAGGGTATATTTGATCAAAAAGAATGAAATTACCGCAACTAAGAGTGAACTGGTAAATACGCCTTTACGTAAAGCTGCCAAAAGAATTTTTTGGCTGGCCTGTTCCCCGCTTCTTACAAAGAATGTCCCGATAATCGAAGCGACTACGCCTACTGCCGCCATAACCATCGGCACTGTTACGCCGGCAACACCTAAGCCCGCTGCAACACCTAAAGCAGAGGTAGCTACGATGGAACCGACATAGGATTCATAAAGGTCAGCACCCATGCCTGCAACATCGCCGACATTATCGCCGACATTATCGGCAATAACTGCGGGATTACGCGGATCATCTTCAGGAATTCCGGCTTCAACTTTTCCGACTAAATCCGCGCCGACATCGGCAGCTTTGGTAAAAATGCCGCCTCCCACCCTGGCAAACAAAGCCATGGAGCTAGCGCCCATACCAAAACAAAGCATGGTTGATGTAATCGCCGCAATCTTATCTGTTCCTAAAGGAATCGCATGAGTTGAATAATACCAATTCAGGAAATAATACCAGATACTTAAATCCAATAATCCCAAACCTACTACGGTAAGCCCCATAACCGCGCCACTTGAAAAAGCCACCCGCAGGCCTGAATTTAAACTCTTGCTTGCTGCCTGAGCTGTTCGGCTCGATGATTGTGTAGCTATAGTCATCCCGATAAACCCGGATAAACCTGAAAATAATCCTCCGGTTAAAAAAGCAAAGGGAACAAATATAACCAAGTAATTCTTCATAGCCATGGCCAAAAGAATAAAGAATACCACGACAAAAAACATAGAAACACCTAAATACTGCCTTTTTAAATAGGCCTGGGCCCCCACCCGGACCGCCTGGGCAATTTCCTTCATTTTATCTGTGCCTTCATCCATTTTTAAAATGCTTAAAGCCAGATAAAAAGCAAAACCTAAAGCCAAAATCGAACCTACCGGTGCTAACAACAATAGATCCACTTTTACTGCGCTCCTTTCAAAAAGGTGTTTTTATTTACAATTCTTAATTTGAAAATTTAGGGAATACTTTAACACAACTGTATTATTTGTCAATATCAATAGTTTTAACTCAAAGAACCGGGCATATCTATTCTAATTTCTTATCCTCTTCAACCACCTGGCCCTGTACGTCGATTATTTTACCTTTAGGGCCATTTCTTTGGCCTTCTTGGCTAAAATCCGTAAATTTCCGGCTGATCTTACGGGCAAGCATCCTTATTTTAAACCCAAAAATAAGGATCAGTAAAATTTCAAGCCCCAGCCAAACCAGAACAGAACCGAAAATAAACCTTCCAAATAAAAGATTAAATATAATTAAAAATGGCAATAGGCAACCCGAGCTGCCCAGCCAAACAAACTCTGACTTAGGCATTAAAATTTCTCCCAGTGCAACAATTCATCAAGATTCCTTTTTGTGGCCGTTTTAAATACGTTTTCATCTTTAGGATAACCTAAAGCGATCAAACTGATTAATTTTAAACCCTGCGGGGCATTTAATAAGCTTGCGGCTTGCTGGGCATAAGGCTTTCTATCACCGGCTATCCAGCAGGAACCGATTCCCAGAGCAGTAGCAGCCAAAAGGATATTGCAAGTTGCAGCGCTCCCATCTTCGAGGAAATAATTTGTTTCGGTAGA
This sequence comes from Candidatus Omnitrophota bacterium, assembly GCA_028710845.1. Lineage (GTDB taxonomy): Bacteria > Omnitrophota > Gorgyraeia > Gygaellales > Profunditerraquicolaceae > UBA6249. The sequence continues at coordinate 3,487 of JAQTTI010000042.1, read as the reverse complement.
AAAAACGGCTATACAAGCAGCTGAACCAGACAAAAATTTCGCGTTTGGCCCCAAACCAGCTAATTGATTTATTCTTTCTTTATTGGTTATTACCACAAACTCCCAGGGCTGAACATTCCTGGCGGTCGGAGCAAACCTGGCGGCATCAATAATTTCTTTAAGTTTCTCTTTGGGGATAACCTGATCTTTAAATTCACGTACACTGCGGCGGATTTTTAACAAGTTTAATTGATCGCTCATTTTCTCACCCTTAATTAAATTTAACGGCTGGATAATTTCTTCTTTAAATCTTCCGGGATGGCCTGCGGTTTTAGATTTTTGTCAACGCAAACGAGGATAGTTTTGGCTTTAACCAGCATTTGGTTGTTTTGATTAGATATCTCATGCAAAAATTCGATGCGCACAGGAGTAATCTCTCCGACTTGAGTCTTGATAAACAGCTCATCCCCGTATTTACCCGGAGATTTGTAATCAACTTCCTGACGGCTAACCATAAACATAATCCCGGAATCAGCTAACTGTTTAATTGAGAGATTTTTAAACTCGAAATACTCGGTGCGCGCCTCTTCCAAAAACATCAGGTAATTAGCATAATAAACTACACCCCCGCAATCTGTATGGTAATAATAGATTTTTTTCTTCATGCCTTAATTCTACATTTAATCCCGCAATTGTCAATATATTCGCCAAAAATACTGTCAGCTTGCAGTTTGCTTGCCCGGGCCGGAACGATTTTGTTCTTTAAGCCGGCCCTAAAGGGTAACTTAACCTGCAAGTAGTTATCCGTAAGGCCTTCCAAAAGGCGGGGATCCTCTTTAGACCTTCCTTCGATCAAAACGGAGATCTTTTTCCCAAGGAAACCGCGCATAAATTTTTGCCTGCATTCATTTGATACTGCTTCCAATTGCTTACAGCGCCGGTTAACGACTTCGCTATCGACCATACCGCCTAAATTAGCGGCTTTAGTTCCCGGCCGGCTGGAATAAGGAAATACATGTACTTTTAAAGGCATTATTTTTTTTACCAAATCAAGCGTATTTTCAAAATTCTCGGCAGTTTCGCCGGGAAACCCGACTAAACAGTCGGTTGTTATGCAAAGCCCCGGTATTCTTTTTTTTAAACCCTTAATTAAATCCAGATAATTTTTTGCGCTATACTTGCGATTCATCTTCTTTAAAATCAAATCATCTCCGCTTTGAATTGGTATATGCAGGTGCCGGCAGAATTTTGAGCTTTTTTCAAGGCGCTTAATTAACTCAGGGCCTATATCGCCGGCTTCGATAGAACTTAATCTTATTCGCGTTAAACCCCTGATATTCTCCAGAATATCGACTGCATCGGCTAAACTTTTTCTTGGCGATAAATCTTTGCCGTAGGCCCCCAGGCATATACCGGTAAGCACAATCTCTTTATAACCGCAAGCAGCCAGCTTTTTAACCTCCTGGCTTATTTTTTTTAGATCTTTACTACGCTCATTGCCGCGGACCAATGCTACCTTGCAGTAGGTGCAGAAATTACTGCATCCGTCTTGAATCTTTAAAAATGCCCGAGTATGCTGGCTAAAGCTGCTTATTCCCTCGGGGAAAAAACCTTTTTTAATAATAAAGGAAATTCCTTTAATTCCGGCCAGTATTTTCCAATCATTTTCGGCTAAGCATCCGGTAACAATTACTTTAGCGCTGGGGTTATTTCTTATGCATCTGCGGATAATATTACGGGATTTCTGATCTGCGCCGGAGGTAACAGTGCAGGTATTAACCAAAAAATAATCCGGTGTTTTATCCAAGGATTCACGGAATCCCCTGTTTATAAACCTTTCGCGAATACTTTGGGTGTCATATTGATTAGCTTTACATCCGAGAGTAAAGAATTTAATTGTTGGGTTTTTTGGGCAGGTGTTCTTCATTTAATTTTATATAACTTACTACCGCAATAGCTGCAGTATCGACGCGTAAAACCTGTTTTCCCAGACTAACAGGTAAAAAACCGGAATCTTTGGCTAGAGTGATTTCGGCGGGTGAAAAATCCCCTTCGGGGCCTATCAACACTATTACTTTTCCAATCTTTTTGTTTGGGGTATTAAAGATTTCTCTTAAATACTTTCTATCGCCTTCCAGGGTCGGAATAAGTTTTAAGTCAAAATCGCCGGTTTTAGAAACTATATCTTTAAATTCGCTGATCGGTTTGATGATAGGCAACTTGCTGCGCTTACTTTGTTTTGCCGCGCTGATAGCAATTTTATCCCAGCGTAAAAGCCGGTTTGATCTTTTGTGTTTATTTAACTTAACAATTACCCTTTCGGTCTCAAGAGGAATAATGCATTCAACCCCCAGTTGAGTAAGTTTGTCTATAATCTCGTCGAATTTTGCGTTTTTAGGGATAGCGCAGGCAACCGTAATTTTAACGCCCAGGTCATCATTATGTCTTTCCTCGATTAATTCCAGGCTGGCCGATCCGGGCCCGATATTTTTAACTAAAGCTAAATATTCTGTACCCGAATTATCAAACAAAGATATTTTTTCGGATATTTTAACCCTGAGAACGTCTCTTAAATGATGCAGCTGCTCAGGGTCATCTAAAATGATCTGTTGGCCTGATTTTTTGATTTTAGTAATAAAGAAACGGTTCATTCGCCAATTTCTTTCTCAGAGAATACTTCTGCGCTAAAAATATAAATTTCTGTATCTTTATCCTTCCAGGAGCTTTCAGGTAAACCGGCTTTATGCGAACAAAGATTATTTAAGAACTCTTCTTTGCTCCAGCCGGTTTCAGTTGCTACTTGAGGCAAAAACACACCGCTTCTTGCGCCTTTCCTTACTAAAACCCCGTGTTTACCAAGCTCGATCTCATCGGCTGATTTTACCCTGACTAACGGCGATAATACGGAAATCTCTATTTCAACTTCCTTTAATTCCTTTAAACTTAAAGGAGAAAATCGTGGGTCATCTACGGCTGCTTCAACCGCCATATCGCGGACTGTCAAATAAATAGGCTGGCTTCCGACCAGATTTCCAATACAACCCCTTAAATCACTGCCCTTGTTCAAAGTTACGAATGCACCCATATTCTTATTTAAAACCGGATCATTTTCATTGACCTCTAATTTTTTACCTGTTTTTAGGTATGTTTCTATCGAATTCCTGGCTAATTTTAGAAGTTTCTTCCTTTGCTCTTGGTTTAACATATCTTCTCCCTCCGAATCTACAATTGCACAACTTGCGTAGCCGACAGTCCATTCTCCTTTGGCGCTTCCTGTAACTTGCGCCGAATTGGTTTGACTTAAGAGCTTGACATTAAATCCTTTTTGCTTGGCCAAATCTAAAGCAATTACTATGGCAAATCCACCGCAAGCCTGAGCCGAACCATCACGCAAGGAATAATATAATTTTTCATAGTCCAATTTTTTAATTAAATCAAGGGTAAAGGCATCGGCTTTAACTGCTTCTTCCGGGTCATAACCATGGTACATATCGCTTGAAACAACAAT
>JAQTTI010000041.1 GCA_028710845.1 Candidatus Omnitrophota bacterium | reverse complement strand
CGGAGGCATTATTTACTCCTGCTTTATCCTTAAGGAATACGGCAATAACCCGACCGACAGAATCCCTTTCTTTTTGAGTTTTTTCTCCCAAAGATTCCAATATGTGAAAAACAGCAAGGTCATTATTCTTTTTAGAAAAATAAATCCGGGCCAGGTTAAAGTGAGTAAACTTTAAGCCGGGATCAAGTTTTAAAGCCTGATTGTACTTTACTATCGCCCTTTCGGTGTCCCCTTCGGCCTCATAAATGTTGGCAATATTGTTTTTTATCTCTCCGGCCTTGGAGCCCAGGTCGCTGTTTTCCAGAATTTCATAATTCAGTTTAGCCTGTTCATATTTTTTTAATTTAAAATAAAGGCTGGCTAAATTCGACCTGGCTTCGATTAAATCAGGCATTATTTCCAGGGCTTTTTGGTAATGGAGCTCGGCTTCATCAAAACGCCCGAGATATTCATACTGGAGCCCAAGATTATTGTGCCCCTGGAAACTGTCAGGCGAGTATTTGATTATATTTTTATAAAAAACAAGCGGATTTTTCCATTCAAAGTTACGCCCGGCAGTTAAGAGAATATAAAATAAGCAGAATAAGCCGGCGGCCAGGATAAACAAAGGTTTCCTTAAAAACTTATGCAGGATATAGGCGAGGCAAAGATAAAAACTTAGCGAAGATAGATAAATAAAATGTTCGGCGACAAAAGCATTGATCGGGAAAATTCCTGACTGCGGTATAAAAAAAACCAGCGACCAGAATAACATAAAAGAACCAACCCTGTGCTTAGGCCGGTATTTTAAACAGGCAAAACAAACCAAGATTATCGTTCCCAAAGAAAAAAACGATATTAAGATGCCGGAAATACTTACCGGACGAACCAGCTCCCGTGACATATGCAAGCCTGTCGGCAAGATTAACAATTTAAAATAGGTAAACATGATCTTGGGTATGACGCTTATGCGCACAAACCAGGCAACATTAGTCAGGGAGGGTTGCCTTAATGTTTCGAAATTAAAATAAGAGGACCTTAAAAAAAGATAAATTACCGTGAGCAATAAATAAGGAACAAAGTTCTTTATTAAATAGTTCTTTTCCCTCAGTTTTTCATGCAAGATGAAGAAAATATAGCCAAGAATAATAAAGGGAAAAACAATTGCAACTTCTTTTGCCAATAAAGAGGCTGTAAAACTAAAAATTGATATTAGGTATAAGGCTTGAGAATATTTTGATTCTTTTTTTTGGCTTTGGATAAAACAGATAAGGGATAAAATAACAAATATACCCATCAGCATCTCTGCCCTGCCGGAAATATAAGTTACGCTTTCGGTATTTAGGGGCGATACCGCAAAAAAAAGCGCAGCAGACAGAGAAACAGGAAATGCTACCGAAAGATTAAGCAGAAGTAAGAATGCTAAAAATGAAACCAGTGCCTGCAAAAAAATATTGGTTAAATGATAACCAAAAGGGTTAAGCTGCCAGAAATGGAAATCAAATATATATGATATTGTTTGAAGGGGCCGGTAAAAATTGGAGCCGCTGGTTACTCCGAAATATAGGTCACTGGTAAAACTTAAGGGCAGGTTTTGCGGGCTGCGGATCAAAGTATTTTTAACTACTAAAGCCTGGTCATCCCAGATAAAAGGATTCCCCAGGCTGTTAAAGTAAGCTAAAAAACAAGCCGCTATAATTAAAAACAGGGCTAAAAGATATTCTTTTTTTATCGAGAGGATCATGAGTTTATAAAAAAAGGGAGAGAAAAAACTTCTCTCCCTTTTTTTATAATACTAAACTTTTTATAATGGAGTAAGCACCCCACCTGTTGACGCTGTATAAGTCACGCTTCCTGTCGTATTCAAGGTAACTGGCGTGGCAACAAAGGTATAACCACCTGCAGTCATTGTACAGGCATAGTTATAACCTTGCACAGCGGTAGTGGCACCGGCTGCATCAGAGCAGTAATTTCCGCCTGAGGCAATAAACCCGGTTAACTCGGCTACCGACGCCGGATATGTACCGCTATGGCTGGTGGAATAAGTTTCAGCTGCGGTAGATAAGCTGCGTACGGTTGCTTTGGCTGCTGCTTCATTAGCTGTCCTTCTTGCGGTAAGCAAGTTAGGCACTGCAATAGCCGCCAATAAGGCGATAATTGCAACTACGATCATAATTTCGACCAATGTAAAACCTTTTCTGTTCATTAAAAACACCCTCCTTCCTAAGGTTAGATTGGCTTTTTGCTAGCGGCTTAAAAAGAAAACTCTTATTCTTGTATCCAATATATAAGACTAAATTCTTAAGAGTGTACTTCTAAGCTTTCACTAAAAGCGCACCTTCTCGTATCACACTCAAATGTAACACTTTATGAATATTTTGTCAAGTATAATTTGGAAGCGTTTACTTAGAAACTCACAAGCTGGCAGTCAGGTAAACATAGCATAAGATGCTTTTACCGATATTTCTAACATCGTGGTCTGTTTCAGGGGGGATATAAACAAAAGATTGAGCCTTCACCTTAATTGTTGATTTTTTGCCATAGCTAACCTGGGCCAGACCTTTTAGAATAATCAAAGCTTCTTCTTTACCTAGGGTATTATGGCATCCTATCGATTCTTTCGGCTTTAAACTAACCAGGCCCGAAACCATGCCTTTTGATTTTCCCGAATTCCCGAATAGGCGCAAGAACCGTTTATTGCCTTTAAGCGCCATAGAAAAAACTTCTTTCATTAATGCTCCTCTGTGTGATGGCTCCAATGGATATGAGGGTGAATATGCGTTTTATCCTCATGCCTGTGGCTATGGATATGCATCAGGTTATTCTCTTTAAGCAAGGCTATGTCGTCTAAAAGTTCATGTGGCGAGCCGGATTTGACTATTTTTTTCATCCGGCCGAATACATACACAATATCAGAGATCTCTTCTACTATATGCAGGTCATGGGTGGCAGTTATAATAGTCTTACCTTCCATATTAACGTCGGTTAAAAGATCGATTATCTGCCTGGTTGTCTGTGGATCAAGCCCGGCCGTAGGCTCATCTAAAATAAGTATCTCCGGCTCAATAATCAAAGTAGAGGCTATGGCCACTTTCCGCTTTTCTCCGATGCTTAACTGATATGGGCTTCGATCAAGCAGGCGCTTAATATCCAAACAATCGATTAATTTTTCCAGCCTCTGCTCAATCAGGCTTTTTTTAAACCCCAGATGCAGCGGCCCGAAAACTATATCTTCTTTTACGGTAGGACAGAACAACTGGATATCGGGATTCTGAAAAACAAATCCGACCCTGCGCCTGAATTCATTGGAAAATTTCTCATCGTCAAACATCTTTTCATTTAATTCCTGAGAACAGAAGCTTACGCTTCCTTTATCGGCAAAAATCAACCCGTCAAGCAGCTGCAAAAAACTGCTCTTGCCGCTTCCATTTGCCCCGACAATACTTATTTTCTGCCCTTTATCGATTTTGATATCGATGCCGGATAATGCGGGGAATTTACCGAGGTAAGAAAAATAAACGTCTTTTAACTCAAAAATTATATCTTCCATGATTATTTCAAATTAAGGGCTATTGTTAATAAAATTACCGAGAATAGCCAAAACAGGTCTTTAATTTTTATTTTGAACTCTTCCCAGGCCAGGGCCTGGCCTTTATACCCCCTTGAGAGCATTGCTTTATATACTGCCTCATTTAAATAATTAGAGCGTTTCCAAAGACTAGCGATGTTCCAAGCCACAATTTCCTGGCCCTTCTTTTGATGAGTAAAACTACCAACCCGGCTTTTAATTGCCAAATAGCTGTTTTGGATCATTTCGATAAAAAGGTAGACGTAACGGTAACAGATCCCCAGGGTCATCACAAAAATCTGGGGTATTTTTAGAATCCTCAGCACCTTAAGTAATTCAAAGTGCTTGGTAGTTATGCTTAAGAGAACCGCAAAAGAAACGCTGGATAAAACCCGCATAACGAAAAAAAGCGCGCTGTCTAAGCCCTGCTTGGTTACTATCAATTTTACCCCTAACACATTCCAGACCGCTAAAGCCTCTCCGGGAGAAAAAACGCTGAATATTGCCGGAACCGCTATAAACAGTGAGAACAACGGGATAAAAATCCAGGTCCGGGCCAGAAAAAAAATCAGGTTTATCTTGGAAAAAACAGCCAATACCAGGCAAAAAGCATAGAGAAAAAACAGGAGCCCGATACTTTTAGCAAACAATATCTGCAAAATAAATAATAAAAATGTCGCCAGTTTGATCCTCGGGTCCAATGATTGGAGGAATCCGTTTCGCAAAGAGATGTCTTGAGAAAAAAATGAATCCTGCAAAAATGATAAAACACCGAGTATAGAGCGTTCAACAAAATTACGGTTGATCATTATTTTTTAGGGTTTACCGGATATTTCCCGCAATTAAATTTTTCGCCTTCGGGACAATATTCCAATATTTCGCATTTTGCCCCACCTTGAGAAAAAACCGAGGGCAATTTTTCTTTGCAAATCGAAAGCATAATATTAGCCAGTTTCCTGATCTCCCATTGCGCCCTGGCGCAGCAGCGATGTTCAAAAAAATGCAACAACTCCCGGCAATTCATTGTCACCACGATCTTGGTTTCGGCGGCCTGAGGAAGCGCAAAACGCGCATCCTGGTTGGCTGCTTCGCCGTTTATGTTATCTTTTGCCAGAACCGAAACTAATTTAGTATAGCTCTGCTGGATGGCTTGCATTAATCTCTCGAATTCTTCCTTTGCTTCCGGGTTTTTTTCAATAGACGGAGGAATAATATAATCGAAATCTTTTTCTTTGACATAACGCTGGCTTTGCTGGGAATAAGAAGCCAGGCGGTGGCGGACCAATTGATGGGTAAGCGCGCGGGATACCCCTTCAATGGCAAAAGTAAATTTGACATGTTCAAGCGGGCTTAAGTGCCCGGATGAGACTATTTTTTTGACAAATTCTTCCTTTTTTTCCAATGTTGCGGACTCATTCAAAAAAACATCGCCGGCAAATTTATCCGAATAGCATTGCCTGCAGGCAACATAAATAAGCGAAATCGCATCCTGGGTCATTTCCAATAATTTAACGTTCGGATCAACCTTGGCCATAACTATTAGCTCCTTTTTAAGATAGGTATTCGCCGGCCTTATATGAACTGCGTACATAAGGGCTGCTTTCAATATGTAAAAAACCTAACTGCCTTCCTCGTTTTTTATAATAATCGAACGCCTCCGGGGCGATATATTCTTTAACCGGATAATGTTTAACGCTGGGGGCCAGATACTGGCCCAGACTTAAAAAATCGCATTTAACCAAACGCAGGTCCTCCATCACCAGGTTTACTTCCTCCTGCTTCTCTCCCAAGCCCAGCATCAGGCCGGATTTTGTTTTGATCTGGCTTGACATTTTCTTGATGGCCCGCAGAAGGCTTATACTGCGCGCATAATCTGCGCCGCGGCGAACGAAAGGATAAAGAGACGGTACAGTTTCGATATTATGGGCAATAATATCGGGCCCGGAATCTATGACAATTTTTAAAGCAGCTAAAGAATGCTTAAAATCGGGGATCAAAACTTCTATAGCCGATTGCGGAGACTTATTCTTAATAGACAAAACGGTCTGAGCAAACATCTCGGCTCCGCCGTCAGCCAGATCATCTCTGGTAACGCTGGTAATTACGACATGTTTTAAACCGAATCTGACTACGGCGCTGGCAACCCTGGCAGGCTCGCCTGGATCCGGGGCAACCGGCATTTTCTTTTCTATATTACAAAAACTGCACATCCGGGTACAATTACGGCCAAGAATCAGAAATGTAGCCTCATTTCTTTCAAAGCATTCTCCGATATTCGGGCACATTGCCTGTTCACAAACCGTATTTAATCCCAGGTCCCTCAAAGTCTCTTTTACCCGAGAACAACTTTTAAGGTCTATTTTTTTATTAAGCCATACAGGTTTCATAAAACCTAACTCCAAAAGACGACTCAAAGGCTTCAATTAATTTTTCTTCCAGGAGGTCCTTTTCAGGGATAACCTTCAGTTCTGCGGAAAGAGAAGTTATATGATCGGCTGTATCGGTTGGCAATGATTTAAGGTGCCTGGCCATAAAATCCCAATCAATGCTGCAGGGAATAGAACCATGCTGAAAGATCGCCTGCCTGTTTCTTTTCTGGGCATTGCCGCCGATCTTTTTTGCCCTAAGCAGAATATCATATTTTTCATAAGCTGCGCTGCAAAACTGGCTGGGAAGCGAACGTATTTTAAAATTCTCCGACTCAAGGGCAAATAAGGGTTTTAGCCCAAGCGATTGATAAAATTTCAAAAGGAACGCGCAAATATTCCGGTAAGAAACAAAAACACTCTCCGGCTCTTTAATGTCGCTTTTATTGCAAACAAAACTATAGGTTATCTCGTCGTGATGGAATAAAATCCCGCCGCCGGTAATTCTTTTGGCAATCTGGACTCCGTTTTCGGCGCAAAGAGCCAGATCAATCTGGTTAACAGGATCTTGGCTGAAACCATAAGTAAAAGAAGGTTTTTCCCAACGGTAAAGCCTTAAAACACCAACACCGTCTTTAAGGTATTGGTAATAAATATTCTCATCCAATGCCATATTATTTCTGGCGCTGGAGGCTTTCGAGCGGATAAGCTTAAATTCTTTCATTGGGATAATTTTTAAGGTTTCCAGCTTAGGTCGGGATTCCTGGCCGCCCTTACTTCATCCAGGCGCTTTATCGGCATATTAACCGGCGCCTGCTTTATTTTATTTGGGTCTTCGTCTGCTAACCTAGCAATCTCTATCATTGTTTCAATGAAGGCGTCGATCGTCTCTTTTGACTCTGTTTCAGTAGGCTCGATCATCAAGGCTTCATTTACAATCAAGGGGAAATATATCGTCGGAGGATGAAATCCTTTATCAATTAAATATTTGGCAATATCTAAAGCGTGTACCCCCTTCTTAGCCTGGCGGGAAGCGGAAAAAACACATTCATGCATGCAATTCTTGTCAAAAGGCAGGTCGTAATATTCTTTAAGCCTGGCCTGGCAATAATTGGCGTTTAAAACTGCTATCTCCGCCGCCTGGATTAGACCTTCCCTGCCCAAGGCCAGAATATAAGCGTAGGCTTTAAGAATTACGCCGAAATTTCCATAGAAAGGGGCAATATAACCAATCGATTTTCTATAATTATAATCTAACCCAAATAAACCGTCGCTTCGCTTAACTACCCGGGAGATCGGCAGGTAATCAACCAGCCTTTCACTGACTCCGACCGGCCCTGCTCCGGGGCCACCGCCTCCGTGAGGAGTAGCGAAGGTTTTATGCAAATTTAAATGGACAACATCAAACCCGATATCTCCCGGCCGGCACTTTCCAAGCATAGCATTAAGGTTGGCCCCGTCGTAATACATAAGAGCACCTACTTTGTGGGCCAAATCTGCAATCTCTTTTATCCGGGGATTAAAAATACCGAGTGTATCCGGACAAGTCAGCATTACCGCTGCCACCTCTTTATTTAATTGTTTTTTATATTCTACCAAATCCATATAACCATCCGGACCAGTAGGAACTACCTTAACTTCATATCCGACAATAGCCGCGCTGGAAGGGTTTGTCCCATGCGATGAATCCGGAACAATCACATATTTTCGCTTATCCCCTTTATCTTTGTGGTAGGCAGCAATAAGCATTACCCCGGTCAATTCTCCGTGAGCCCCTGCCATAGGTTGCATAGTAAAAGCGGACATGCCGGTAATTTCACAAAGTAATTCTTCGGTTTTATATAAAACCTCCAATGAACCCTGCACGAGCGCTCCTCCCCCTGAAAGCTGCGCTAACAAAGGGTGTAACTGGGAAAATCCCTCAAAAGAAGCGATTTTTTCCGTAAATTTGGGGTTATATTTCATCGTGCATGAGCCCAGAGGATAAAAATTAGTATCTACCGAAAAATTAAGGCGGGATAGATTTGTATAGTGGCGCACTACTTCCAATTCGCTGACGCAGGGTAAATTCAGTTCAATTCTCCTGGTATATTTTTCGTTAAGGGGTTTTGACTTAAAAATACTCTGTGAAGAATAAGAACAGCCAAGGCATCCATCTTTATGTTTTTCGAATATCAACTTCATTCCCACCCCTTCTTAATTAGGGACGGTTCTCAAACCAAAGGTAAACTGTCCCTTTTTAGGGGACGGTTCTGCTTTGAGTTGAGAACCGTCCCTATTTTATAATACCTTTTTAAGGCAATCGGTAAAACTTAATATCTCTTCTTCGGTCCTTTTTTCGGTAACAGCAATTAATAAATAATTATCCATTCCCTTATAGAATCTGCCCAGCGGAAATCCCGCAGCAAAACCTTTTTCGATCATAACCCGGACTACTTCATCGGCATTTTTAGGTAAAAGAACAGTAAATTCATTGAAAGTAGGCGATGACCGTTTTACCTCTACACCGCCGATTTTTGACAAGCGCTCTTTGACAAATTCCGCTCTCTGATAATTCTGCTCTGCCAGTTGCCTAAAACCATTTCTTCCTAGAAGCGAGACAAATACAGCGGCGCGCAAAGCGCAAAGCGCTTCATTAGAACAGATATTTGAAGTTGCCCGGTGCCTGCGGATATGTTGTTCGCGGGTTTGCAGGGTCAGGACAAAACCTCTCTTTCCATCGCTGTCAACCGTAGCCCCGACGATTCTCCCCGGCATCTGGCGGATTAATTCATCTTTTACTGCCATGAACCCCAAGTAAGGCCCACCGAAAGAAAGCGGGATACCCAAACTCTGGCCCTCTCCCGTTGCAATATCAAAACCCATCTCACCCGGAGTTTTAAGTATCCCTAAAGAAACAGGATAAACCGAAGCAATGGCTAAAGCGCCGGATTTGTGCACTTCTTTTACCGCATCACTATAATCATCAATGGCGCC